>NZ_JAEKJR010000003.1 GCF_017303155.1 Microbulbifer salipaludis
GATCCGTCGCTCCGCAAGCACCCACACATATTGCTTGATCGAATTTTTAAACAACTCAGCGTGGCGCTCGGCCCTCACTGTGGGATGCGCATTTTACACATCCAATCTGCTGAAGCAAGTGCTTTTTGCAGACTTTTTTGAAGCTCGAATCCGTTGAAAATCAACATCGTCCGAAGCTTCGATCACCTGCTCGGTGACCCCGAGAAGGACGCGCATTATATGGCGCCAATCTCGTTTGGCAAGCTCTTTTTTTGAAATTCTTTTTCCGAGAAAACTCGTTGAAAATCAAAAGGTTAACTTGCCACCTCGCCGCGTTTTGCGTTGCCGCTCAAGCAGCGAGGGCGCGAACTATACGGAGCATCCTGGCGACTGGCAAGCTGTTTTTTCAAACTTTTTACCAGCCTCGGTAGCGCTTCGCTGCCGCACAAGCAGAGGTCAAAACACCGACCTCTACCCATAAAAAAACACCCTCAATTGAGAGTGTTTTTTAGATGGCGGTGAGGGAGGGATTCGAACCCTCGATGAGTTTAACCCCATACGCCCTTAGCAGGGGCGCGCCTTCAGCCACTCGGCCACCTCACCGTAACTTCTTCTGCCCTCACTCGTCTGTTTGAGCCGGGCAACAGCAGCTTGAGACACTGGGTCTTGGCTGCTGAAAGTGAGCGGCATCATACCAACGGCAATGTAAAAATCAATGGGGAATCAATAACTTTTTGCGTTTTCTTAAAGGTCGGCTACAAAGTATACAGACATAAAAAAAGGCCGCTGGGCGGCCCTTTCTGATCGGCTACTCGTCAGTCTGCACTTCCGTCATCGGAGGTCTGCTTCTCGCGCTGGATGCGCTGATAGATCTCCTCACGGTGAACCGCGACTTCTTTCGGTGCATTGACCCCGATTCGTACCTGGTTGCCTTTTACACCCAATACGGTAACCGTCACATTATCACCAACCATCAGTGTTTCACCGATACGGCGGGTTAAAATCAACATTACCTACTTCTCCTTGATCATCCTGTGATTTGGCACGACCGGTTATCCCTGGCCAGCGCCTTAGGTCATCATAACCCGAGAAGGCGTTGAACCGGGAATCTTGTCCGTCACTTTATTCAGTATCGCCCAGTCGCTGAAAATCTCAACAGGTCGCACCGCACGCCAGACAACAGAATTGCTATGGTTGCCCGCGGGATCCATCACTCTGGTTATAGTTATTCCACGTTTTTCGGCTCGGAGAGCTCAAAAGCACTGTGTAGCGCACGCACGGCCAGCTCCAGGTACCGCTCATCGATAATCACGGAAATCTTGATTTCAGAGGTGGTGATCATCTGGATGTTGATATTGTCTTCGCCCAGCGCCTCGAACATCTTCGACGCCACATTAGCGTGAGAGCGCATACCCACACCCACAATGGACACCTTGGCGATCTTGTCATCGGACACCACTTCCCGGGCACCCAGCTCGTTCGCCACTCGCTCCAGCACACCGCGCGCCTTGCTCAGGTCATTGCGGTGAACGGTGAATGTGAAGTCAGTAGTGCCATCCACCGCGCTGATGTTCTGGACAATGACATCAACCTCAATATTTTCCGCACCCACCGGCGCCAGAATGCGGCAGGCAACCCCCGGGGTGTCGGGTACGCCGCGAATGGTCAGTTTTGCCTCGTCGCGGTTGAATGCAATGCCAGAGACTACAGGCTGTTCCATCTCGTTGTCTTCCTCATCCAGACTAATCAGTGTGCCGTTACCCTCTTCGAATGTAGAGAGCACACGCAGCGGCACCTTGTACTTCCCGGCAAACTCTACTGCCCGAATTTGCAGAACCTTGGAGCCCAGGCTCGCCATTTCAAGCATCTCTTCGAAGGTGATGCGATCCAGGCGGCGGGCACTGTCCACCACACGCGGGTCGGTGGTGTAGACGCCATCAACGTCGGTGTAAATCTGGCATTCAGTTGCATCCAGGGCCGCCGCCAGGGCGACACCGGTGGTGTCTGAGCCACCGCGACCGAGGGTGGTAATGTTGCCGTCGTCGTCAACCCCCTGGAAACCGGCAACCACAACCACTTTGCCTGCATCTAGGTCCCGACGCATACGCTCCACATCAATGCGCTGGATACGCGCCTTGGTATGGGCATTATCCGTGAGAATCTTCACCTGGCCGCCGGTGTAGGAGCATGCGTCGTAGCCACGCTTTTTCAGCGCCATACTGAGCAGCGCAATCGTCACCTGCTCCCCGGTGGACACCAGTACGTCCATCTCACGGGGATCCGGGTGCTCCTGAATCTGCCGTGCCAGGTCGATCAGGCGATTGGTTTCGCCACTCATTGCGGAAAGCACCACCACCATGTCGTGGCCCTTGGCTCGAAAGCCCGCCACCTTGTCGGCCACCGCTTCGATGCGCTCGATAGAGCCCACCGAAGTGCCACCGTATTTCTGCACGAACAAACTCATCGCTCTAGTGTTCCTTGCTGCCCAAATGCACCGCGGCACCTGCCGCGCGCGCGTCGCGCACTTAATCACCAAAACCCGGGCAAATCAACTGCAAAGGTGCATTTTTTTCCGGGTAGAAACCGTCAGATCAACTTTTTCCGGAGTTTTTGTCTGATGGTTTCACTTGATATTATTTTTCACCCAATCGGGGACGGCCTTCAGCACACCCGGCAGAGATGCGACATCGGTACCGCCGCCTTGCGCCATGTCCGGGCGACCACCGCCCTTGCCACCCAGCTCGCCGGCGGCAAAACGCATCAGGTCGCCAGCAGCCAGGCGCTTGGTCAGATCCTTGGTCACCGCAGCAATCAGGGCCACTTTGTCGTCTCCCGGCGCCGCCAGGAAAACAATGCCGCTGCCCAATTTGTTCTTCATCTGGTCTGCCAGGTCGCGCAGGGACTTGGCATCCGCCCCTTCAATCGCCGCAGCCAGAACTTTTACCCCGTCGATCTCTATCGCCTGGCTCGCCAGATCACCACCAGCACCGCTGGCGAGGCGCGTCTTCAGTTGCGCAACTTCCTTCTCCAGCTTGCGGTTACTGGCGAGCAATTGCTCCACTTTGTCAGCCAGCGTGTCGGGACGAGCCTTGAGCACCGCCGCGGCATGGTCCAGGCGCTGCTGGGCTTCATCGAACAATGCCAGTGCATGCGCGCCTGTCACTGCTTCGATTCGACGCTGCCCCGAAGCGATACCGCTCTCGCCCACGATACGCAGCAAGCCGATATCACCGGTGCGCTTCACATGGGTGCCGCCACACAACTCTACCGAGAAGGCACCGCCATCGGCCTGCTCTCCCATAGACAGGACGCGCACGGAATCACCATATTTCTCACCAAACAGGGCCATGGCCCCTTTGGCTTTTGCCGATTCAATATCCGTCACCTCGGTTTCCACCGGTGTATTGGCGCGGATCTGGCTGTTCACCAGTGACTCGATGGCACGCAACTGCTTCGAAGTCACCGCCTCCGGGTGCGAGAAGTCAAAACGCAGGCGTTCGGAGTCCACCAGAGAACCCTTCTGGGTCACATGTTCACCGAGAACCTTACGCAGCGCCGCATGCAGCAAGTGAGTGGCGGAATGGTTCAACGCAGTGGATTGACGCACGTCATCAGCCACCTCTGCAGTCACCTCGTCGCCAACGGCGACACGGCCAGACAAAAGTTTCCCCTGGTGCACGTGATGACTGCCCAGCTTCACACAATCAGCCACCTCAAAACGACCGTCGGCCGACTGCAGGTAGCCACTGTCCCCTACCTGACCGCCAGACTCGGCGTAAAACGGCGTGCGATCGAGCACCACCGCACCGGCCTCACCCTCTTGCAAGGTGTCTACCTGCTCGCCGTCTTTAACAATGGCAACCACCTTGCCGGTGGCCTCAGTACTGCCGTAGCCTAGAAATTCCGTAACACCCTCAAGCTCGAGATTGCCTGTGTAGTCCTGCTTGAACTTGCCCGCTGCACGGGCGCGCTCGCGCTGGGCATTCATGGCGTCTTCATAGCCCGGCATATCCAGGGTGAGGCCGCGCTCGCGGGCAATATCCTGGGTCAGGTCAGTGGGGAAGCCGTAGGTATCATGCAGGGTGAACACCAGCTCTCCCGGGACCTCGCTTCCCTCGAGCGAAGCCAGCGCGTCGTCGAGTAGCGCCATCCCCTTGTCGAGTGTTTTTGCAAATTGTTCTTCTTCTTTGCGCAGGGCTGTTTCAATGACGGACTGCTTCTCCCGCAGCTCGGGATAGGCCTCGCCCATCTGCTCCACCAGCGCCGGCACCAGCTTGTAGAAGAAGATTTCCTTTTGGCCCAGCTTGTTTCCATGACGCACCGCACGGCGAATGATCCGTCGCAGTACAAAACCACGCCCTTCATTCGACGGCATGACGCCATCCGCGATAAGGAAGGAACAGGAGCGGATATGGTCCGCAATAACCCGCAGGGATTTCTCTTCGGTGTTTTCACAGCCAACAATTTTTCCTGCCGCATCCAGCAACGCCTGGAACAGGTCGATTTCGTAGTTGGAGTGCACGCCCTGCATCACGGCGGCAATACGCTCGAGCCCCATTCCCGTGTCGACGGAGGGCTTGGGCAGTGGATGCAGCTCGCCATCGGCTGCGCGCTCGAACTGCATGAACACCAGATTCCAGATCTCGATATACCGATCCAGGTCATCGTTCTCGGAACCCGGAGGGCCACCCGGCACATCCGCACCGTGGTCATAGAAAATTTCTGAACTCGGACCACACGGACCGGTATCACCCATTTGCCAGAAATTGTCTTCATCCAGCCGTGAGAAACGGTCGGCACTGACTCCGATCTCCTTGAGCCAGATATCGGCAGCTTCGTCGTCACTGATATGCACCGTTACCCACAAACGCTCTGGCGGCAGTTGCAGGACTTCGGTCAGGAACTGCCAGGCAAACTGAATCGCTTCACGCTTGAAGTAGTCGCCAAAGCTGAAGTTGCCCAGCATTTCAAAAAACGTATGGTGGCGAGCGGTGTAGCCGACGTTTTCCAGGTCATTGTGCTTGCCACCGGCACGCACGCAGCGCTGGGAACTGGTAGCACGCACGTACGGACGCGATTCCTGCCCCAGAAAAGTGTCTTTGAACTGCACCATGCCGGCGTTGGTGAACAACAGCGTAGGGTCATTCCCGGGCACCAGAGAACTGGACGCAACACGGGTGTGTCCCTGCTCGGCAAAATAGTTAAGAAATGCTTCGCGTATCTGTGCGCTCTTCATTCAGGCAACTTCCACATCATCAGTAAATTTTGTTCCGACGCGTGCATCGCGTCGCCAGTGTTCAGTCCCGCAGGTCGTCGGCAAGGCCGGCCTCAGGCATTTTGCGCTGGGCCAGCAAATGGATATGCAGGTGAAATACGGTTTGCCCCGCTTCGCGGCCATTGTTGACCACCAGGCGAAAGCCCTTTTCCAGATTCAGGCGCCGCGCCATCGTCGAGGCAACCCACATCAAGTGCCCCAGCAATGGGCCATCCTCCGCCGCCACATCCGCCAGATTGACCAAAGGTTTGCGGGGGATGACCAGCAGGTGGGTCGGCGCTTGCGGCGCGCGATCTTCAATGACAATACACTGATCGTCCTCATAAAGGCGTCGAGCAGGAAGCTCGCCCTCGATGATTCGCGTGAACACACTGCGCTCAGCCACACTGGTCTCCTGCGCCGTCCCGGGCCAAAACCGCCTGCGTCAAGCAGGCTATTTGTCGAGTTTCTCGTCGGTGGTCAGTGGCCTTGCCTCTGACTCCAGCATCACGGGAATACCATCGCGCACCGGATACGCCAGGCCACTGGCCTTGCAGATCAGCTCCTGAGACTCCTCGCGATACTCCAGCGGTGCCTTGCTGACCGGGCAGACCAGCAAACTCAGTAATTTTTTGTCCATGATGTACCCCGCTTGTGCCAACAGCCCGCCATGACTGGGCTACCGGTCAAAAATGACCGCGTATGGTACAACGCTTTCAGGGGGTTTTCACGGCCGCCGGAAGATTTCCGGGTACGGAGGGAGAAAGGGGCCTGGGGGCCCATGCGGGCTGGTGGACAGCCCCCTCTCAGGTGGCGGCCCGCTGTGGCTCGGACAAGCCCCCGCGCTGGCCTGACGGCGCATGCTCGGCGAGATGTTCGAGTACCGCCGCGAGTGCCTGCTCCGCCCCATCGGGCTCGTTAAAGATCTCATGATAAGCGCCCCTGAAGGCACACAACCGGTGCTGCGCACCTTGGAGCCGCCGCTGCCAGTCCCGCGTAACCTCGGGCGCCACCAGTTGGTCGCCCTCCGGCAGCAGGGTCAATGTCGGGATCGCGATCGCCTCGGGCTGCGCGAGCAACTGATCGCGGGTCTTGCGGTAGGCCAGAAACCAGCGCGGCGTCACCCTGTCGTGTACCAGGTCGTCACTGCAGTACTCCTGAACGATTTCCGGGTCGCGGCTTATATAGGAAGGATTCAGCCGATTGGGGAGGGACAACCCGGGGCAGACGCTCGCCAGCAGGCGTATCAGGCCCAGCTCGAGCTTGCCCGGCTCGCTCTTCCCGGCAAATGCGGGGGCGGACAAAATCAGACTATCGACCTGAGCGCCTTCAACCGCGCGAGCCACCGTGGCACAGGCAATCACTCCGCCCATACTGTGACCAAGCAAGTGAATCCGCTGGTCCGGGTTTTCGTGGCGCACCAAGCGAATACAGCGGGCGAGGTCCTCGGCGTAGGCTGAAAAATCTTTGATATCGCCGCGTCGTCCTTCGGACTGTCCATGGCCTGCATGGTCCAGGGCATAGACACTGTAACCGTGCGCATTGAGCACGCGCGCAAGGTGCCGGTAACGACCACTGTGTTCACCAAGCCCATGGGCAATCACCACCGCACCCAATGCGTGCTCCACCCACCACCGCCGATAGTGCAACCGGACACCACGAGATTCCAGGAACATGGGCCCCTCCTGTTTTTATACTTATCCGAGGATTCAGGCGCTGCAAGCGGGTTGAACGATAACAGGCCTGTCGCTATCCGTTTTTGTACAACGAATAGCGCCCCTTCGCCAGCGATTATTCTGCGCGGAACGTGCGGCAGGAGGCGACGGCCCTTGCCCAACCGTTCAACAGGTCCCGACGTTGCAGCTCCCCCATCTGTGGCAGGAAATCTTGCTCGACATCCACCAGCGACTCCGGAAGGCCGCCGGGAGACCACACGCCGGCACCGATACCGGCCAACAACGCAGCGCCGACCGCGGTGGTTTCTATCTGCCGGGGGCGCTCCACACAAAGCCGGGAAATATCCGCCTGGAACTGCATCAGGAAGTTATTGGCACTGGCACCACCATCGACCCGCAAGCATTGCAGCTCGACACCCAGGGCCTGCGCCATCAGCTGCGCCAGTTCGTGACTCTGGAATGCAATGGACTCGAGGGTAGCGCGCACAATTTCCGCCCGGCCCGCGCCGCGGGTGAGGCCAAATATGGCGCCGCGGGCGCCCGCGTCCCAGTGCGGCGCCCCAAGGCCGCTGAAGGCCGGCACCAGATACACACCCCGCGTATCCGGAATCCCCTGCGCAATCTGCTCCGTTTCCGCAGCCTGCTGGATGACCCCGAGGTCATCTCGCAACCACTGCACCGCCGCGCCACCGTTGAATACGGAGCCCTCAATGGCAAATTGCGGTTGCCCGGCCGCATCACAGGCAATGGTGGTGAGCAGCCCATCGGGCACCAGCGGGCGCACAGCCCCGGCACAGGCGAGCATAAAGCACCCCGTTCCGTAGGTATTTTTCAGGCTGCCGGGTTCCACACACCCCTGGCCGAACAGCGCGGCCTGCTGGTCCCCCGCTACGCCACTGATAGGAACCTCGGCGCCGAGAAATGCCGAAGCATCGGTGGTCGCAAACTCGCCCGCGGAGTGACTGATTTCGGGAAGAATGGCGGGAGGGCAGCCGAACAGGTTCAACAGTTCGCCATCCCACTGGCGGCGATCCAGATCGTATAACAGGGTGCGGCTGGCATTGGTGTGGTCGGTCAGGTGGGATTTGCCGCCGGTCAGCCGCCAGATCAGCCAGCTGTCGATGGTGCCAAAACACAGGTCTCCCGCTTCTGCGCGGCGCAACAGCTTCGGCGATTGCTGGAAAATCCAGCGCAACTTGCTGGCGGAGAAATACGCATCCAGCAGCAACCCGGTTTTCGCCCGGATCATTGACTCGGCGCCTGCCTCGCGCAGCTCGCTGCAGATGCCCGCCGAGCGGCGGCACTGCCAGACAATGGCCCGGTGTACCGGCTTGCCGGTATGGCGATCCCAAAGCACCGTGGTCTCCCGCTGGTTGGTAATCCCCAGCGCGCGGAGCTCACTGGCTGCCACGCCGGCCCGCTGCAACGCAGCCGAACAAACCCTGAGCGTTACCTGCCAGATTTCTTCGGCATCGTGCTCCACCCAGCCAGGTCGGGGGTAATACTGGGGAAACTCGGAATAGCTGCGCCCACGCAGGCGGCCATCAGCATCAAAGACAAGCGCAGTGGTACCCGTTGTACCCTGGTCAATGGAGAGAATCATCGCGGCTCACTGTTCATTATTCGTTGTGCAGACCGTTACTCCCTAGCCAGTATATACGCCTCGTTTACCACATCCACTACGTCCAGCCTCCGCCGCGAGCCTAGAAACCCGAGTACGGATATTCTTCTGGCTCGACGGCATCCAGCTCGGCGATGGCGTACTGAATCGCGTCGCTGGGAAAACCCCGATAGGCTAGATAGCGCTGCCGGCGGGCACGCTCCTTGGCCTGCTGCTGGCGATCCAGCGAGGGGGAAATTGGGCGACGGAACTTGCGCTGTAATTGCTCGAGGGCCAGCTCGAACCAATCCACGCCCTCCTGCAACTGCTCCATGACCGCTTGCGCCAGCGCACTGTGAATACCACGCAACTGCAGCTCCTGGCGAATTCTGATGGGGCCCTGTCCGCGCTGTACCCGGGAGCGGCAGAATACCTCGGCAAAGCGCTGGTCAGACTGGTAGTTGAGTTCTTGCAGGCGCAGCAGTACCGCGTCAAAGTCATCGAGTGGATGCTTTTTAGCAAGCTTCTGGCGGAGTTCGTGGCAGGAATGTTCGCGACGCGACAGCAACTCAAGCGCGTGATTAAACAGGGTCTGGAAGGTGTCGGTAGACTCCCCGGTAGCCGCGCTAGCGTCGGCGGGGGAGGATGAGGCAGTTTGCGATAAGGCAACCGGCGGCCAGGAGGGCTGGCCGCCGGAATTGTCGTCGGGCAAAGACAAGATCAGTCTTCCGCAGCTTCCAGCGCTTCCGGCTTAGCCTCCACCACGTCACCCAGCAACTGGGCGCGCAACTGGGCTTCGATTTCATCCCGAATATCGGTGTTTTCCTTCAGGAATTTCACCGCATTGGCCTTGCCCTGGCCAATCTTGTCACCCTTGTAGCTGTACCAGGCACCCGCCTTATCGATCAGCCCCATCTTCACGCCGTAGTCGATAATCTCGCCAAGCAGGTTGATCCCCTGGCCGTACATGATCTGGAATTCGGTCTGCTTGAACGGGGGCGCCACCTTGTTCTTGACGACCTTGACCCGCGTCTCGTTACCGACCACCTCGTCGCCCTCTTTCACCGCGCCGATGCGGCGAATATCCAGGCGCACAGAAGAGTAGAACTTGAGGGCGTTACCACCGGTGGTAGTCTCCGGGGAACCGAACATCACGCCAATCTTCATACGAATCTGGTTGATGAATACGCACAGCGTATTGGTATTCTTGATGTTACCGGTGAGCTTGCGCAGCGCCTGGGACATGAGACGAGCCTGCAGGCCCACATGGGAATCTCCCATCTCACCTTCGATTTCAGCGCGTGGCGTCAGCGCCGCCACGGAGTCGACCACCAGCACATCCACCGCACCGGAGCGCACCAGCATATCCGCCACTTCCAGCGCCTGTTCGCCGGTATCCGGCTGCGATACGATCAGTTCGTCAACATTGACGCCCAGCTTCTCGGCGTAGATCGGGTCCAGCGCGTGCTCGGCATCGACAAACGCACAGGTGCCGCCCTTGCGCTGGGCTTCCGCGATCACCTGCAGGGTCAGGGTGGTTTTACCGGAGGATTCCGGGCCATAGATTTCCACAATACGCCCACGGGGCAGGCCGCCAATGCCCAGTGCCACATCCAGGCCCAGGGAACCGGTGGAAATCGCGGGGATGCGCACGCGCTCTTTATCCCCCATGCGCATGACGGTGCCCTTGCCGAACTGACGCTCAATCTGTGACAGCGCCGCCTGTAAAGCCTTGTCTTTGTTGGAATCCATGACCCTTCCCATGTACTTGAAGATTACTTATGGGAGGGAGCTTAGAGAAAAATTACTGTATAAGCAACCAGTAATCTGGAATTGATGGTCGCCGCACAGGCGAGCCGGGCAACGGCGGTTTCAGAGCCCGCCGGAACGGTGCGCGGGTCAGCGCTGGCGATGGGACTCGGCAATCTCGAGCAATCCGTTCAGTGCCGCAATAACGGTCTGCGCCTGAATCTGTTGACGGTCACCATCAAAGTGCAGCAGACGCGCGTCGGCCTGCAACGGCTCCTGCCCCTGGCCGTGGGCCCAGCCGATCCACACGGTGCCGACCGGCTTTTCGGCACTGCCGCCGTCCGGCCCGGCGACACCGCTCACGGCCACCGCGAGATTCGCGTCGAGGCGGCTGAGCACACCCACCGCCATCTGGCGCACCACCGTCTCACTCACGGCGCCAAGCTCCACCAGGTCCCCGGCATCCACCCCCAGAAACTCGCGTTTGATACGGTCGGCATAGGAAACCACGGAGCCCTCAAACCAGCCAGACGCACCGGCAACCGAAGTGATCGCGGCCGCGATGGCACCTCCGGTGCACGACTCCGCCGCCGTTACCTTCCAGCCGAGATCCGCGAGCACCTCGCCGAGCTTCTCCGCCAACTGTCGGGTCTGTAAATCCACCAGCTTTCCTCAGAATGATCAAATGAACCAGATAACCATAGATACACAGATTGACACGAAGCAACCAGACCCGGGGGCTAGATGCGCTCGATCCGCCCGCTCAGGTGGGCGCGCTTGCCTGTACCATCGACGAGGCTGAAGCGTACCCCGGATTCAACGCCACAGAACTGAAGATTGACCTCCGAGGGCAACAATACCGGCTTGTTAAACGCCACACTGAGCTCAAAAGGCCCCGCTACGACATCCGCTGCCGCCTCCGCCAGTGCAGCGAGACAGTGCGCCTTCAGCCACATGCCGTGGGCAATCGCCCGCGGAAACCCAAACAGCCGGGCCGTAGACCCATAGAGATGAATCGGGTTTCTGTCGCCAGACACTCTCGCGTAGCGACGGCCGATATCCGCGGACAGCACCCATGGCAGCGTTCGAACGCCGCGCATATCCATACCTTCCTCCGGTGCCGGGGCTCGGGAATGCGCGCCGCCACCGGTACCGGACGCACGAGGCTTCGTGCGGCTGAGCAGGGTGCTCACGCACTCCCATACCAGCTCACCAGCCACCTGCACCCGGGTAACCAGGTCAAATTCGTAGCCCCGCTTGACCGGCACGGGGGCCATCAGGTCACACTGGATATCCAGCCGGTCGCTTTCGACAAGACAACGGTACTGACGGATTCGGTTGCGCAGGTGCACCACCCCCAGCACGGGAAACGGAAAGGCATCAGACACCAGCAGGTTCAACTGCAGGGGCATCGCCAGCACAAAGGGATAGGTCGCCGGCACCGCTGAATCCGGTGTAAATCCGCAGACGGCGCGATAATCATTCAGGTGCGCGGGCTCGAGACGCTGGCGCGGGAGGCTGACCGTCGCGAGTACCCCATCGCGGTTCCCGCTCGGCTGGCCGGGTTTACGTGCGGTCAGCGCGCGAAAATACAGAGGCAGTACCGATGGGCGGGTGTTGAGTTGAATCTGTAATGGCATGAAATTGCTTTGTGCGTCAGGCGCGATGGTAAATCTGGTCATCACCAGGATTGACTGCGCATCATAGTGCGAATCCGGGCTGAAGAGGTACCCCCCCCTGCCGGTGTTCCCCAAAAAATGGCACGGTGAAAACGACAAAACCCGGCGAGCGCCGGGTTTTGTAGCTTGTGTCAGACCGGAGTTGTTCAGCTGCCGGGAAGCTCGGTGATACCCATGTTGTACAGGGTAAATCCAAAGATGTCGGCGTACTGCTCGATGGTTTTCGAGACCGGGGTGCCCGCACCGTGACCGGCATTGGTTTCAATGCGGATCAGTGTCGGGGCCACACCCTGCTGCTTGTCCTGCAGCTCGGCCGCAAACTTGAACGAATGTGCCGGCACCACACGATCATCGTGATCGGCGGTTGTGACCAGTGTCGCCGGGTAGTTCACACCCTTCTTCACGTTGTGTACCGGGGAGTAACCTTTCAGGTACTGGAACATCTCTTCACTTTGCTCGGCGGTACCGTAGTCATAGGCCCAACCCGCACCGGCGGTAAAGGTGTGGTAGCGCAGCATGTCCATCACGCCCACCGCAGGCAACGCGACCTTCACCAGCTCAGGGCGCTGGGTCATCACTGCACCCACCAGCAGGCCACCGTTGGAGCCGCCGCGAATGGCCAGGTAATCGCTCGAGGTATAGCCATTATCGATCAGGTACTCGCCTGCGGCGATAAAGTCGTCGAACACGTTCTGCTTCTGCAACTTGGTACCCGCATCGTGCCAGCGCTTACCGTACTCACCACCGCCGCGCAGGTTCGGTACCGCGTACACGCCGCCCAGCTCCAGCCACACCGCATTGGCAATATTGAACGATGGCGTCAGGCTGACATTAAAACCACCGTAACCATACAGGATGGTCGGGTTCTTGCCGTTCAGCTCGAGCCCCTTTTTGTAGGTGATCATCATCGGCACCTTGGTACCGTCTTTGGAAGTGAAGAACACCTGCTTGGACTCGTAGCCCGCCGGATCAAACTCCGCGCCAGACTCACGGTAAATATCGGAAGCACCCTTCTCCACGTCGAACGCAAAAATGGTCGACGGCGTTTTGTAGTTGGTGAAGGAGTAGTACAGGGTTTTATCTTCACGCTTGCCACTGGGAGAGGACACACTGCCCGGGCCCGGCAAGGAAATTTCGCGCACGCGCTTGCCATTGTAGTCGTACTGGTACACGCGGGACAGCGCGTCCACCATGTACTCGGCGAAGAAGTAGCCCCCGCCGGTCGACGCGGTCAGCACGTGGTCGGTTTCTGCAATGAAATCCTGCCAGTTTTCCGGAGCCGGATTTGATGCGTCTACCGTGACCACTTTTTTATTCGGCGCACCGCGGTTGGTGACTAGAAACAGCTGGCTGCCCTGGTTATCGATTACATAGGTATCGGAATCAAAGTCGCTCAACACCTGCACCAGCGGCGCGTCTTTCCGGGAGAGATCACGGATAAAGAGATCATTACCGGATGTGGAGTTAGCACCGGAGATGACAAGATACTGATCGTCTTCGGTGACATAACCGGAGACGTAGCGGCGCTTCTCTTCGTCCGTGCCGCCAAATACCAGCGCATCTTTTGACTGAGGCTGCCCCAGCTTGTGGTAATAGAGCTTGTGCTGGTCGGTTTTCGCCGAAAGTTCGCTACCTTCTGGCTTGTCGTAACTGGAGTAATAGAAACCCTCATTACCCTTCCAGGAAATACCGGAGAACTTCACGTCAACCAGCGGTTCCTCCAGCAGCTTTTTGCTTGCGGCATCAATGATGTAGATCTTGCGCCAGTCGCTGCCACCTTCAGAAACCGCGTAAGCGGCGATGGAACCGTCTTTGGAGAACTTCAGGGTAGCCAGCGAAGTCGTGCCATCTTCGCTGAACGTATTGGGGTCGAGGAAAATTTCGGCTTCGCCGTCGCCTTTCTTGCGCCACACCACATACTGGTCTTGCAGGCCGTTGTTGCGATAGAAATACGTGTAGTCCCCTTCTTTGAACGGGGATCCCACCTTCTCGTAATTCCAGAGTTTTTCCAGACGCTGCTTGAGGCTGTCGCGGAAGGGAATCTGCTCGAGATAGCTGAAGGTCACCTGATTCTGGGCCTGCACCCAGGCTTCCGTTTCTTCACTGCGGTCGTCTTCCAGCCAGCGATAGGGATCCGCAACCTCGGTACCGAAATAGCTATCGACCACATCGTCCTTGCGCGTTTGCGGATAGGCCAGCGCCGTCTTTTCCGCAGCGACTTTCTGTGTTTCCGCCTGCGCGTCGCCCATCGTCTGCGTTCCCTCTGGAGACTCACCCGAGCACGCGGCAAGTACGCCGGCTACTGCAAGTATGGATAGTTTTTTCATTATCGGGGGTTCCTCCACGGGTTGGTCTGAAACCGTCTAGGAAACCCAATTCACCCTTTCAGATCAAGCGCTTGAGGCGCAAGAGGGATTTGCCGAGCATTATTTCAATAAAGCAAAAAATGCCAGAACAAACACCTGCACAGGAAACCATATACAGCATGCACAGTGCCAGCCCAATCACTATACCAGCATGACCCAGCACACCCCGGCAATGATCAGGGACGCCAGTACACTCAACACCGCGCCCTCGCGCACCATCTCCTGAATCCGCAACTTGCCGGTGCCGTAGGCAATGGCATTGGGCGCGGTGGCCACCGGCAGCATGAATGCACAGCTGGCGCACATGGCTGCCGGGATCATCAGCACCATGGGGTCAAAGCCGGCACTGCTGGCAACCACTGCCAGAATGGGCATCAGTAAAGTTGCGGTCGCGGTGTTGCTGGTAATTTCCGTCAGGAAAGTGACGGAAAGGCACAACAGGACCAGCATGAGCCACAACGGCATGGCAGTCAGGAAGTTGAGTGCCTGCCCCATCATGTCGCTGAGGCCCGACGCGGTGAAGCCCTTGGCAATGGCAATACCGCCGGCAAACAGCAGTAACATCCCCCACGGAATACTCTCCGCGGTTTTCCAGTCCAGCAGGCGCCCGCCCTTGCCGTTGGGCACCAGGAACATCAGCACCACCGCGCCCAGTGCCACGGTGCTGTCACCGGCCTCGTCAACCCCGAGCCACTCGCTCCAGCCGCCAAACGGCTCATTGCGCGTGACCCAGAACAGAATGGCCACCGCAAACACCAGCAGGGTACGTACCTCTTCGGCCCGCCAGGCACCCACCGCCGGCGCCTCCAGTGCCTTGTGTAACTTGATACCCCGGGTCAGCCACAGGGCCATAATCGGCAGGGTGATCAGTACCACCGGCAAGCCAATTTTCATCCAGCTCGCGAAACTGAATTCCCGTCCGGTCACTTCTTCATAAATACCCATGAAGATCACGTTGGGCGGGGTTCCCAGCGGGCTGCCGACGCCGCCCAGGCTCGCCGCGTAGGCGATCCCCAGAATCAGCGCCACCGTCAGCCGGTGGTTGTCGGCCCGCGCCAGTATCGCCAGCGCGATGGGCAACATCATCAGGGTGGTGGCGGTATTGGAAATCCACATACTCAACAGCCCGGCCGCCAGCATGAAGCCGAGCACCACCCGGCGGCCACTGGAGATACCGACCACCTTCAGCATGTACAGGGCCAGCCGTTCGTGAGCGCCACTTTTTTCCAGCGCTTTGGACAGCATGAACGCGCCCATCAACAGCAGGATCACATGGCTGCCCAGAGACGATGCCACTAGTTTGTGGTCGGCCACACCAAACAGCGGCAGCAGCACAAACGGTACGATGGAGGTTGCCGGAATCGGCAGGGCTTCCGTCACCCACCAGATCACGGTCAACAGAGTGATGGCCGCGGTCACCGCGGGCAAATAAGGCATCCCCAGCGTTTCCAGCAGGAAAAAGAATCCGGCCGCGAGAACCGGGCCGAGTGGAATGAATAGATGTTTGTTCATAGTGCTTGTTCGTTTTTATGCGTCCGCAACAGTATCTCGCGGCACTCCCAGTCAATCGCCGGCTCCCCCTGCCCGTTGCGAGCATTGACATTCCAGCACACGACATCCACCGACACGCCGGCACAGGCCCGGGTAAAACTGAGAGTGACAAAGTTATTGTTACTAATGACCGAACGCTTGTGCGGCCGCGTGGTTCCCGCCTTCAGGTACTCGACCTCCGCGCGAATCCCTTCAATCGGCCGATCGGGGAAAACGTCCGGGTGCTGGTTGGCGGCCGCGGGAGCGCTGGGCAAACAGGACAACGGCGACGAAACCACTTCCAGCACCTTCTTGCCATTCAGCTCGAAGCGGGCCAACCGGCTAAAGTGCACATCCCCCGCCACAATCAGTACATCCTGCGGGCAGGCATTCAGTGCACGCACCAGGGTTTCGTATTGGCCGGTATCGGCGAGGGTGTGATCGCCCAAACCCAGCTTCACCATCAGGGAACGCTTGCCGCTGGACTGCCAGCGCGTGAGTACAGGCGCCGGCAATACCAGCACACCCGGACAGCGCAGCCCGGTCAGCCACTGCTGCAATCGTTCCAGGGTGGCCGCGTCGGTAAACTGGCCATCGCGACCGCGACCCCGCTGCAACCGTGTATCCAGCACGAAGAAACTGAGGTCATCGCCAATATCGAAGCGACTGCAGGTTTGGATATCCGGTAACTGGTAGGCATCAAACAGTTGTCGCGCGCAGTCGCGCCAGATGTGACGCACTTTGGCCGACCAGAGCGTGGGCAGGAACCCCGGCGGGTTGGGGTAATCGTTCCAGAATTCATGATCGCCGGCGAGAAAATAGTGTTGGCCCGCACTCAACAGCTGCCGCAAACCACCGCGCCAGGTTTTGCGATATTCGCGGGAAAAAATTCGGCGCAGCTTGCGGCGAATGTTGGTTTCCGAGCGCAGTGCCAGCGGCGAGAAGTTGGCCGAACCGAAGCCGGGGGTCAATACCCAGCCCCGATTGGCGTAGGCGGTGTCCAGATACACCTGATCGCCTCCCAGTACCGACACATTGGGACGATAGGCTTCCGGCAAGCCAGTGAAGGCCTCGGCCAGCGCCCCGTGATCGGTGTGGCGATAGAAACAGGTGCCGAACCAGAGATTGAAACGCTGCGTCAACGACGCGGGCTGGCCCTCGCACCGACCCCGTGCCAGCAGAACGGGCGCGCCGGTATCACAGAACTGCCAGAGCGACAGCCGATAACTGCAGCCAGCCGCCGTGGGAACAGACAGCAGCGTATAACGCAGCCCTTCAGCCTTTCGATCCAGATGCATGGGAATGTCACGGCAACGGCTCTCAAACAAAGGCACCGCAGCCCCCTCGCTGGCCACCGGTTCACAGCGCAGCCACAGGCGCTCAGCGGTCGCTACCGGCTGCGCACCACCAATATCACCAACCCAGACGCGCGTGCGCCCTTCGCCGGCATAACCGTGGGGGACCAGTAAAAAGCGCCCCTCCTCTTCAGTTCCACCCGGCCTGCGCAGCGACTCCGTCACTGGCTCTGCGATTTGCACTGCATCCATTACCCTGACAATCCTGCCTTTATTTCCGCATTCTTCTGTTATTTACCCGAAGCGCCTGCTCGAGGGAAGGGGCAGCCATGGTCGCAGAATTTCACCAGAGGTCAATATTACCCATCGGTGCGATACACTCCGGGGAAATGCACACAGGCAGGGGACCACCCGTTGACCACGTTTCTGGGAATTGTTGTTTTTGCGGTATTGGTGTGGGTTGTGCCGATGGCATGGCAACACAGCCGACGGCGCTACCTGCGCTCACGCCCTTTGAGCAAAAAGCAGGAAAGCATTCTGCACAGCCGACTGGCACTCTACCCGGTGCTGCCAGCAGACACGCAACTAGAGCTGAAACAGAACGTCAGCCTGTTTCTGCGCGATAAGGAATTTGTCGGCTGTAATGGATTGCAGGTTACCGAGGAAATGTGCGTGGTCATCGCCGCACATGCCTGCCTGCTGCTACTGGGCCGGGAGAACAGCTGCTACCCGAACCTGTGCACGATTTTGCTGTACCCGGACGCTTACGTGGCGAAGGAAACCCACCATCATGGCCATGTGCAGTCCACCCGCTTGAGCGCCCGTGCGGGGGAAGCCCATTACCGCGGACCGGTGGTGCTTTCCTGGGACGATCTACAGCAAGGACTGGCGCACCCCGGGCAGGGGCACAATATGGCCATTCACGAGTTTGCACACAAACTGGATGAGGAGGACGGCCATGTGGATGGGCGGCCGCCATTTGCGCGCAGTGAGGACGGCAAAGACTGGGCACCGGTGATGCACGAGGCATTCGCGGCATTGCGCCAGCGCCTGCACGCTTTGCATCAAGAGCATCAAGAGGTAGAGTCGGCAAGCGCGAATGACCGTGAGCCCGATGCAGCGCAACCGGTCTCTGTACTGGACACCTACGGTGCGCAATCCCCGGCCGAGTTTTTTGCCGTAGCGACGGAAGCCTACTTTGTTATTCCGAAGGCGATGGCAGCGGCTCATCCGCGACTGTATCGGGAGATGCAAAAATTTTACCGAACAGATCCTGCCGCACTGCTGCATGGAAGTCATCAGGGCGATTGATATCACAATTGATCGCCGGGTCGCTGACCTCGATATCCACCACCGCATCCGCAAAGATACGCAGGACCTTTTCCATGCCGGTATTGCGCAAGCGGGGCAAGGCGGACAGATACTTGCGGCCAATGGCGATCGGGTAACCTCGGGTACCGGCACAAACGGGAACATGGATACGGTCTTCGCGTGCGGCCTTGAGAATGGTAACGAGGGTTTCCGGCTCAACGAACGGCATGTCGCCCATACACACCAGCACAGCCTTAGGATTGGCGCCGGTACGCTGCAGGTTTTCCACGGCGGAAGCGAGACTGGCGCCGATACTAACCGGCCATACCGGTGCGTGCAGTACCTGCACCGGCATTTTCTTGAGGCCGTTGGCAATCACCGGGTCGCGGGCGCGCAGTACCACCTGCACCGCGGCATCGTCCATTGACTGCGCGGCTTCCTGCGCCACTTCGAGAGTACGCAGCAACATGGGCTCGCCCTGAATGCTGGCAAGGCGCTTGTCACTGCCAAAGCGATGAGAGTATCCGGCGGCCAATACGACGATTGAATATTCCATTTCGTTTTTTTCCATCGCTTTTAATTCGGTTCAATTTTTATAGTTGTTTAGTAATCCTTCTTCCACTGCAGTTCCACACTTCCGCCGCCGCTTTCCTCACTGTCGGCGGATTTGATGTCAAGCCGTAGATTTCTGCGAAGCTCGATCTGCATTTCCGCCTGCCAGGGGTTCAGCGGGTCGGTACTGCGCTGGAGTTCAAGATAAATACGGCTGGTGATGTACTTGCCGAGGCTGAGGGAGTACTGGTCGCCGTCGTCTGTGGCCTCGGACTCGAAGTCCAGCGTGTCGAGCCCCACCAGGTCGCGAGTACTGGCAAGCGGGTCAAAACCGGCGGTCCCCGTCTGCAGGCTGCGCACTACCCCCACCAGCCGTACCGCCTGTAGCGGCGAGATATCCGTCAGCGACTTGCCGAACAGCAGCTGGGCGAAAATTTCATCCTGCGCGGCCGCCGGGCTCGAACTGAACTCAATTTTGGGGTCATCGGTGGTGCCGGAGATGACCGCGGTAATCTCTCCCTCCGGGTACGAATACACCCCTTTGACATAGACGGCGGCCACATTGTTCTCAAACTGTACCTGGCCCTCCTGCAATTCAAACTTCTTGCCCAGCAAATCAAACTTGCCGCGCACAATGGTCAGGGTGCCCGATGCCTGCGGGTCCGCCGCGGTACCCGCAATATCCACCTTGCCCTTGAGTTCCGAATCGAGGCCCAGGCCGCGCACATAGGACTGCTGATCCAGTACCACTTCCAGTGCCAGTGTGATGTTCTCCATTAGTGCAGAGCGCTGGGCGCTTTCGCCGCCATACACTTCCACTTCGACCACATCGATTTCCGGCACACTGCTGCCAATAAAGTGCTCCACCTGTACCGCCAGCGGCCGCAGGTTGAGGGTACCCGCCAGCAGCGCATCTTCGGTGGTGCCGGTGAGGCGCAGTTCGCCGCTGAACGCCCCCTTGGCGCCGGGCATATTCAGCAAATGAGCGTTGCGTGCGTTGAGGGAAAAATTGAGCGATGGGGGCGCATCGCCACTGAAACGCGCCGCGCCCTGCAGGTCTACCCGGCCGCGGTCGGCATCCCGCGCGCTTGCCTCCACGATACGCCAGGTGTCGGGGTCCATTTCCGCAATGAAGACGATACGGCGCAGGCGGGTGTTGCTCGGGCGGTGCTCGTAGTAGCCGTCTTGCAGGTTGATGTTGCCCCGAGCGTTGGGAGACACACTGGTGCCGTCGGCGCTGAAGCTGAAGTCGAGCTGTCCGCGCATGGTGTGGATTTCGGGATCAAAAAATGCCCCCAGCGCCGCCAGGTCCGCCTGCCCACTTGCGCTAAAATCTACCGGCAGGGGCGGCGACTCGCCAGCGGGGGTGTCGCGGAACCACTGCTCGAGAATGGGGGCAATCGCCAGGGTCGCCTCCGCATCGGCGGCCTTGCGACTACCGTGACGCGCGTCCAGCGTTACTTCCAGGTTGCCCGAGCGGGTCTGCCACTCCAGCAGCAGGGCGAGTGGCGCCTGCACCAGTGCGTCATCCCTCAATGCAGGCGCGCGCCCGGAGATTTTCAGTTCGCCGGTAAGGTCCGGATCCTTCGGAGTACCCTTGGCGGTGGCAAACAGTGACAGTTCGCCACTGTCGGCAATATCGGCACTGATCCACTCCTCGAAATCCATCAGCACTGCCTGCGCGCGTACCTCCAGGTCCAGTGCCTGCGCACTCAGGCTGCCATCAGCGGTAAGCTGGTTGCGGCCGGCCCACAACAGTTTCACATCCGACAGCATCACCTGGGCCTTGCCGTAACTCACATCCCCCTGCACCTGCCAGGGTTCGCCGAGATACTCGCCCAACCCCAGGATATTGGCGGTCGCCTCCGGTGCGCTAAACGGCCCGGAGAACTGGCCGTCGATACTCAGCTCACCGCGCAGCGACGAGGGCAGGTCCACGCCCGCGAGGCGGGCCAGCCCGAGGGGTATATTGCGCCCGGCCACACTGCCCCTGGCTCGCTGTGCTTTCGGTTCCACTACGCCATTCAGTTCGAGCCAGGCATTGCCCCGCTGGCGCGCCTGCGCCGAGTCCGCCGCCAGGGCAGCGGTGCCGCTGACCCGCTCGCGGGATTGCTGCAGCGGATAATCATCACCCGGCTCCGTCACCGGGAGCGGCACCAGCGACTGGCCGCCATTCTCGACCACCGGCGCCGCCCCCCCGGTGTAGAGGTCGAGACGCAGGCGGTCGAAAGTCAACTGCTCCGCATTCCCGGCGGCCCCACCGCGCAGGCGATAGCGGTATTCCCGATACTCTCCGTCCGACGACAGGCGTGCGGACATTTTCGGATTGTCGAACGGGCCCGAGACCGAGACCACCGCATCCAGGTCCACCTCGGTGCCCGGATCCACCGGCAGCCCGAAGCGTTCTGCCGGCTGTAGTCCGCGCGCGGCCACATCCAGTTGGAACTGCAGGGTCTTCCCTTGCAGATTGACTTCGCCACTGCCACCCACCCGCAGCCCGTCGCCCTCCACCAGCAAGTCGCGGACGGCAAATTTTTCCAGGTTCCCTGCCGCGCGCCCGTGCACATCGGCCTGCAGGTTTTTAAAACTCAACGCGCTGGCCAGATCCACGGTGAGTTGCGGGTTGCTCCACGGGCCGACCGCGGTCACCTGCAGGCGTTCGACCGTACCGTCCAGCTCCGCCGGAATTTCCACATCCCGGGTCTCCTTAAGCGACGCCAGAATGCGGCGAATATCCGCAAGTGGTAATTGCTTCACCCCACCCTGGAGATCCAGTGATTGTGCGCCGATGTCCACCTTGCCACGCACCGCCATCTCAGCCGCGGCGAATTTCAGCCTCGCGGCGCGCAGCTCGATCACATCGTCAACGGTTTCCACGGTACCGGTCAGATGTACCGGTTGTTTCTGATAGCGGGATCTCAGCTCGAGTGTGCCATCGGCACTGGGCAGCTTGAGCGGGCCGCGCACCACGAGATCTGCTGATAGCCAGCCGCCCTGTAGATAATCCTGCCAGGGCTGCGAAATGGCCAGGGGCAAGCGGTTGAAGCGCACCTTCAGGTCCACGGCTTTACCATCCACCACCCCGCGCACGCTGTGCCGGGTGTCGTCCACGGTCAGTTCGAGATCGTCCGTGGAGACTGACCAGGGCGTGAAGACCACATCGGCGTTGCCGGCCAGGCCGAAGCGGTGATGTAACAGCGGCAGTGAGAAACGCTCGATCGTCACTGCCAGCCGGTCATCACCGGCAAGAGTCAACAGCAAACGTCCATCGGCATCGAGCGACTCCCCCTCCGGCAGCTGCAGTTTGCGCCCCAAAAAGCCACCGGCCTGCTCATCGGCGGAAAACGATAGTGCGTACACCGTTTCGCTTTGCATCTGTCCCTCGACGTTCAGACGCATTTCTTGGCCCTGTATTTCAGCCACGTCCAAAGCCAGCGCCGAGTCGCGATCGGGCCACTGGTAACTGCCGTGGCCGGTTACCGACACCACCGGCAAGCCCTCCAGCGCGCCATCGATAATGATCAACTTCTCTACCGCAAGGTGCTCCAGCCAGATGGGAGGCACCGTAAGCTGATCCACTTCCTCGACCGTTTCCTCCACGTCTTCTTCACTGACGTGGCTCTGCAGGTATTCCCCGAGCAGGGTATTGTCGAAGAGCAGCGAGCGCGCGCTGAGGCGGGGGATGTGGATCTGATTGCGCCACAATCGGGAGATATCGACCTGCAGGGTCAGCTGCTGGGCGTCCACCATCGGGCGCTCTTGGTAGCGCACCTGCAGTCGTTCAAAGTACCAGCTGCCCAGCGCTTCGCTGCGCAGCCCCTCGGCGTTGATTTCAAGATCCGGCAAATAGTAGCGAGCGATGGCCAGGCCACCGCGAGTTAGTGCCTCACGACCGGTTTCCGAACCCACCAGAAACAGGGCCATCAACAGCGGCATAACCAGCGTGGCGACCATCACCACCAGCCGCGGCGCTCGCAACCGCAATTTGTCCGATCTGCTCCTGGACTCAGTAACCATGCTCAGAACGCCTGCCCGAGACTGACGTAGATCTGGTAACTGCTGTCGCCGAGCCCGTCTCTGCGATCCAGCGGGAAGGCGATATCAAAGCGCAAGGGTGCGAACGACGTCATGTAGCGCACCCCGAGGCCCGCGCCCCAGTAGAGGTCACTAAAATTTGGCTCGGGGCCGGCGTAGGCGTTACCGCCATCCACAAACAGCACGCCCCCCCACGACTCGGTGAAACGAAACCGCCCCTCCAGAGAGATTTCACTGAGGGCGCGGCCACCAATCGGGTCCGACAGCTCCGGGGGCTCCCCGGCCACCGGCGAGGGCATCAACCGTCTGGGTCCGAGTGCCTGATAACTGTATCCGCGCACCGAGCCACCGCCACCGGCGTAGAAGCGTTCGTCTGCAGGAATGTCCAGGTTGTCGATACCACTGATTACGCCCGCCTTGATGCGCACCGCCAGGGTGGGGTCAAAGCGTATTTCTTCCCCGGTCAGGTAACCGGTAGCCACCAGCGTATTTTTAACAAAGCGCGTGCCGCTATCTCTCAGGTCAACGTAGGGCTTGATCTCCAGCGCCACCGTGGCGCCGCGGCGGGCATCGAGCAGGTTATCGGTGGTATCGATCTTCAGGCCCAGCGGGAAAGACAACAGGTTGTAGTTCTCGCTCTCCTCCCCCTCTTCCTGCACCCGGCTGAATTTCAGCTCGCTGCCCACACTGAAGGTGCGGTGCCTGGTATGCCGGCGGGAAATGGTGCCGCCGATTGTGATGGATTCTGCCTGATAGGAGTCCCGGTCTTCGTTGGAAGCCTCCGCGGTGGCGGAAAACTCCTGGTCATCGCGAAAAAAGCGCGGCACCAGCAGCTGCCCCTTGAGCGACTGCTTGACTTCATTGACCCGGGTTTCCACCTCGATTTTTTCGCCGCGCCCCAGAATATTCCGGTGCTCCCACCCGGCCGACACGCCGCCCCCCTCATCGGAGGTGTAGCCCACCCCCAACCTGACCGTGCGATGCTTGCGCTCAATCACCAGGAAGGTGATATCCACAATGCCCGCATCCGGCTCGGAGACCTCGGTGTTCACCCCGGCGACCAGGTTAGTACGCAACAGTCGCAACTTCGCCGCATCCATCTTGCCGCGGGAAAAACAAGCGCCCTCGTCCAGTTTCAGCCGCTTGCGCAGGAAGGCTTCGTCGATGGTGGTGATGCCTTCCACATGAATCTGCCCGATACGCACTTCCGGGCTGTCGGCCACGCGGTATTCGAGACGCGCGGCATGTTCGCTGTGCACCACCGTGGCCTGATAACTCACATCCACGTTCAGCAGGCAGGCATTCTCGGCAAGGTAGGTCTCGATTTGCTGGACGCCCTCGGTCACCTTCTCCGCTTCCAGCGGATCGCCAACCCCGATCCCCACACCGGGAAACCCCGACTTCAGGCTTGGCGGCATACGTACATCGAGACTGCTGACGCGATATATCCGCCCGGGCACCACCCGGTAAAGAATCTCACCGTCGCTGACGGACTGGCGCACGCGGCCATCGTAATAGCCCCGGGAGCGCAATAACTTTTCCAGCGTACCGCGCTCGTAGCGCGCCACATCCAGCGCGTCTTCGTAGGATTTGAGCACGCTGCTGGATTTGCGCTGCTCGTTCAGCTGGTCTTTCAACCACTCCTGCAGCTCGCGGTTTTCGGCAACCCGAACCTTGAATTTCGGCAGGCTATCGAAAAACGGCAGCGCCAAGCCCTGCTGCGGCCACAGCAGGAATAACGATGCGAACAGCACACCGACTGCAAAAGAAAAAACCGAAGCTCGGGAAGCGAAACAAGATGCGCGCAAGACAAAATTCCGTTTGCCAACTACCTACACTGCGACGTCAAACACCGGCGAAAGTTGCCCGGTCAGCAAAACTTTACCGCTCTTTACATCCGCGAGGTACGGGCCTGGATCCAGATGGCCGGTGGTGATTCAGCTCAACGCGCCGGCACCGAGCCGGTGCGTTCCATCAGCGGGTTGCAATTGCGAATGATGACCCGCCCTTCCAGCAGGTTACCCTTCGAATACTCGCTGAAGATGCACTCATTGGTTTTGGGGTTGTAGTTCTCCACCCACAGGTTGTCTTCCTTCCAGGTGGCACCCAGATGCCGATGCCCTTCGGGCACGGTAATACGCATCACACCGCCAAAGCGTTTGACGAAAACCTGTTCGAAATGAAAGTAGTAGGCAAGCCAACCGGCGAGAAAAATGATCGCGCCGACAATTGCCCCTTTGCCCAGACTGCCCAGACGGCTACCGGCAAACAGCGCAAGTACAACCAGGGCGATAACGGCGGCCCAATACAGGTAGGTAATCATACTGATCTTCCGTGAATTTATTGGTTTATAGACAGAATTATCGGCGTTTTTTGGTCACTACCATCAGTTACCAACAGCTTAGCGCAAGACCGGCAAAGATTCGCAGGCAGCCTTGATCTGAATCAAGCTGGCCAATTGGCGCAACTTTACACTGGGCTCAGTTAAAGACAAGCCGCGGGCGAATTCAGAAGCCCAGCGCCAATTGACCCTGGAGGCAATCATGGACGCAATGATCGACCTTTTCACCAGCTTTTCCGGCCTTTTGAGCCTGGGAATTATCGCTTTTGTATGTGTGATGGGCGGGTTTTTCACCCGACTGGCGCTGCGCAAGATGAATGAAGAGCAGGCACAGCTGGCCGAGACGCAAGCGGGCCAGCAAATGCAGGACATGAAAGCCGCCTGATCAGAAATTCCAGGCGGCCTCCCGTCACACACTGACCGGCAGTTCAGCGCCAGCCTGATCGCATTGCATCGGCGCGCACTGCGCGGAGAAGAGTCCGCCGGGACATTTACCCCAACCGTTAGCCGGGTCAGGCGATGCCTGCACCCGGTATTTTTGCCGTTTCAGAAGACGGCAGATCAGGAAACAGCAGTTCAGAGAACACCAGGCCGGGCGCTGCTGCCAGCGCCCGGCCTGTGACTTGCCCGCCCGTTATTCGCCCGCCAGCGCCGCAAGATTTTCAAACAGCTTCAGCGCCTGTGGATTGGCCAGCGCCTCCTGGTTTTTCACCGGCTTGCCGTGCACCACATTGCGCACCGCCAGCTCCACGATTTTGCCACTAATGGTACGGGGAATGTCCGCCACCTGAATCACCTTCGCCGGCACGTGGCGGGGGGTGGTATTGGCGCGAATGGTGGTACGGATCTTCTGGGTCAGCTCGTCGTCCAGGGTCAGGCCTTCGCGCAGCACCACGAACAGCACAACCCGCACGTCATCCCGCCATTCCTGGCCGATGCAGATACTGTCGAGTACTTCCTCGACCTTTTCCACCTGCCGATAAATTTCCGCAGTGCCGATGCGCACACCACCGGGGTTCAAGACCGCGTCTGAACGACCATAGATAATGACGCCGCCATGCTCGGTAATTTCCGCATAGTCCCCGTGTGCCCACACACCCGGCCAGCTATCGAAGTAGGCGCCGTGGTACTTGCTGCCATCCGGATCGTTCCAGAAACCGATCGGCATGCAGGGGAAGGATCGTGCGCACACCAGCTCGCCCTTGTCCTCGAGCACCGGCTTGCCATCGTCGTTCCAGACTTCCACCGCCATGCCCAGGCCGCGGCACTGCAGCTCGCCCGGGTAAACCGGCAGCGCCGGGTTGCCTAACGCAAAACAGGACACAATGTCGGTGCCGCCGGAAATGGACGACAGGCAGACATCGGCCTTGATATCCCGGTACACATAGCGGAATCCCTCGTGGGCAAGCGGCGAACCGGTGGAAAGTACCGCCCGCAGGCGCTCCAGCTGATGACTCTCGCGGGGCTTGCAGCCGGCCTTTTCCAGTGCGGCAATGTATTTGGCACTGGTTCCAAACACGCTGATGTTTTCCTCATCGGCCATATCCCACAGGCACTGGGCCGCGGGGTAAAACGGCGAGCCGTCGTACAACACCAGGGTCGCGCCACAGGCCAGCCCGCTCACCAGCCAGTTCCACATCATCCAGCCACAGGTGGTGAAGTAAAACAGCGTGTCGTCACGGGAGATGTCGGTGTGCAGCCGGTGCTCCTTGATGTGCTGCAGCAGCGTACCGCCGACGCCGTGGACGATGCACTTGGGCACGCCAGTGGTGCCGGAGGAGTACATGATATATAGCGGGTGATTGAACGCCGTCTGTTCAAAGCTCAGCGGGCGCGCCGGTGCCGTTTCGGTAAAGGCATCCAGCGTAGTAGCACGGTCCAGGCCGCCAATGGCGTCAGCGGTCTGCGAGGCGTCGCGCGCCACTGGCACCACTACCAGCTGCTGAATAGATTCGATCTGCTCGACGATCTGTGCCAAACGCGGCAGGGAATCGATGGTTTTACCGTTGTAAAAGTACCCTTCACAGGCAAACAGGACTTTCGGCTCTACCTGGCCGAAACGATCCAGCACCCCGTTGATTCCGAAATCCGGGGAACAGGACGTCCAGATAGCCCCGAGGCTTGTCGTAGCCAGCATGGCCACCACCGTATCGATGATATTGGGCATAAAACCCGCAACCCGATCCCCATTGCCCACACCCGCACTGACCAGCGCAGCGGCGAGGCGCTCGACCTTCTCGAACAGCTGCGCGTAGGTGAGCTGGCGGCGCCCACCATTTTCCAGGCGCTCGATCAGGGCCACGCGGTCGTCGCGGAACCGCAGCAGATTTTCCGCAAAGTTCAAACGCGCGTCGGGAAACCACTCGGCACCGGGCATGGTGTCTTTGCCCAATACACGCTCTCCGCGCGCACTGGCCACAACCTCACCATAGTCCCAGAGCTCGCCCCAGAAAGACTCGCGGTTATCCACAGACCACTGGTACAGGGCCGCATAGTCGGGGAGTGACCGCTGGTGGTGGTCGTTCACCCGGCGACGGAACTGATCCATCTGGGTGGCGGCTACGGCTTCGGGCGTGGGTTGCCAAAGGGGGGCTACGGGATTGCTCATTTCGGTGGGCTCTCTCATTTTTTTATACAGCGTTTTTTTGCTTCAGCGGTGTTAGCGGTGTTGTGAATGGTTGACCATTATTGGCCGTCTCGCCATTTGAACAATCATGCCTTGGTCTAACACTTAAGACTAATTTAAACTTATTAACAAATCATAAATTTTCCTTAATCTAAAGTGAGGGCCCGCGCGGCGTTGAATCCGAGCATGAACACCACCATCAAGCAGCTGCGCGCCTTTGTCACGGTGGCCAGAACCCGCAGTCTGGCGGAGGCGAGCGCACAGCTGCACGTTTCGCAGCCGGCCATCTCCATCGCCATTCGCAGTCTGGAAGAGTCCCTGGGGGGTGCCCTGTTCAGCCGCGACGGCAGGCAACTGGTTCTCACCCCCGAGGGCGTTGGGTTTGTGGAACGCGCCCAGCAACTGCTGCACAACTGGGACAATACCCTCGATGCGGTGCAACAGCGCTTCCGTCTGCAACAGGGGCAACTGTCCATCGCCGCCATCCCCGCCTTTGCCCTGAACCAGTTACCGGGCCTACTCAAGCAGTTTCACCGGCAACATCCGGATATCAATATCGTGCTGGAAGACATCGTGATGGAGGGGGTAGTGAATGCGGTGCAGGAGGGACGCGCGGAACTGGGGTTCAGTTTTCGCCCGGACGATCTGGGCAACCTGGGCTTCACCCCCATCGGGGATGACCGGTTTGTGGCAGTACTGCCCGAGGGCCACAAGTTACAGGGCAAAAAAGTGGTGCGCTGGCAGGATCTGGCACAGGAGCGGTTTATTGCCATGAACCGGGGCTCGGCGGTGCGCCGCTGGACCGACGCCGCGTTTGCCCAAAACGCGACCTCCGGGGAAGCCTCCCCGAGGCTACTATGTGAGGCAAGCCAGCTCAGCACCATCGGCCGGCTGGTACAGAGTGGCCTGGGGGTCAGCGCGGTTCCCAACTTGTGTGCGGAACAAATGCGTGACTATGGACTGGTGTGCAAACCACTGGCGGAGCCTGTGGTGACCCACGCAGTGGGAATTCTCGCGCGGGAAGCCGGCGCCCTGTCGGCGCCAGCCCAGGCGTTTCTTGCCCTCGTGTTAGACGCGCACACCTGATGGCGAGCGCACTAGCCGGCGAATATTTTCAAACAGATCCCACGCGGTAATGGCGACCACAACACCGATGGCCACCTGCCAACCTCCCTGACTCGGCTGCCAAAATTCACCACTTGGCCACTCGATGGAAAACGGCGCCTGCAGGCCCAACAGAAAAGCCAGTAACGTCAGCCAATACATATTCAGCGCCCCATCAATCAGCAGGCGCGATCGTGTCCAGAAAGGGGAGAACAGTTTGTGGAGCGACATCAGCACGCTGGCACCGAGTGCGATATTGATCCACGGCAACAGCGACACGAGTTCCGGCGATAGCGCCAGCGCGGTGTGCCCGCCAGTGCCCGGCAGCAACCAGATATCGTTTAGCCACGCCATCGCCAACAGGGTCACGACAAATTCCACCGAGGAGTCGAAGCGCTTGATACGCCGACCACTGTCGACCACGTTCGGCATCGAGCGGGGATTCCAGTTGCCAAATACCTGACGACTACTCAACCCCTCCCCGATGAGATAAAACACCAGAGTGACCGCAGCAAAAGAATGCACACCGCTTTCATAAAGACCGCTAAACCAGCCGAGTGCGGCAGAAAGCAGGTCCGGATCTTCAGCAAAATACAGGGAACCGACCACATCGACCGCCGATACCACCGCAATCACCAGAAATGTCCACTTCAGAACCTGCAGGTACAGGGGAAACAGCGGCTCACTGACCAGTGCGCGGCGCGGCTGATAGGCGGCCGCCACCGACATGGGGTGGCCCTTCTGTTTTAGCAGGTCGAGAATATCCTGCTCAGTGGGTGCCCGCGCCAGGGATTCTTGCAGGTCATCGCACTGATCCTGCAGGTCAGACAGCAGCTCGTTGCCCACATCCTCGCGCAGCCGCACCGGTAAATGGGTGCGCACATTGTCCACGTAGCGCTGCAACCAATCAGTCTCTTTCGCCATTGATTCCGTCTCCTTATTGAATCTTTTCCGCAAGCTGGCCGATCACCAGGTTGAGGCTTTGCCACTCTCTGCGCATTGCTGCCAGCGCGATCTCGCCACTGCTATCGATCTGGTAAAAACGCCGCTTGCGCCCCTCTTCCTGCTGCCAATAGCTGGACAGTAGGCCCTGCTCTTCCAGCCGGCGCAGCAGTGGGTAGAGGGTGCCCTCGTCGATCTCCAACCCTTGCCGGGCCAGCTTTTTGCGCAGGGAGTAGCCATAGTGCGGCTCTGCCAGCGCAAGCAATACCGCCAACGTGAGAGCCCCACGGCGTACTTCCATCACCATTCGCTGAAGTCTTTCCGGTGCTTCTGTCATCCCGCTTTAGCCCATACTGTGTGCCACACAGTAAATACTGTGCACTACACAGTAATAAAGTGCAAGTAGTAAACACGACCGTGGATTGACGTAAAACGAAAAAATCGCAGGCACAAAAAAACCGGCCAAGGGCCGGTTTTTCGGAAGGGGAGCGGTCAGATTACTGGGCGGTGGCCCGCAACATCCAAGCGGTCTTCTCATGCACACGCATACGGTCGCCCACCAGTGCTGCGGTGGATTCGTCATCCGCGTCCTGCGCAGCTTTCAATACGTCGCGACAGGTTTTCACCACCTGCTCGTGGCCTTGGGTCAGGATCCGCACCATCTCTTCGGCAGCGGGTACATCTTCCACTTCCTTCACCGAGCTCAGCTCAGCAAATGCCTTATAAGTTCCCGGCGCCACAACATCCAGGGTACGGATGCGCTCGGCAATATCATCAACGGCGACCGCCAGTTCGGTATAGTGTTCCTCGAACATCAGGTGCAACTCACGGAACAGGCGACCGGTTACATTCCAGTGGAAATTGTGGGTCTGCAGATACAGGGTGTAGGAGTCCGCCAGCAGACGCTTCAAACCCTCCGCGACCTTCTCACGATCTTGTTCACCAATCCCGATATCAATATTGCTCATTAGCAACCTCTTTTCTGGTTTGAGTTCAATCCATGTCAGGGCCTGTGTGCGGAGCAGGTAGTGTCACTACCACTTCCTGCAGCCCGAAAAACGGACTGCCAGGCCCTGCGAAGCCATTCCGGCGGAACTGCAATTAAAAGCACTCCCGCCAACCAACTTCAGCTCATACCTAATACTATGGTCACAAACCGCGTTTCAAACCCCGGACGCCATTGACTGTAAATATGTAGCCAATAGCGTCAGGCAATGGGGCGAACAGTTACCAGCCGCACTGGCGATCCGCGTTTTGCTCCTTGAGGTAGCCCATCAGCGGCTGGAAGTAATCCACAATCGCGGAGGCATCCAGCTCCCGCTGCCCGGTGAGTGCTTCCATCGCATCCGGCCACGGTTTGCTCGCGCCCATGGCTAGCATGTTGCGAAGTTTTTCACCGGCGGCCTTGTTCTTGAAAATGGAACAGCGGTGCAGCGGCCCGGTCTCGCCGGCGGCCTCACACAAGGCACGGTGGAACTGGAACTGCTGGATACGTGCGAGGAAGTATCGCGCGTAAGGGGTATTGCCCGGAATATGATACTTGGCGCCCGGATCGAAATTCGCCTCACTGCGCTCTACCGGCGCCTGGATACCCTGATACTCTTCCCGCAATTTCCACCAGGCCTTGTTGTAATCACCGGGCTGCACTTCGCCGTTGAATACCTGCCAGCGCCACTTGTCCACCAGCAGACCAAACGGCAGGAACGCAATCTTGTCCAGTGCCTGCTGCATCAGGTAGCCGATGTCTTTGTCGGCCCCGGGAATTTCATCCATCAATCCAATTTCTTTCAGGTACTTTGGCGTAATGGACAGTGCAATGGTGTCACCCACGGCCTCATGGAAACCATCGTTGGCGCCTTCCTTGTACAGGAACGGCTGCTCATTGTAGATACGCTGGTAGAAGTTGTGCCCGAGCTCATGGTGCACGGTGATCAGGTCTTCACCGGTTTTATTGATGCACATCTTGATGCGGATATCGTCCTTACCATCCAGGTTCCAGGCACTCGCGTGGCACACCACATCGCGATCCCGCGGCTGCACAAACTGCGAGCGCTCCCAGAAAGTTTCCGGCAATGGTTTGAACCCGAGTGAGGTGAAGAACTTTTCGCCCACCTTCACCATATCTTTTTCACTCATGCCGGAGTCCACCACCAGCTGAGTCAGGTCATAGGGCGCCTGCATGTCATCGTCTTTGACCACGTCGTAGACGTTGCCCCATTCCTGGGCCCACATATTGCCGAGCAAGTGCGCCGGGATTTTTCCACTGGCCGGCGCCACATCATCGCCATAGTGTTCGTTGAGCTTTGCGCGCACATGGCAGTGCAATGCCTCGTACAAGGGCTTTACCTTGTTCCACTGGTTGTCCATATCCGCCGCAAAGGCGTCCGCAGGCATATCGTATTTGGAACGCCACATCACACTCAGGTTGTCGTAGCCCAGCTCCTTGGCACCGGCATTGCCAATTTCCACCTGGCGCTCGTACAGAGGCTTCATCGGTGGCGACACCTTGCGCCAGCCAACCCACAGGTCCTTCAGTAGCTTGGGATCCCGGCTGTTGGCCATCATCTGGCCCATTTCCGTGAGGGTGTAACACTTGCCGCCTTCCTCACCAGACTGATCCCCATCGTTCTTGTTATCCGGGCAATATTTTCCGGCCCCGTACATGCCCTGCATCTTCGAACCGATCTGCGCCAGCTCGGCCGTCAGCTTGGGATCGTTGGGGGCGGGGAAAACCAGGCCCTGCTTGAGCATGGTGAGCATGCGGCGGGTTTCGGGATCCAGATCGACGCTGTCGAACTTGGCAGCTTCCTGTGCCAGCTCCACCGCAAGGGATGTGTAACGCTCCATCGCCAGCGCCTCGACAAACTGCGAGTCGAGATTGATATAGGTGGACGCCAGCCAGCTGGCATGGCTCGCTTCTTCAGCCATTTTGGCCAGGCGCTGCTGCGCGTCGTCCAGGAATGCCTTGGCACCCTCTGCATTCAATTGATCGCCGCTTTGCGCCGCCTTTGCCACGGTGCCAGCGTCGGTGGAATCGGCGGCGTAATTCAGGTTTGAGGGGGGATTGGCGGCAGCGGGAGGCTGTCCTCCGGTAGATTCTCGATCACACCCCGCAAGGGTGAAGGTGGCAGCGGCGATTACCAACGCAAGCTTTTTCATCGGCGTCCTCTGGTCATTATTGGAAGTTATTCGTGGTATTCCCCCCCGGGCACCGGGGTGGAGATCCTAAAATCTGTCGCGGTTTTATAGCACAGGCCCCACCCCCACCGGGACGGTGGCGAGTGTGCGCAAACCACATCGGCACAAAATTCCTTCTACGGGCGAATATTTGGAGAAAAATTTCGGCAACGAGCTTTTCCGCGAATCAGCCAATGGCGCAGGAGGCGGGCCCAATACAGGCAGACTTTGCAACAGAAAGAGGGAATGAATAGAGAGAAGAAAACTGGAGGCAGCCCAACCAGCACATCCCCGGCACATGATGTCACTGCTACCGTTGCTCCCTTCCGGGCCTGGCGGGGTTCACAGCTGATCATTGCGAGGAGACCGGAAGGGCCGCCATCACGCTTGAGCACTCAGGTTAGCACCGCTTGCTGAAAAAAAGCGGCCTGTGCTCGAAGAGGGCGCGATTATAGAGATTCGAGGCGCCAGGTTCCAGCCCTAATTTTCCCGCGCGCGACTTATCGCTTGTGGTCAGTAAAATCCTCTCCGCCGAGGGCACCAATCATGACCGCAAAAAAGCTATACTGTGCCGCGCCCGAATCCGGGCCCTTCGCTTTCGTTTCAGCCACTTTGCCATGCCGGAAAACCTATGCACCTGTTTGTCGACAGCCTTACCAACGTGGATTTCAGTTATCTCCACCGCAGCCGCGGCATTGTTGGTGAAACCTGGCTGGCCAACGCCGCCCTCGATGGCGCGCTGGATCATCAGGGCATGGTGTGCGACTTCGGGATCGTCAAAAAGACCCTGCGTAACTGGCTGGATAGCGAGCTGGACCACCGCTTGCTGGTGCCTATTCTGGCACCCGAGCTGGAACTTGAGCGCACCGACGACGGCATCCGCCTGCAGTGGACACTCGACGATGGCGAAGTCATCACGGTAGGGGGCCCCGCAGAGGCGTTCGCCCTGGTCGCGGTGAACGCAATTTCGCCGGAATCCGTGGCGCACTGGTGCGTGGGCGAACTGGAGGGCATCTTCCCCACCAGCGTGAAGCGGCTCGACCTGCGCTTTACCACCGAGGCCATCGATACCCCGTTTTATCACTACAGTCACGGCCTGAAAAAACACGACGGTAACTGCCAGCGCATTGCCCACGGCCACCGCTCGCGTATCCAAATCGATATGGATGGGGTACGCCATCCACAGTTGGAAGCGGAATGGGCGAAGCGCTGGGCGGATATTTACCTCGGCACCCGCGAAGACCTGCGCGAGGAATCTGCGCAGCAACTGCACTTTGCCTACCGCGCCCGCCAGGGCGAGTTCACTCTGAGTATCCCCGGCAACCGCTGTGAAATTCTCGACTGTGATACCACCGTGGAACAGCTGGCGCAGTACATGGCCGACCAGTTAGCCAAGGCGCATCCCGGACACGACATCCGCGTTCGCGCCTACGAGGGTATCGGCAAGGGCGCCGTGGCCTCGGCAAAGTGCTAAACAACCGTGAACCTGATCCTTCTTGAACCCAGCGATTTTGCCGAGGCGGCCGACGTCGCCGTGCTGCGCGGGCGCCGCTTCCAGCATATTGTCGACGTGCACAAAGCCGAGGTGGGCGACACGCTCAAGGTCGGCGCGCTGCAGGGGCAGATTGGCGAGGGCGTGGTCATCGAGCGCGGCGAACAACATATCGCGCTCGCCGTTTCTCTGCACCGCGCACCGCCACCGCCGCTGCCGCTGAACCTGATCCTCGCCCTGCCGCGCCCGAAAATGCTCAAGCGCACCATCCAGCACGCCACCGCGCTCGGGGTAAAGACGCTGTACCTGATCAATGCCTACCGGGTGGAGAAGTCCTACTGGCAAAGCCCCTGGCTGGCGGAAGACAAACTCCGCGAGCAGTGCCTTCTGGGCCTGGAGCAGGCGGTGGACACCACCATGCCGGCGATATTTCTGCGCAAGCGTTTCAAGCCGTTTGTCGAAGATGAGCTGCCGGATATCGCCGCCGCCTCGCGCAAGCTGGTCGCACACCCCGTCACCGACACCCCCTGCCCGGTAGATATTGCCGAGCACACCACCCTGGCAGTGGGGCCGGAGGGCGGCTTCATTCCGTACGAAGTAGAAAAGCTACAGGCGGCGGGATTTGAATCCGTACATCTGGGCCCCAGAATCCTGCGGGTAGAAACAGCCCTGCCCGTCCTGCTAGCGCGACTGTTCCCCGGACGCTAGATCACCTCACACGCCATCGCACCGACAACGAAATAACACAGCGCACCTGAAGAACGGGCACAAAAAAGCCGCGCTAAAAAGCGCGGCCACAATGGCAGTCAAGACACTGCCGGGTCTCACAGAGCGGGGCATGGGGCTGCCCCAAAGAGAACGGGAGTTACCTGTTCAATTCTTTGCTCGGGCTGCGGGTTACGCAGCGACTTCAGACTCAACTGCAGACTTTTGCAGGGCGAGTTTCGGATCTACGTACTCGTAACCCAGCACATCCGCTACCGCTTTATAAGTCACCATACCGGCGTGCACGTTCAAACCTTCCAGCAGGTTGGCATCGTCCAGCAGTGCCTGCTTGGCACCCTTGTTGGCCAGCGATACGGCGAACGGCAGGGTGGCATTGTTCAGAGCCATGGTGGAGGTACGGGCAACACCACCCGGCATATTGGCAACACAGTAGTGCACCACGCCATCTACCACGTAGGTCGGCTCCTGGTGCGTGGTCGCTTTGGAAGTTTCGAAACAACCGCCCTGGTCGATCGCAACGTCCACAACCACCGCACCTTTCTTCATACGGCTGATATGGTCGCGAGTCAGCAGCTTCGGTGCCGCCGCGCCCGGGATCAGTACCGCACCGACAACCAGGTCAGCTTCCAGCGCGTGCTTCTCGATCGCATCGTTGGTGGAGTATTCGGTGCGCACCGCGCCGCCGAAGATATCGTCCAGCTGGCGCAGACGCGGCAGGGAACGATCCAGGATGGTCACGTCGGCACCCATACCCAGCGCCATCTTGGCCGCCTGGGTACCTACAACACCACCGCCAATAATCAGCACTTTGGCCGGTGCTACACCCGGTACGCCGCCCAGCAGTACGCCGAGGCCGCCCTGAGCTTTTTCCAGGTGATGCGCGCCGCACTGCACGGACATACGACCGGCTACTTCCGACATAGGCGCCAGCAGCGGCAGGCCACCGAAGCGGTCGGTCACGGTTTCATAAGCGATACAGGTCGCACCGGATTTCACCAGCAGTTCGGTCTGCTTGGGATCGGGCGCGAGGTGGAGGTAGGTGTACAGCAGCTGGCCGGGGCGCAGCATTTCGCATTCGTGCGGCTGGGGTTCTTTTACCTTCACGATCATATCGGCAGTGGCGAAGATTTCTTCAGCGCTGTCGATGATCTTGGCACCCGCCTGCTCGTACATTTCATCGGTAAAGCCAATGGCTGAACCGCCGTCTTTCTGCACGATCACGTCATGACCATGGCCGATCAGCTCGCGTACACTCGCCGGCGTCAGGCCGATGCGATACTCGTGGTTCTTAATTTCTTTTGGGACACCGATCAACATAACGAATCTCCTCAATCACTCTGTGAGCGCAACTTCGCGCGCCCCGTTCTTTTGTTGGATTCCCGCAGTATAAGACCCTCGTTCGAGTGGATTTCTGCAAATTTTTCAATATCATTAGTGGAATCCACTGGTTATTTTTTGAAATGACCGTTTTTTAGCCAAACGAGACCAGAATTCGCGCCACAGACAAGTCAAGCCGGGCTTTCACGCCTTTTTTCTGTGGTATTCCCGACGGGCCAGAAAGGCTCGACCACTTGGTCAAAAACAGATATCCGAGAGCATGTCAAAAACATGAAAAGGCGCGCCAACGAACTCAGCACCATTGATCGCAACATCCTGCGTGTACTGCAAAAAAACGGGCGCACCAGCTACGCGGAACTGGCCCGCCATGTCGGACTGACCGCCACCCCCTGTGTCGAGCGGGTGAAAAAAATGGAGTCCGACGGGGTTATCCAGGGCTACACCGCACTGATCAACCCCGAGTATCTGGACGCGGCGCTGGTGGTTTTTGTACAGATCCGCCTGAACCGCTCTGCGCAGGATGCATTCGAGGATTTTCGCACCGCGGTCTCTGCCCTGCCGGAAGTTCAGGAGTGCTATCTGGTGTCGGGGAATTTTGATTACCTGATCAAAGCCCGCGTGGCCGACATGAGCGCCTACCGGAAATTTTATGGCGAAACCTTACTGACCCTGCCGGAAGTGCAGGAGTGCACCAGCTATGTGGTGATGGAGCAGGTCAAGGAAACCCTGGAAGTACCGGTGCACTACAACCGCTGATACCACAGGCCTACCCAGGGCCTCCCGTCCATTCAATGCACCGCCTCGAGCAACGGGCACACACGCGCCCCACCGCAAGGGTTGCATTCCGCGTCAACCGGCTCGCGAGAGCCGCCCGCCCCGTGAACGACGACTAGGATTAAAAGGCAAAGGTTTCCTAATTCAAGTGCGCGGAAATGATGTCTTATTCCAACCTCTTCCCTGTTCACTGGCAGAAAGTCTTCGTTCTCGTATGTGTGCTCAGCACCGGCTGCGGGGACAAGACGCCAGAAAAACCCACCCCGCCCCCCAAAAAGGTGGAAGTGGTGGAAGCCCAGCGCCTGAAATTCCGCCCCAGTTTCGAGGTGCCCGCGGTTATTGAAGCGGTGGAAACGGCACAGATTTTCCCGCTGGTACAATCCAGGATTCTCTATCAGAACATCACACCCGGCGCCTTTTTCAAGCAGGGTGAGGAGCTGGTGCGACTCGATCCCTACAAGTTCGAGTCGGCGGTTGCCACCGCTGAATCCATGGTGGCGGAAGCAACCGCAAACTTTGAGCAGGCCGACGGCAACTTTCGGCGGGCGCGTGAGTTAAGCCCCCAGGGTTACATCTCGGCAAAAGATTTCGATACCGCGAAATCCGCCAAGCTGGCCGCCGAAGCAGAGCTGGATAAAGCCCATGCAGCACTGATACAGGCACGGCAGGACCTGTCGCATACGTCCATTGTGGCGCCGTTTTCCGGGCGTGTCGGGCACCCCAACTACGCGCCGGGCGACATTGTGATATTGCCGACGTCGCTCCCTATCACCAAGATGGTCAAGCTCGACCCCGTGTACGTACTGGCCAATGTGGGCCAGAAGGCCTACAACGATTTTTACGCCGTGGTGGAAAGACTGAAGCAGCAGGGGCGCGCCATTCCCAATATGGAGCTCTATATGGAGCTTCCCGGCGGCAGCATCTATCCCTTTAAAGGGGAATTTTTCTCCTGGGATGCCACCGCCGCCTCCACCCGTGGCACCATCGCCGCGCGCGTACTTTTCCCAAATACGGACGGCCTGCTGATCCCCAAAGAGAATGTCACGCTGCACGGGAAACTGCTGGAGGAAATCGAACGCATCGTCATTCCGCAGAAAGCGGTATCCCAGGACCAGCAGGGGTTTTACGTCTACCTGCTCGACAAAGACAACAAGGTAAAACGGGCCAATGTGGAAGTGGGTGTCCGAATCGGGCCCAACTGGGCCATTCGCAAGGGCCTGAAAACGGGCGACCGGGTTCTGGTCGAGGGCCTGCAAAAAGTCAGCCCGGGCGATCAGGTAACCGTGGTGCCAGTCAAACTTGAGGACTTCAAGAAGCAGACACCCCTCAATCTGAAGTCCCCGCCCCACTCCCTCAAGGAACAGCTGGCCCGAGACCGGGAGGCCCAATCGCAGATGCTGGAGTCCCTGCAACGCGAGCAGAGGGACAGAAACCAGCCGGGCGAGCCCTATGACCCGAATGACATCGGCAAGTAACCAGAGGCGCTCCTTCGATGGGTGGTGATACCAACCTGTTTATTCGTCGTCCCCGCTTTGCCTTTGTCATCGCGATCCTGATTACTTTTGCCGGCATTCTGGCCGCGATCGTCATGCCGGTGGATCAATACCCAGACATCGCACCGCCGAAAATTGCGGTGGTTGCCGCCTACCCCGGTGCAGACGCAGAAACCGTAAAGAATGCCGTCGCCATCCCCATTGAAGAACAGGTCAACGGTGCAGAAGGCATGGTCTACATGGCTTCAAATGCGGGCAGTGATGGCACCTACTCGCTGTTTATCACCTTCGGCATTGATGTCGACGCCGACATGGCGCAGGTCGACGTACAGAACCGGGTAGCACTGGCGGAACCCTCCCTGCCCCCCGAGGTGCTGAAACGCGGCATCAAGGTGCGCAAACGCTCTTCCGACATGTTGATGGTGGTCAACCTGTTCTCACCGGAAAATACATTTGATGGCATTTTCCTGTCCAACTACGCCTCCATTAACCTGCTCAGCGAACTGGCGCGGGTGCCCGGGGTCGGTGAAGCAAGAATCATCGGCGCGCTGGACTACGGTATGCGCGTGTGGCTGGACCCGGTCAAAATGGCCGGCCTCGAAATATCGGTGCCGGAAGTGCTCGCCGCCATCCGCGAGCAGAACGTACAGGCGGCAGTGGGCCAGTTGGGTGCACCACCTTCGCCGGACTCCACCCAGTTTCAGTACATTCTCAGCACCAAAGGGCGGCTCAGCTCGGAAGAAGAGTTCGGCAATATCGTATTGCGCGCCGATGACGAAGGCGCTGTGGTGCGCATCCGGGATATTGCGCGGGTCGAACTGGGAGCGCAGACCTATAAGGGGTTTGGTGAGTACAACAACGGTCCGGGCGTACTGCTGGCAATTTACAAACTGTCCGATGCCAATGCACTGGAAGTGGCCAACAGCGTAAAGGCGAAGGTCAACGAATTATCCGAATACTTCCCGGACGGCGTGGAGGCTGTGATTGGCCACGACACCACGGAGTTCATCTCGGTCTCGTTGGAAGAAACCGTCTATACGCTGATTATTACCATCATTCTGGTGATACTGGTTACCTACCTGTTTCTCGGCAACGTACGTGCGGCCCTGGTGCCCACTCTCGCGGTCCCGGTTTCCATCATCGGCACCGTAGCCGTGTTGTATGCGCTGGGCATGACCATCAATACGGTCACCCTGTTCGGGCTGATTCTCGCCATCGGCGTGGTGGTGGACGATGCGATCATCGTGGTCGAGGACGTGGAGCGCATCATGCACGATGATGGGCTCGACCGGAGAGCCGCCACCGCCAAGGCCATGAAGGAGGTGTCGGGGCCCATCGTCGCCACATCCATGGTGCTGGTCGCGGTTTTTGGCCCGACCATGCTGCTGCCGGGCATGACCGGAAGAATGTTCGGGCAATTTGGCACCACCATCACCGTGGCGGTGCTGATCTCCATGGTCAACGCCCTGACGCTCAGCCCGGCACTCTGTTCCACCATTCTCAAGGCCGGCCACAGTAAACCGAACTTTATCATTCGCGGGTTCAACAGCGGATTCACCCACGTTGCTGCGGGTTACCTGCGTGTGGTGGGTTGGCTCGCCGAACATATCCTCCTGAGCCTACTGCTGGTTGCGGCGCTTTTCGTCGCGCTCTTCTTGCTGTTTCAGCAGGTGCCCAGGAGTTTTATTCCCGACGAGGACAAGGGCTTCTTCATGGTCGACATCCAGCTACCGGAAGCCGCCGCACTGGGGCGCACCGCTGAGGTGGTTGACCATGTGAATGAGACCCTCATGCAGGATCCCGCCATAGACAAAGTACTCTCGGTGAATGGTTTCAGCCTGTTAAACGTCGCCCTGCAGTCCAATGCCGGCATGGTGATCGCCAAGCTCAAACCCTGGGATGAGCGCGAGGATCCAGCGAGTTCCCAGCAAGCGCTGCAAAAGAAATATCAGGCGCAATTCGCACAGCTGCCCGAGGCACAGGTGCTGGTCTTCGGCGCGCCCGCCATTCCGGGGCTGGGCGCCATGTCCGGGTTTTCATTCATGCTGGAAGACACGCAGGGCGTTGGCCCACAGGCGCTATTTGAGGTGGCGCAGGCATTTTCTGCCGCAGCCACCGAGCAACCGGAAATTGCCCGGGCGTTCTCCGTTTTCAAGGCAGGCTCGCCGCAAATCCGGCTCAATATTGATCGGGTCAAGGCCAAAACATTCGGCGTGAGGATCAGCGATATCTTCATGACACTGCAAACCCAGCTTGGCGCTATCTATGTCAACGACTTCAACCTGTACAACAAGACCTTCCGTGTCATGGTGCAGGCCGACTCCCGGTTCCGCCAGCAGGAAGCGGACCTGACCAAGCTGTATGTCGCCAACAACAAGGGGGAGCAGGTTCCGCTGAGCAGCCTTATCAGCACGGAGCCCACCCTCGGCGCCGTCACACTCAAGCGCTACAACACCTACGACGCGGCGAAAATCAGCGGTGGCCCCAATATCGCAGGCGGATACAGCTCGGGTGATGCCATGAATGCGCTGGAGCGCGTGGCCGATGAAACCCTGCCCGCAGGATTCAAATACGAGTGGTCCGACTCCAGCTACGAAGAACGTGGCGCGGGCAATGCTTCTGCCATCGCCATGGGGCTTTCACTGGTGTTTGTGTTCCTGTTTCTGGCGGCACTGTATGAATCGTTCATGACGCCCTTTGCAATTATCTTGTCCGTTCCGATTGCCATCATCGGCGCACTCCTCGCACTACTGATCGCACGCGAACCACTCAGCCTCTATGGGCAAATCGGCTTGGTTCTTCTCATCGCGCTGGCGGCCAAGACCGCGATTCTAATCGTAGAATTCGGCAAAACACAGCGGGAGGTGGAAAGGCTTTCCCTGCACGATGCGACCGTGATGGCGGCCCGGCTGCGCTTTCGTCCGGTCATCATGACCACGCTCTCATTTGTCGTAGGCACCATTCCACTGGTGATTGCCTCCGGCGCCGGGGCCGCGAGCCGGGTGTCCCTGGGCACCGCGGTGATGGGCGGCACACTGATGGCGTGCGTGGTGGGTACGCTGCTGGTGCCGATCTTCTTCAAGACGGTTCAGGGTCTGCGCGAGAAGGTGCACGGCGGAGAGACCGGGGAGCCGGTAGTAACGGAAGGCGATCCGGAGCGACCCTCCCACGCCCAGTGAGGTGCTCGCAAAAAGCACAGAGGACTTAGAGACTGGGATACGGGTGCCGACGTCGCATTCGCTGGCACCCGAGAGTAAGTGAGTCATCGCTCACGGGTTTACTCAGTAAGAAATACCGAGCTTGCGATACAGGAAACCGATCACCCAGGCCGGGCCGATCAGCAGAAACTGCAGGTCTTTGAAGAAAGAAGGCTTCTTACCCTCGATATGGTGCCCAATAAACTGGAACACCCACATCACCACAAACACCCCTACGGACCACCATAATACGCTCTGCCCACTCCGCTCCAGCGCACTGCACGCACCCAGACACAGCAAGGAAAGCGCGACCATTCCCAGCGCGAGAGGGAACGACATCACCAGGTAAAACAGCATCGTTGGGATCAGGGCCACCACCGCCCAGTTCAGCCACACCAGCTCCGCCATCCACTGGGGCTGCGGAATGGACCAGAAGAGGCCGACTACCGTCAGGTAAATCAGGGGCACCGCCATCCAGTGGATGGCTTTATTGGTGGGGTTTTGGTGGCTCTCGCCGTATTCATTAAGCCACTGGTCTGCTGTGCGCATGGTTTTCCCTCGCCTTGATTGTTATTTGGGTTTGGCTGTCGGGAATACTACCGCAGAACCAGAATAGACCAAGCGGTCACGAGCCGGCATCTCATTAAATTGAGGCAGCAGCTGTATTTCTTCGGTGGCAACTTCAAAAAAGCAACCTGGCCACACGATTCAACTTCTCTTTGACTAATGGCCAAATTCAGTGTGCCACTACACTTCCATTTTAAAATCCGCGCGACAAACTGCGAAGCTCATTGGTTACATTGTCCAACAGTTTTTTTGTGTTCAGTTCAGCCCCGGTCGAGAACTCTCGGGATGAAATTACTCCATAAGTGAACTCGTCGTTATCTTCCAGTTCAGAAACCGGGTTTTTTTTAGAGTCAGCCATCCTCTTAATGAAAATCATTTGATTCCTGATAGCCTCCAACGAGGATGACGTCCCATAAACATTAATTAAACCCTCCACAGAATGAAGAGCTTGATCCGCCGCTAGCGACAACGATTGAAAACTCATAAATTAATGTCCATTAAGCATTAAAAGATTGTCTTTCACGGCATCACTGACAAATAACTGTGTACCGCCACCTTTGGTCTGCACAGGATTACTCCGATTAGTCCAAGTATCAAGTATCGGCCTAGAGACACTTTGCAAGCCTGTTCCATTAGGAACCTTAAATGAAACTACATTTCTTCCTTCACCATTAATACCCAAACTATCAGGTGTTTGACCACCAATTGGATCCAGCCAATTTCCAGCACGCCCTCCCTCTCGTACATACTGGTGCATGACATCAGGTGGAGGAAATTCCACTATTGAAACAGGCTCCCTTAAGTCAACCCCCCCCTTACTGCCCACAAGAGGATCCCCAATAGCGTCAGAAATTTGGTTTTGAGTGAATCCATTACTTTCAAGGTAGTGTCGTGCCACTTTCGATCTGGCAGCAATGTGCTCCGGCGAGCGCCCTTTGGATTTAGCCAAATTTATTTCTTGACGAATCGGAACTCTACTGTTTCGTCGAGGCTTAGACTTTGGTGTAGAGGAAATAGGGTTCAGACGTGCTCCTGAGGGATCTATCGACTCAAATTCTGAGTAATCAGGACTCCCATTTTTCGCTCCTTTTGCTTTCATTAACCGCTTGCGCTGCTTCTGATACTTGGCAAAATCCAGCATAAGATCGCCTACATCCTTGAAACGAAACATCAGGCGGGCGTTTTTTGCCATCGCTGCGGCGGCGCCAACACCCCCGGTAAAAGCAGCCAGAACAATGGTGAGCACAATTTCAAAGACACCCGCACCGGCGAACTCTGATATTTCCAAACTATGCTGGGCTTTTACATAGTCTTTGGCAAAGCGACCGATGGCTCCGCGTAGTGCTGCGTCGTCGCAGACCAGGTGAGCTATTTCAAAGGCCTGTTTTAGCTGTTCTGCGGTGATCGTGGCAGGGTCGAATCCAAGCACATCCACGACTTCTTTTTTGACTTCCCCCTGGTATTCTCTACCGGATTCCCCGAAGCGTTTCTCATGGACGAAATAATCGTATGTAGCACCGAGCACCTGGGTTTGCATACGAATGGGGTTGATCACCATCGCCACTTCGGCGAGGTCTTTTGCCCATACCGCAAGCCCCCACACGGCGTCACCAAATCCCTGTGCGCCCCGGGAAAGATGCGCCCCCACTTTTTCAAGTGCACCGCGCTGCTCATGAACGGCCTGGATATGCGCTGCTTCGATACGCTCTTCCGCAACAATCTTCTGCAAAGACAGACGAATTTTTTGCCGAATATGAGACTGCCGCTCCTCCAGGATGGCCTCGCCCAGTGGCGCCTCTTCAATCAGGATCTGATGTCGGCGCACGGCGGTGTACACGGCTTTGTGTTCTTCAGAAAAATGCGCGGGGATACCGGGGAACTGAGCGACGTGTAGCGAAGACGTCTCGCCCACCGAAAGCGCGCTGACCATGCATTGCTGGTTGTGGGCCAGAAATTGCTCGAATATCTGATCCAGAGCCGTGGGAGGGAAGGACGTCAGCAACTCGGCGGAGGCATCGTTCTCGAATATCGTGCCGGGGCTTTGCCAACCTTCAACAGCCCGAAATCGCTGGCCAAACTTATTTTCTATATACACCTGCATGAAATTTCCCTTTCCATACGCAACGACACCAGTCGCAAAACCGGAACGGCAGTGCCAATTACGTAAATCCTTTAGGGAGAAATTCTAAAAGAAGCAAGGGGCCCGGCAAAGCCGGGCTTTAAGTGAAATGCTAAAAACCATGGAAAAAAAGCCGATTATTTTTGCAATTTTTCCTGACTGCTACGGCGGTCCCAATTAACGCTCGCGGCGCAACTTCCTTGTGGGCTGATTTGTACCGCTAACTGGTACACCCGCGAACCTGTCACGCACTGAACAGCCGCTCTGCATCAGCGCCGCACACAGGCATCCAGCTGCATCCGGTAAAGCTCGGCCATGTCATCATCAATACAGCAGAAAACAACGTGGCGTGGCCCTCCGTCTCTGTCGAGGTGATTTTGCACCTGCTCCACAGCTACCTCTACCGCCAGTTCTGGCGGGTAGTCGTAGACACCACAACTGATGGCGGGGAAGGCAATGGAATGGACGTTATCGCGACGTGCCATGGCAAGACACTGACGATAGCAGGCGGCGAGCAGTTCCGGTTCTCCGAGGTTTCCACCACGCCACACCGGGCCAACCGTGTGATAGATACGCTTGACCGGCAGGTGGTAGCCCGGCGTTGAGCGCACGTCTCCCACCGGGCAACCGCCGATACGGCGGCAGGCTTCCAGTAATTCGGGGCCTGCAGCGCGATGTATTGCGCCATCGACTCCGCCACCTCCCTGGAGCCTCTGGTTGGCTGCATTGACGATTACATCCACGTGCAACCGAGTGATATCACCGAGGTGTACTTCGATCACTCCCTATACTCCAACCACAGGCACCACCGGTCAGAAGCGCAACCCTGCGCACGTGCAATGATCGTTACCGCTTTTGCCCCAGCAACTGACGGTGGCGCGTTGATATTTCGTCAGGGCAATGCGTCAAAGCACTTACTAAAACAATAGCAGCTGCGGAGAGCACAAAACCCGGTAACAGCTCGTATATATCAAAGATGCCACCCGAGAGATGTTTCCAGACAACAACGGTTATACCCCCTACCAGCACGCCCGCGATGGCGCCAGCGCCCGTCATTCGTGACCAGTAAAGGCTGATGAGTATCGTGGGGCCGAACGCCGCACCCAGTCCCGCCCAGGCATACGCCACCACATCCAGCACTTTCGAATAGGGATCCATCGCCACCGCCACCGCAATCAGCGACAGCGCCACCACCGCCCAGCGGCCGACTTTCACAAGACTTTCCGAGGATACTTTTTTGCCAAACCAGACGTGGTAGATGTCTTCCGCCAGGGCCGCCGACGAGACCAGTAACTGGGAGTCCGCGGTACTCATGATGGCGGACAAGATCGCCGCCAGCAGCACACCGGCCACCAGCGGATGGAACAGCGCCTCCACCAGTGCCATAAAGATGCGCTCCCCGTCGGGCAACGTCTGCGCAAGTTCCAAGTGGCCGAACAGGCCGACACACATGGCCCCAAGGAAGCCCGCCAGCGACCACACCGCCGCTACGGAAGCCGCCACCGGCATATCGTCCGGGTGACGCAGCGCCTTGAAGCGCGCGAGAATATGCGGCTGCCCAAAGTAACCCAGGCCCCACGCCAGCGAACTCAGGATCGCAGCCACCCCAAGCGCCGTTCCCGAGCTGTCGGTCATCCAGTGCATCAACTCGGGGTGCTGCGCACGCATGGTAGCCACCGCATCTCCCAGCCCACCGTGGTCGGAAATCACCATAACGGGCACGATCACCAGCGCCAGACTCATCAGCAGCCCCTGGAACACATCGGTCCAGCTCACCGCGAGAAATCCGCCGAACAGGGTGTAGGAGATGACCGCCACCGCACCAATTACCACCGCCCACTGGTAATCCCAGCCAAACACCGTCTCAAACAGCTTGCCACCGGCAATCAGCCCCGACGCCACATAGAACAAGAAGAACAGCAGAATGAAAAATGCGCAGATGGTGCGCAGGTAAGGGTGACCCATATTGAAGCGACGATGCAGGTAGGCCGGCACCGTGAGGGAGTCATCCAGCGCGTAGCTGTAAATCCGCAGGCGCCGGGCCATGGTGGTCCAGCTCAGCACAATGCCGCTGAACAGGCCAATGGCGATCCATCCGGAAGACAGGCCACTGGCATAGGCAGCCCCCGGCAACCCAAGCAGCAACCAGCCACTCATATCCGAGGCACCGGCACTGAGTGCGGCTACCGCGGGCGGCAGTGAACGACCGCCGAGAAAGTAATCACTGGCATTTTTCGTGCGCTGGTAGGCGTAGACACCGATCGCGAGAATAAGGGCCAGATAGGCGATGAACGTTAAGGCGACAAGCCACTGTCCGGACATGTGGGATTCCCCGTCAGAATTGGCAGATAAAGCCACTCTCTGCTGAAGAATAGGCTCAATCCGTCGTTATTGGTCTTTATTGCGCGTAAATCTACCCATTTGCTGGCGTTTGCTCAATCCACAAACTAAACCAAGGGGGTAAGTTGCGTGAAAACAATCCGTTGATATGGCCACGGAACGGCCATTTCACCAAATGCAGTCAAGTTGCTGTCAGGGAATCGCGAAAGCACTATGGGTATTTGTTTAGACGAGCTGCGCCTGCTCGTGGTTCGCCCCACATTGAAACAGCTGCGCGCCTGGTCACCGGGGATGGAATCCCTGTTGCTGGGGACCGCCGCACAGGAATCCGAGCTCGGGTTCCACCTTAAACTGGGTGGCCGCCGCGGCATGGGTATATTCCAGATACTCCCCACCACACACCGGCAGATCTGGGATAAATACCTGATCAACTTCCCGGCGCTCGCCTCCAAAGTACGGGGCCTTGCCAGCCAGCGGGATTTTCTCCAGCACCCCCACGTCGAACTCGCCACCAACCTGCGCTACGCCACCGCCATCGCCTGGCTCATTTATCGCGCGGCCGGTGTCGAAAAAGTGGAGAGCGACAACCTGCCGAAGATGGCAAAGCTGTGGAAAAAACATTTTCACCACGGGCCCAGTGCCAGCCTGCGGGATTTCGTCGACAGTTACAGCAAACTGATTAGCGAGAGAAACACCGCCCCGACAACCAAAACAGCCGCGGCAAAGGCCACGGCTGCAACGCACGATACGCTATTGATCGAGGAAGGTGAACTGTCACCGACTAGAGATTGCGCGCCTCGATATACATCGGCGGTGCCGGCTCAACCGGCTCCTCCCGGGCGTCATCGGGAATCCAAGAATCCACCGACTGCTCGAGCGCACGTCCGTTCAACTCAGGCGCGGGTTTAGAGCGATCCAGCTCCAGGCTCTCGAAATCGTATAGATCCCGATCCGCCAGCTGTGACGGCGACACCCGCGTCAACGCCGCAAAAATATTATCACTGCGCCCCGGGAACTTGCGCTCCCACTCCGCCAGCATCCCCTTGATCGCCTGCCGCTGCAAATTCTCCTGACTGCCGCACAGGTTGCACGGAATAATCGGGAAATTCTTGTGCTCGGCAAAATCAATCAGGTCGGATTCGCGGCAATAAGCCAGCGGGCGAATCACAATATTGCGCCCGTCATCCGCGCGCAGTTTCGGCGGCATGGCCTTCAGCCTGCCACCGTAAAACATATTCAAAAACAGCGTCTCGACGATGTCATCCTTGTGATGCCCCAGCGCCACCTTGGTTGCCCCAATCTCCTCGGCAAAACCATACAGCGTACCCCGTCGCAGCCGCGAACAGAGGCCACAAGTGGTCTTACCCTCCGGCACCACCTCTTTCACCACACTGTACGTGTCCTTGTTCACGATGTGGTAAGGCACCCCGATCGACTGCAGGTATTCCGGCAGAATGTGCTCCGGGAACCCCGGCTGCTTCTGATCCATATTCACCGCCACCAGCTCAAAGTGCACCGGCGCCGTCTTCTGCAGGTTCATCAGGATTTCCAGCATCGCGTAGGAATCCTTACCTCCGGACAGGCACACCATCACCTTGTCGCCCTCTTCAATCATATTGAAGTCGGCGATGGCCTTGCCCACATTGCGACGCAGGCGCTTTTGCAGCTTGTTGAATTCCAGCCGCTCGCGGCGGTTTTCCAGATCAGACATGGGGTAAATCTCAAACTCCCGAGCGACAACGGTTCGCTGGCGCCGGCTACGAAGTAATTCAGTTGAATGCGAAGGCGCTGACGCCGGGTAAACCTTTGCGGGACCGTCTGTGGCCATGGATGGCCACAGCCGAGCGTTCATGGATGAACTCGTAGCGTGTCCCGCAAAGGTTTACCCGGCGGCAGCGCCGCCACTAGCCCAAGCGACGAAGCCCTGGGCCAGCAAAAATCAGGGCGCGATTGTACGCTTTCCGATCAAGAAGTGCACAGGCTATCGGACCGCACGTCCTCATTGCCTTTTAATATGATTTCCAGGCACGGCCACACATGCTCTAGCAGCGCCGGCTGTGCCTTCGCCGTCGGGTGAATACCATCGGTCTGCATCGCACCCTCCTCCAGCGCCACCGTCTCCAGGAAGAACGGCACCAGCGGCACCTGCTCCGCCTCCGCCACCTTCGGAAACACCGCCGCAAACGCCCGGGTGTACGCCTTACCGTAATTGGGCGGCATCTGCATCCCCAACAACAACACCTCCGTACCCTGCGCCCGCGCCAGCTGCACCATCCGCACCAGATTCTGCTGCAACGCCCGCGGCGGGTAGCCGCGCAGCCCATCATTACCGCCCAGCTCCAGCACCAGCCACGCTGGCGAATGCTCGCTCAGCAGCCGCGGCAAACGCGCCAGCCCACCGGCCGTGGTCTCCCCGCTGATACTCGCATTCACCACCTTCACCGGCAGCCCCTGCTCCGCCAGGCGGTCGCGCAGCAACTGCACCCAGCCCTCGCGCTCATCGATCCCGTAGGCCGCGCTGATACTGTCGCCCAGCACCAGCAGCGTATCCCGTTCATCCGCTTTGGCACCCGCGACGTAAAACAACACGATCAACAGCAGGCCACGCGAGATAAAACCGGGCCCAAGATACCGGAAAAAAACCGCCGCCATGTCATACTCTCCACAACTAATCTAAAGCGCATTTTGCAGAAATTTCAGGGACTTGCCATGTCAGTGATGCTCAAAGCCGAAAATCTCCACCACCGCGTCAGCACCAGCGAAGGCCCGCTGACCCTACTGAACGACATCTCCCTGCAGCTCCCCGCCGGCCAGAGTCTCGCCATCACCGGCGCGTCAGGCTCCGGCAAATCCACCCTGCTGGGCCTGCTGGCAGGGCTCGACCGCCCCACAGAAGGCAAAATCTGGCTCGCTGGCGAAGAAATCACCGCCATGGACGAAGAGCAGCGCGCCGCCCTGCGCGCACGCTGCGTGGGCTTCGTATTCCAGACCTTCCAGCTACTGCCGGGCCTCACCGCGCGGGAAAACGTGATGCTGCCGAGCGAGTTGCGCGGTGAGCGCAACGCCGGCAAACGCGCCGAGGAATTCCTCGAACGGGTGGGCCTGGGTCACCGCCTGCACCACTATCCACGACAGTTGTCGGGCGGCGAGCAGCAGCGAGTGGCCATCGCCCGCGCCTTCTGCAGTATTGCGGCCGGCGAACGCGGCACCGCGGGTACCACTTCGACCGCGAACAACGGCATTCTGTTCGCCGATGAACCCACCGGCAGCCTCGACGCCCACAACGGCGAAAAAGTCATCGACCTGCTGTTCGACCTCAATGCCGAAAACGGCACCACCCTGGTGCTGGTCACCCACGAGCAGCGCCTTGCCGAACGCTGTGGCGCCCACCTGCGCATGACCGCTGGTGAAATCACCACCGCCGACATTCCCGACTCGTACCTGGGCGACCAGGCGGAGGTGTCTGCCTGATGCTGCCACTTCGACTACTCAGCCGTGACTGGCGCGGGGGAGAGCTGGCACTGATCGCCAGCGCGCTGGTCCTCGCCGTCGCCTGTGTCACCGCCATCGCGCACTTTTCCGACCGCCTGACCCGCGCCATGCACATTCAGTCGCAGAGCTTCCTCGCCGCCGAACAGGTGCTGAGAAGCAGCAAGGAAGTCCCCCAGGCATGGCTCGACAAGGCCGATGAACTTGGACTGGAACGGGCCAAAACGGTCACCTTCGCCTCGATGCTCTCCGCCGGCGACGAATTCCAGTTCGCCTCGGTAAAGGCAGTCAGCGATGACTACCCGCTGGTGGGCCACCTGGAAATGCGCCCCGCCGCCGACAGCGAACCCCGCGTGGTTCAGCAGGGCCCGGCACCCGGCGAAGTCTGGCTGGAAGCGCGCCTGCTGCCACTGATGCAACGCAACATCGGCGACCAGCTACAGCTGGGCGACGGCAGTTTCACCATCAGCGGCATCATCGACCACGAGCCGGACCGCGGCGCCAACCTCTTCTCCATGGGCGCGCGGGTGATGATGCACACCAGCGACCTCGCCGCCACCAACATCCTGCAGCCCGGCAGTCGCGTCAACTACCGCTACCTGCTCGCCGGCGACGATGCCGCGCTGGAAACCTACCTGAAGTGGCTGCGGCCCAAACTGACCCTGCACGAGCACATCACCGACCTCAAGGAAGGTCAGCCGCGGGTCGCCAAGGCACTGGAGCGCGCGGAAAGCTTCCTGTACCTGGCAGCCAGCCTCGCGGTACTGCTCGCCAGCGTCGCCGTCGGCCTCGCCGCGCGCCGCTACGGGCTGCGCCACGCCAACTACGTCGCGGTGATGAAAAGCCTCGGTGCCGGCAAGCACAAAATCCTCGGCATCTATCTCGGCCAGATGAGCGCGCTCGCCATCATCGCCACGGTGATCGGCCTCGCCGTCGGCTCCATTGTGCAATCCCAGGCGGTCAACCTGCTCGCCGGCTTCTTCCCCGTCACCCCGCCACCCAGCAGCTGGCAACCGCTGCTGGTGGGCATCGCCACCGGCCTCGCCTGTGTCATCGGCTTCGCCCTGCCGCCACTGTTCCGCCTGGCGCAGACCGATCCCATGCAGACCCTGCGCCAGGACTGGAGCAACCCCGACAAGCGCGAGTGGTTCGGCCTGATTCCCGGCCCGCTATCCATGCTGCTGCTGATCTGGTGGCTCTCCGGCAGCCTCGCCACCACCCTCGCCCTGCTCGCCGGTCTCGGCCTGCTGGTGGGTGGCAGCGCGGTGGTCAACCGCTTGCTGGTACGCGGCAGGCTCGCCGCCCTCGGCGGCAGCTGGCGCATTGCACTGGGCAGCCTGCAACGCCGGGCCGGCTTCAACACCCTGCTGATTGCCGCCTTTGGCACCGGTCTACTCGCCATGCTCGCCATGTTCTACGCGCGCACCGCGCTGATCGACGAGTGGAAAATGCAGCTGCCGGAAAACGCGCCCAACCACTTCCTGGTCAACATCGCCCCCTACGAACTCGACGGCGTGAAGCAGCGCGTCGCCGACAAAAACCTGGAGGGCACCGAGTTCTATCCCATGGTGCGTGGCCGCCTCATCGCCGTAAACGGCACCCCGGTGACCGAACGTGAAAACAAAGACGGCGCTATCCGCCGCGAACTCAACCTCAGCTGGACCAACACCCTCCCCGCCGACAACAAGATCGTCGCCGGCGAATGGTGGAGCGAAGACCTGACCGAGGGTGTCTCGGTAGAAGTCGAAGTCGCCGCACGCCTCGGCCTCAGCCTCGGCGACGTGCTGCGCTTCTCCATCGGCGGACTGGAAACCGAATCCACCATCACCAGCCTGCGCACCCTCGACTGGAACAGCATGCGCCCCAACTTCTTCATGCTGTTCGCCCCCGGCAGCCTGGAAAACTTCCCGGCCACCTACATCCAGAGCTTCTACCTGCCGCCGGAGGACAAACTGTTCGTCAACGAGCTGGTGAAAAACTTCCCCAGTGTCAGCATCATCGAACTGGACAAAATCCTCGACAATATCCGCGAAACCATCGGCCAGGTCGCCATCGCCATCGAGTCCGTACTCGCCCTCATGCTCATCGCCGGGGTCCTGGTACTGATCGCCGGCGTCCGCGCCAGTATCGCCGAACGCTTGCAGGAGGCCGCCGTCATCCGCACACTGGGCGGCCGCAGGCAACTGCTGGTGCGCAGCCTGATGATCGAATTCGGATTACTGGGCATTGCGGCCGGCTTACTTGCGGCGTTTGGCACCGAGGCCACGCTGGCGGTGCTTTCGCAGCGGGTGTTTGAGCTGCCGTTTAACTTCCATCCGGGACTCTGGCTGCTGGGGCCGCTGGTTGGGGCATTGCTGGTTGGCACTGCGGGTACGCTGGCGTGTCGCAGCGCGGTTAGTCAGCCGCCGCTTAAAGTTCTGCGGGAATTGGCTTGATTACCGGCTTCATAGTGCTGGATTCCGGCCTGCGCCGGAATGACGGTAGAAGAAAGCTTACGAAGCAATAAAGTACAACGCGAAGGCAGAGCGCCGGGGATGGGGTTTCAGGGGCGTCGGCGACAGGACGTCGCCGCCGCAGCGCCCAGGGATGGATTCACAGGGGGGCGCCTAGCTCGGTCCTGAAACCCCATCCCCGGTGCTTTGCCGCCACTAAACAAGACCAAAGCACCCAAATGATGGATTTAGAGTTCGATAAAAACCACATCTGGCACCCCTACTCCTCCCTGATCAATCCCCCGCCGGTTTACCCCATCACCAGAGCGGAAGGGGTCAGGATTTATCTGGAAGACGGCCGCGGGCTGATCGACGGCATGAGTTCCTGGTGGAGCACCCTGCACGGCTACAACGTCCCCGAGCTGAACGCCGCCATGCAGGCACAGATGGAAAAAATGAGTCACGTCATGTTCGGCGGACTCACCCACGAACCCGCCATCGAACTCTGTAAAAAGCTCGTCGCCCTCACGCCGGAACCACTGCAGAAAGTCTTCCTCGCCGACTCCGGCTCCGTCTCCGTCGAAGTCGCCATCAAAATGGCCCTGCAATACTGGCACTCCCAGGGCAAACCCGAAAAAAACAAACTGCTGGCCCTGCGCAACGGCTACCACGGTGACACCTTCGGCGCCATGGCCACCTGTGACCCGGTCACCGGCATGCACCACCTGTTCGCCAGCCAGCTCACCCAGCACCTGTTCGCCCCGGCGCCCGAACCCAAATTCGGCGAGCCCTGCGACGAACAGCACACCACTGAGCTTGCACGACTGATCGAACAAAACCACGCGCACCTCGCCGCAGTCATCCTCGAGCCGATCGTGCAGGGTGCCGGCGGCATGCGTTTTTATTCCCCCGAGTATCTCAAGCGGGTACGGGCCCTCTGCGACCAGTACGACCTGCTGCTGATCGCCGACGAAATCGCCACCGGATTTGGCCGCAGCGGAAAAATGTTTGCCTGCGAGCACGCCGGAATATCGCCCGACATTCTCACCCTCGGCAAGGCACTGACCGGTGGCACCATGACCCTGGCCGCAACCCTGTGTACCGATAAAGTCGCCGATGGAATCTGTAACGGAGAGGCGGGCGTTTTCATGCACGGGCCCACGTTCATGGGCAACCCGATGGCCTGTGCCGTAGCCAATGCCAGTATCGATCTGCTGCTACAGCAAAACTGGCACCAACAGGTCAGCGCAATCGAAACACAGTTGAAGAAAGAGCTGGCGCCACTGAACGACGCCGCCGGTGTGGCCGATGTACGCGTTCTCGGCGCCATCGGTGTGGTGGAGATGAAGCAGCCGGTGGACAACAGGACACTGCAGGAGAGCCTGATCAAACAGGGCGTTTGGTTGCGCCCCTTCGGCAAGCTGGTGTACACCATGCCACCCTACGTCATCGACACCGGCGATCTGAGCCAGCTCACTGGCGCCATGACCACTACACTCGCCCGCATAAAATAATGGCGGCCCGGCGTAAACCGGGCGCGTCACTCACTCAGTATTTAACGCTGCATCCGTAAGCGCGGGACGAGGCAACCGCGATCGCCTCGCCAGCCATGGACGCATCCAGTGCTGCGGCGACATAATTCGAAGACTTGGGGATTACCGCCGGATTGGCCGAATCATTGTCATCGATGGCCCCCGCGTACACCACCTGCCCTTCCGGATTGATGATAAACATGTGCGGTGTTGTCTTGGCGCCATAGGCGCGCCCCATGCTGCCGTCAGCGTCCAGCAGGAACGGCGCGGTTGCACTCAGGTTGTGACCTTCAGCTACCGTCATTGCCTGCGCAGGCTCCAGATAACCCTGCTTGCCTTGCGCAGAAGAAATCACGGTCAGCCAGTTGATGTCCTGGTCCGTGTACTTCTTCTGCAACGCCTGCATATTGCCGCTGCCGTAGTGTTTCTTCACATAGGGGCAGTCCTTGTTGAACCACTCCAGCACCAGCCACTGGCCTGCATAGTCCTCCAGGCTGTGGGTCTTGCCCGCGGCATCCACTTCACTGAAATCCGGGGCCTTGGCACCCGGCACCGCCGCGGCCAGCGACACGCTCGGCAGTATCAACAGCGCAGCGCCACCCAGCATGCCCGCCAGCAACTGACGCATTGAATCTTTATCACTTCGAGTTTTAGTCTTCACGTTTACGCATCCTCTCTGGTTGAAAGTTCCACTAGTCGTCCGTAAAAAGGGCCTCGATCATATCCGCCTTCAGGATTTGCGGGAGCAGCACCGGCGTGCGCTCACCGGGCGCATACCATGCATATACCGGTACCGAATTTCTACCCAGCTCACCCAGGGCGCGGGTGATTTCCGGGTTCTGGTCCGTCCAGTCGGCGCGCACCAGATACACATCGTGCTGACGGAACAAGGCCTCAACCTCATCCGACTCCAGCACCAGTTTTTTGTTCACCTGACAGGTAATGCACCAGGCCGCGGTGTAATCGATAAATACCGCCTGCTCCCGTGCCAGCGCCTGCCCGATCGCATTGCGATCATAGGGTTGCCAACCCGTCTGCGACTCCACCGCGACCGGGCTCACGCCCGCATCCTGCAAGCGGTTGGCCGCACCAAAACTCACCACCAGCGCAACCAGCATTAACCCCCAGGCAATCCAGCGGCTGCCGCGGAACTGGTGACGCCCAAGCCAGAACGCAAACACGACCGCCAACATCAACAGTGCGCCGATCAACCATCCACTCTCCCCCACAAGCCGGCCCAATACCCACAACAGCCAGATCACGGTGGCGTACAGCGGGAACGCCAGGAACTGGCGCAGAGTTTCCATCCACGGGCCGGGCGCCGGCAGTCGGTTGAGCAGGGCGGGAAACGCGCACAGCAAGACAAACGGCAGCGCCAGACCAAAGCCGAGCCCGAGGAAAATCGCCATCGCACCGTAGGCCGGCAGCAGGGTTGCCGCCCCCAGCGCAGCGCCCATAAACGGCCCGGTGCACGGTGCCGCGACAAACACCGCAAGGATGCCTGTCACAAAGGCGCCACCGCGGCTATTGCCCGCAAGATTCATCAGGCGGTGGCCAAATTCATACAGCCCACTAAAGGACAGCGCCATCACCCAGAACAGCAAAATCAGCCCAAGCACCACCGGCGCAGATTGCAACTGGAAGCCCCAGCCAATGGCCGCACCGCCGGCACGCAATATCAGCAGTAACCCGCCCAGTGCAGCAAACGTCACCAGTACTCCGGCGGCATACCGCAGGCCCTCCTTGAGCCGCCCGGCGGCTGCGGCTTCCGGGCCCATCAGCCCGAACAGCTTGATCGACAGTACCGGGAACACACAGGGCATCAGGTTGAGAATCGCACCGCCGGCAATGGCGGCCAGCACCAGAAGCCACAGAGGCTGACCAGCGCCCGCGGACTGGGGCTGCGAACCCGGTGCGCTGGAGGAAGCAGGCTGGATGGCAAGGTCATCCAGCTGCCAGGCGCGTGTCCCATCGCTGACCACGAACCCGGTGCTGGGGGTTAGCGCGGCACCCGGCACACGCTCGAAGGTATAGCGAATGATGTCGCCCGAACGCTCGAGCTGCGGCGCCTTGGCGGTAAGCAGACCGCCATCCAGGGGAAATACCTGCGGGGGTGGCGGCTCACTGGCGCCCTCGCCCGCTTGCAAAATCAGTTGCAGGGAATCGCCTTGCGCGGCGGCGGACAGGTTGCTCACCGCCCAGGGGAAGCTTTGCCCAGCGGCTGGCTGGGGCACACGCGCGGCAAAGCGATCGCGCAATTGTCGGTCCTGAGCCGGCCACTGTGCACGCTCACCCACCGGGCGCGACAGCGTCATATTGCCGTAGCCGGGAATGCAATCCACCTTGCACACCAGCCACTCCAGGTTCACCACAATTTCCATGCGTGACGCCGCCGGTGTCACCGTGAACAGATAGGCCACATCACCCTCGTAGCCGAGATTGGTGAGATGCTCGATAGGCAGCCGCACCGGGAACGGCCACTGGATATCCCCCACCTCGCCACTGGCGCCCACAAAGTCAAACCGTGGCGCGGCGCCGGAATCTCCCGCATTGCGCCAATAGACATGCCAGCCGGGATCCACCTCGAAATAAAACCCGATGGTTTCCTGTCCCGGCCCAAAAGTCTCGGGCGCCAGCCAGCGTACCTTGACGTGATCGCCGCTGGCGGTCTCCTGCGCCGAGACCACAGTGCTGCCAAGCCCGGCAGCCAGCAGGACTGTCATGGCGAAAACGAGAGAAAACGCGCGATTCACACACCTTGGCAACAAAAGGCACCCCACCTTAAAACGTAAAAACAATCCAGCTCAGACCTTCTTATACTCACCAGTCATTCAAATGGATTGCAACGGCCCCTGCAAGCAGGATTCAGGGGATTCTGGTGAAGAATGTATCCGCGCGCCATCGGCTGGTAACATCCCGCTATCTGACGCGTGGAGCCCCCATGAACGATCCCCAAAACCCCGACACATTCGCTGAGACCACAACCGCACCTGTGCGCCTGACGCAATACAGCCATGGCGCCGGCTGTGGCTGCAAAATCTCCCCTGCGGTGCTGGACAGGATTCTCGCTGATAGCGGCAATCCGTTCGATGATCCCAACCTGTGGGTAGGCAACAGTGCGCGCGACGATGCTGCGGTGTACGCCCTCGACGATACCCGCGGAGTGGTATCCACCACCGACTTCTTCATGCCCATTGTGGATGATCCCTTCGACTTTGGCCGCATCGCCGCCACCAACGCGATCAGCGACATATATGCCATGGGCGCCGACCCCCTGATGGCCATCGCGATACTCGGCTGGCCCGTCAATCTGCTGCCACCGGAAGTCGCGCGCGAAGTCATTCGCGGCGGCCGTGCAGTGTGTGCCGAAGCCGGTATTCCATTGGCCGGCGGCCACTCCATCGACGCACCCGAACCGATATTCGGTCTGGCAGTTACCGGCGTTGTGGAGAAAGCGCTATTGAAACGCAACGATACTGCGACCGCAGGGTGCCGGCTGTACCTGACCAAACCACTGGGCATTGGCATACTGACCACAGCCGAAAAACAGGGAAAACTGCGCGCACAGGATGCAAACACAGCCCGCGACCTGATGTGCACACTCAACCGCGCCGGCAGCCGCTTCGCACGTATTCCCGCCGTCACGGCCATGACCGATGTCACTGGCTTTGGACTACTTGGCCACCTGGTCGAGATGGCCGATGGCAGCGGACTCACCGCCATGCTCGACTTTTCTGCCGTACCGCGTATCGCCGGGGTTGAACACTACCTCGAGCACGGCTGCGTACCCGGTGGCAGCGGGCGTAACTTCGACAGCTACGGGCATCGCGTACAGCTGGCAGAAGAACAACAAAAACGACTGCTCGCCGACCCCCAAACCAGTGGTGGACTACTCGTAGCCGTCACCCCGGAAGGAGAGCCCGAATTTCTTGCCGCCGTCGCGGAAGCCGGCCTGCAGCTTTCCCCCATCGGCACGCTGGTCGCCCGGGATAGCGCCGCCGAGACACCTGCGGTCATCGTGCGATGAGCAAAAGCCCCAGCATGAACAATATCTCCAAACCGCGCCCGGACAGCGAGAACTACCGCGATATCTTTTTGCGCGACCTTCCGCTAATCGACACCCGCGCCCCCACGGAGTACAGCAAGGGCTCTTTCCCCACCGCGGTCAACTTACCGCTCATGACCGACGCCGAGCGGCAAAAGGTCGGCACCTGCTACAAACAGCATGGTCAGCAAGCGGCCATCTCCCTCGGCCACACGCTTGTCCGCGGGAAAATAAAACAGCAGCGGGTGGACCGGTGGGCGGAGTTTGCTCAGGCGAACCCCCAGGGCTACCTGTTTTGCTTTCGCGGCGGACTGCGCTCCCAGATCAGCCAGCAATGGCTACATGAAGCCGGTGTCGACTACCCCCGCATCACCGGCGGCTACAAGGCAATGCGGAGTTTTCTCCTTCAGGAAATTGAGAGTGCCGTGCAGCAATGCCAGTTTATCCTGGTGGGTGGCATGACCGGCACCGGCAAGACCGAAGTGCTCGCGCAACTGGAGAATGCGGTGGACCTAGAAGGCCACGCCAACCATAGGGGGTCCAGTTTCGGCAAACGGGCAACGGCGCAACCGCCACAAATCGGCTTCGAAAACGCACTGGCCATCGACCTGCTAAAACGGCGCGCCGCTGGCCAGCAGCAGTTTGTACTGGAAGATGAAAGCCGGCTGATCGGAAAATGCTCGATTCCATTTTCCCTACATCAGCGCATGGCCACACTGCCCATCGCCTGGCTGGATGACGCATTCGAAAACCGCGTCGAGAGAATCCTGCGGGATTATGTGATTGACCTGTGCGCTGAGTTCATCGATTGCTTCGGCACAGAAGAGGGACCAGAAAAATTCGCCACCGCACTACTGCAAAACCTGTCAAAAATATCGAAGCGCCTTGGCGGCCAACGATATCAGGAACTTCAGGCAATCATGCAACAGGCCTTGCAGGTTCAAAGCAGTAACGGCGATGTCGAACATCACCGCGAATGGATAACCCGCCTCCTGCGTGACTACTACGACCCCATGTACGACTACCAGATATCACAGAAGTCTGACCGCATAATCTTTCGTGGCGATCAAACAGCAGTGGTGGAGTTCCTCAAGGCAAACCATGCATAAGGCAAGGCGTTCTGTAGAAAACCGATATATCGCGATATCAACCGCTGGCCGATACTAAAGTTAGCCGACTTCTTGAGATACCAACGCTTGTTAAATGCTAATGGGCACTGACCTTTGAGAAAAGATTTATGACGGCTACGCCAGAAATTATCAATGCCATGCCAATTACACTCGCCACATCCAATTTTTGACCAAACATTATCCAGCCTAAAATTGAAATCAGTACAATACCTAAACCAGCCCAAATTGCATAAGCGATGCCAACAGGAATTGCCTTTAAGGCCAGTGAAAGAAAATAGAATGCGAAGGCGTAACCCAGAACAACAACCACGCTAGGCCAGAATTTTGTGAAGCCCGAACTGGCCTTCAGGCTCGATGTTGCGATCACCTCAGCAACAATAGAAACGCCAAGAAAAAAACCAACTTTTCACAAAAATTATCCTTATAAAAATGCACCGAGAAGGTTACTAAAATGGCTGCATAAAGTTCAGTTTCATTATATCCGGCTACCTATGCGCAATTTTCAGAGCTCATTTAACGCCGTGCGCAGCAGCGGCTTACTTTGTGTGCTTTTTGCACGAAAATGGGAGCGCAGTGACCGTGCAAAAAGTGCACAAAGTAAGACGTCAGCTGCCGCACCTTGTTATGCATCTAAGGCCCCGAAAATACGCACCTTTTCTCGTTTATACAGATTTATTGTGAAATATCCCCAATAAGTACCTATCGCGCCTGCTAATAGAATCAGTAAGAGTGTGAGCTGCGAGCCCACGTTGGACGCAATGGCAATGTAAGCTGCTAGTGCGCCAGCCAAAAACGCTATACAAGTTACCCAACGATACATCGGTACGTGAGCAAGTAGCGCCTTTACAACGCGATCAAAGAACGTAGTAATTGAGAACAAGAGGACGGGAATGCCTAAAATATATCCACCGCCTGCGATGAAAGTCACTCCTAGAACCATGAACAGATAGCCCGAGAAGATTCCTTTAAATAGGGTAAAGAGATCCCACCCATCTGTACTTGGTAAATTACTCATATTTAAGATGCATAACGCCCAGCGCAGGCGCAGCCAGCGCGGAGCACATTTTGTGTTAATGTTTGAGCGCCAGCGAGCAACACAAAAGGTGCGTAGCGTTGGCTGTCGCTCTGCCGCTGATTGTTATGCACTACTCGCTAGGAGCCTGGAAAATAGCTTGCCCCGAGACCAGACAATGTTTTGCTCCATCTATGGAAAACATTGCTTCACACTGGCTTCTTGAATCTGGCCACTCTTCCATTACGCTATTTATTAAATTTACTTTCTCGGAGATATCGCTACTACCGAGGTAATAGAAAGTAAAGTTACCACGATTCGAGTACGCGGTTACTATACAAAACCGTACACGGCATGAATTTACCACTCTTTCTGAGTTTACTCGATCAATGCTCCATAGAATGAACTGCTGCTCATAAAAACTCTTTATCTGAGGCTTGAAAACCAGTGCAGTAAGGATCAGAAAAGCCAGAATCAATACCACTAACATCTTCCTTGATGTGCTCATGCAACTCTCCGTATTGCATAACGCCGCGCTCAGGGGCGGCTTGCTTTGTGTATTTTTTGCGCAACAATGGAGCGAAGCGACGGCGCATAAAGTGCACAAAGTAAGCCGTCCCGTTGCAGCGCATTGTTATGCGCTTACTCTGAGCGCCATAGGACCTCTGTTAAAACTGGAAACTCACCGTAACTCAGCACGATTTCTTTTTCCAAACTGTCATTTAACCCGCTAAATCCAAGGTAAACATAGTGATCGAAGCAACCCTGCACCATAATGTCTCCCTGCTTAGGTCTTACCTTTACCACCTCTAAATCATTGAATTCATAAGGCAGCTCATTATTTTGTAGCCTGGAGTATCCACCGAATGGCGTATCTTCACTCAGAGAGTAGTTATGCATTTGATGGTAGAGCAACTCCAAACGCTCTTCAGATAATGAGCGTGCATATCTAACAGCCTCAGAGTCTTCATCACAAGAAGGACGGTCCCAGCCAAAAATAAACCCACCGAGAATGAAAAAGAATAAGCAAATACCAAGAAATGCCGAGGTTAAGATTCCTATAAGTTTGAGAGTAAACTTCATCAGTCTCTACGCATAACGCCCAGCGCAGGCGCAGCCAGCGCGGAGCGCATTTTGTGTTAATGTTTGAGCGCCAGCGAGTAACACAAAAGGTGCGTAGCGTTGGCTGTCGCTCTGCCGCTGCTTGTTATGCATTGCGCTGGCACTTATGTTTGGGCTTAAACTCCAGGACTTTGTTGTACGTGTCACCTACAACGTAAGTTCCTTTTTTGAACCGGTACTTGCTTAGCGTCTTGATGGCGGCTCTATTGAATATTTCCGTTTCTGCCTTGACGACCTTTATATTTTTAGCCTCTCCAGCTTCATCAATTTGGAAGGCTAGCTTTACTGATCCCGATAGCTCTCTACAAACCGGAGGCATTGGGTAGATTGGCTCTATCTCCTCAACTGCCTCTTGGGCAACCGAGATCGCTGAAGAAAAGACCAAACTAAGTGTAAGTACGAATTTTCTCATTACTGATGCATAACGCCGCTAGCAGGGGCAGCCGGAGCGCAGCGTAGGCTGTCCAGCCCGGGGCCCCGCAGGGGCCTTGGGCGATCTTGCCTAGCCTGGTTATTGCGGCCGCACTCTGAACCAGCTACTAGCACTATGCCAGCCACGACTTGGCTGGCCACTGCCTAAAATTTACGAGGAAAGAATAACGCACATTCCCCAATTATTTTCCATCTTACTGGCACTCCGAAAGATAACTCCGGACTGCCCTCTTCTACCAAAACAGACCGAACACTCTAGGAACGGATCTGATTGAATAGCAACCGGCCAAAACGGCTCGATATTGGAAGCTATTTAGTGGCACTAAAATTTCAGCAACCACGAAAAACAAAAAAATACCGACCGGCACCAATAACGCCGCCAGCACAGGCCGGAGCACGCAGTGCGGAGGTCCAGCCCCGAAGGGGCGATTGTGCCTGGCCTTGTTAAGTGCTGAGCTACTTGCACGCTAGACACTCCACATTATTAATTGTTGAATATTCCGCAAACCAGTAATGCGGGTCATTTATTTTCCGGTACTCCAAAGCCTCGGATTTATAGGGCTTGTGAAAGCGACGTTTCAGGATTACTAAATTTTTGCACTTTGGAGGCCATCCAGAAGCTTCAGCTACTTCGTTACCACGAGCTAGCTCTACATTTAGAATTTCATTCAGCTCACTCGACTCGAACAATTCTTGATTCTCCTTGGGCACTTAACGCCCAGCGCAGGAGCAGCCAGCGCGGAGCACATTTTGTGTTAATGTTTGAGCGCCAGCGAGTAACACAAAATGTGCGTAGCGTTGGCTGTCGCTCTGCCGCTGCTTGTTAAGTGCAGTCACACTCGAATACCTCGTAGTCGAATACCGAATTTTCCTCTACCCATTGAAACCAGTGCATGTCGAAGGAAAGAAAAACTCCTTTCAATTCACATGGTAAGTTTTCTGCCTTAAATTTAGCTTCTTCTTTTAGCTCTTTCTTTAGGCTTCTACGATTAGATAGGCTTAACGATCGAAAATTTCTTGGAAGCTTGTTATCACAAAGTGTGCGAAAGATATATTTTTCTACTGCCTTAAGCTCTCTGTTTATTGCCAGTATTTTGAGATTAACATTTCCTGGAATTAACCCCCTTTCGTAAGCCCAAAACTGATCCTCTAGCTTAAAACCAGAACCAAGCACTACGAGTTTCCCGTGCCTTTTATCTATGATTACTCCACTTGATCCGATGTAGCCAATAGGAAAGAAATAATAGGAGTCTTTCTCAATCCTAGAGCCATTGTTCCAGGTCAAACCTTCAACTTGGCAATACTTTCTTGCTATTACTTCTGCCTCTTCAAGAGATAGTGACATAACTTGCACTTAACGCCTTGCTCACCTGCACATACTGCGGAGAGCGTTTTTGTGTATTATGGAGCGCAGCGACACACAAAAACGAGCGTAGCAGTATGTGTCAGCGTGCAGCAACTTGTTATAAGGCATTTACTCTGCGCCTTTGATTAAGCCGGAATGGTACTCAGAGATTTGGATTACCTTTTTCGATAACTCTGAATCCCAATCAAGACTGTCAGCAGCAAACCGCATTAATGACTTGATGCTGTTACTAACTTCGCTGGCACTATTGGACTTATGGCAGTTTTCAGAAAGCTTAGATATATGGTTGCTTAAATACCATTCCAGCGATCCATGCTCCGGGCTCCTTGACTTGATTTCACCAAGCACCTGGTCAATTAGCGCAACAAATTCCTTGTACGATGCCATGCTCTTTATGCCTTATAACGCCCACAGCAGGGGCGGCTTACCTTATGCACGTTTTGCGCGAAAATGGGAGCGAAGCGACCCGCGCAAAACGAGCATAAGGTAAGCCGTCCCGCGGAGGCCCGAAGGGCCGGAGCTTTACTGCCTGTGATTGTTATGTAATGTTGCACAATGTTGGCTTACTCGACTTCATAGTTAAACTTCTTTGGCTTTGCCCAATTAGCGAATTCTTCTAGGAACCGAGCCTCTTCAAATTCAGACATTTTCAATTTCTCTTTGCCGGGCCAGCACCCGCTGCCGCGGTATACGACGAAATTGATCTCGCCAATAAGCATTTCCCACTCCATATGACCGGTCCGACCGTCGATTTTTCCCGAGATCACACCGCCACGACCTCCTTGGAAGGAAAACTCAACCATGATGGTTCCTATACATAACGCCGCCAGCACAGGCCGGAGCACGCAGTGCGGAGGTCCAGCCCCGAAGGGGCGATTGTGCCTGGCCTTGTTAAGTGCTGAGCTACTTGCACGCTAGACACTCCACATTATTAATTGTTGAATATTCCGCAAACCAGTAATGCGGGTCATTTATTTTCCGGTACTCCAAAGCCTCGGATTTATAGGGCTTGTGAAAGCGACGTTTCAGGATTACTAAATTTTTGCACTTTGGAGGCCATCCAGAAGCTTCAGCTACTTCGTTACCACGAGCTAGCTCTACATTTAGAATTTCATTCAGCTCACTCGACTCGAACAATTCTTGATTCTCCTTGGGCACTTAACGCCGCCAGCAGGGGCGACTTACCTTGTGCGCTTTTTTGCGCGAAAATGGGAGCTCAGCGACCGCGCAAAAAGCGCACAAGGTAAAACGTCCCGCGAAGGGCCGAAGGCCCGTAGCATACTGCCTGGCCTTGTTAATTGCCGGCTCCTCGCTCATTAATTAGTTCTCGCTCCGCACGTTTGCGTAAAACAGAATAAACTATCAATGGCGGCCCGATTGCCATTGCTGCTGGAATTTTTATGAGCGACTTTAATCGAGTTCCATGTGATGTACATTTTTCCGGATCGGGATTTCCGCCACTTGACCTGAATATTGTTATATATCCATGTGGCTCATCAGGAGCAAGGCATTCAAATGTATTTAGATCCTGATTATACAGAAATAGACCAATCACGAGTCCCACGCCAAGGTATACGCACACCGAGCTGATCAAAAATTTTCGAAGCATCCTTTCCTCGCAGCTCATACAAATTTAGTGAGCAATTAACGCCCACGGCAGGGGCGGCTTACCTTATGCGCGATTTACGCGAAAATGGGAGCGAAGCGACCCGCGTAAAACGTGCATAAGGTAAGCCGTCCCGCGGAGGCCCGAAGGGCCGGAGCATCACTGCCCGTGATTGTTATGTGGGTTACCCTTGGTCCGCCGGATGGTTTACACCATCGTACGTTGGAATACCCTCTACTTTTAGCGGGTTTATACCCTCTAGACACGCCACATTGAACCCGTATTGAGTTGGATTGGAGCGCCTCTGATGATGCGTATAAACTCCGCAGTTTCCGCAGAAATAGTGTTTCGCTGTGTTGGTGTTGAATTGATAGAGCTTTAAATGCTCCTGCCCCTCTAAGACAGTAATACCATCTAGCGAAACTGACGCGGCAATTGCGCCTCTTCTACGGCATAAAGAACAATCACAACGCCGAAGATCTATAAGACCATCAGGTAGATCCAGTTCAATTTTTACAGAGCCGCAATGACATAAGGCTAAATGTTTTGGCTGAATTTTTACCCCATCTATCTCTTTCAGATTTACGCTCATAGCTCAATCCTTGTGCTCACATAACAGTTTTATTCATACGCCTAAGGCTTCTTATCACCAGGCTGCTGTTCTCTGGCGGCGCATTCATAACGATTTAAAAAATCTTTAATAATCAATTAGTTGCCAAGCAGAGCTTGATTTGACGATAGAAAAAAGAAGCCTATGGCTCTTGTTCTAGAATTCCCAATGGCTCTTTTCGGCCACACCATTTCTTTATAAATCAGTGAGTTAGACTATCTCATTCTGTGCACACGAGCCATAGGCTGCTGAATACGGTACAGATGGCTCAGGGGCGCTCAAAAAATGCACTCCTGACCGGTTTACATCTAATTCACCAGTGCCAGATTCCCGATCTTCAGACATAAAAAAAGCCGCCCGAGGGCGGCTTTTTCAACTCAGAAATAAACGCTGATTACCAGCCAGTTACTTCCTTCAGTGCGTTACCGATTTCCGCCAGGGAGCGGACGGTTTTCACACCGGCGTCTTCCAGTGCCGCAAACTTCTCGTCTGCAGTACCTTTACCACCGGAGATGATCGCACCAGCGTGGCCCATGCGCTTTCCAGGAGGAGCGGTTACACCAGCGATGTAGGAAACTACCGGCTTGGTGACGTTTTCCTTGATGTACGCAGCCGCTTCTTCTTCTGCGGAGCCGCCGATCTCACCGATCATTACGATCGCTTCGGTCTGCGGGTCGTTCTGGAACATTTCCAGGATGTCGATGAAGTTGGAGCCCGGGATGGGGTCGCCGCCGATGCCCACACAGGTGGACTGGCCGAAGCCGTGGTCGGTGGTCTGCTTTACAGCTTCGTAAGTCAGGGTACCAGAGCGGGATACGATGCCCACTTTGCCCGGCTTGTGGATGTGGCCCGGCATGATGCCGATTTTGCACTCACCCGGAGTGATCACGCCCGGGCAGTTCGGGCCAATCAGGCGTACGCCCAGCTCGTCGCACTTCACCTTGGCATCCAGCATGTCCATGGTAGGAATGCCTTCGGTGATGCACACGATCAGCTTGATGCCGCCGTTGGCTGCTTCCAGGATGGAGTCCTTACAGAAAGGCGCCGGTACGTAGATTACGGAGGCTTCTGCGCCGGTGGCTTCGACGGCTTCTTTCACGGTATTGAATACCGGCAGGCCCAGGTGAGTCTGGCCGCCTTTGCCCGGGGTTACACCGCCGACCATTTTTGTACCGTACTCGATAGCCTGCTCGGAGTGGAAAGTACCCTGGGAGCCAGTGAAGCCCTGACAGATTACTTTGGTGTCTTTATTAATCAGTACTGACATGATTATTTACCCTCCGCAGCTTTAACCACTTGCTCTGCCGCGTCGGTCAGGCTGGTGGCAGCGATAATGTTCAGACCGCTGTCGCTCAGTACTTTGGCGCCCAGGTCTGCGTTGTTACCTTCGAGGCGAACAACAACCGGAATCGTAACGCCAACTTCTTTCACCGCGCCGATAACGCCTTCAGCAATCATGTCGCAACGGACGATACCGCCGAAGATGTTGATCAGTACTGCCTTCACGTTTTCGTCAGACAGGATGATCTTGAACGCTTCAACCACGCGCTCTTTGGTCGCGCCGCCACCAACGTCCAGGAAGTTGGCCGGCTTGCCGCCGTGCAGGTTGACGATGTCCATGGTACCCATAGCCAGGCCAGCACCGTTTACCATGCAGCCGATGTTGCCATCCAGCGCTACGTAGTTGAGGTCCCACTTGGCAGCGTGTGCTTCGCGCTCGTCTTCCTGAGAAGGGTCGTGCATTTCACGCAGGTCCGGGTGACGGTACAGGGCATTGCTGTCGATGACGATTTTCGCATCCAGGCAGTGCAGGTTTTTCTCTGGAGTGATTACCAGCGGGTTGATTTCCAGCAGGGCCAGATCTTTCTCTTCAAACATTTTCGCCAGACCCATGAAGATCTTGGTGAACTGCTTGATCTGGTCGCCTTCAAGACCCAGTTTGAACGCCAGCTCGCGTGCCTGGTAAGGCTGAGCGCCTACCAGCGGATCGATGGTGGCTTTCAGGATTTTTTCCGGAGTCTCTTCCGCAACTTTCTCGATCTCAACACCGCCTTCGGTGGAGGCCATGAATACGATGCGACGGGTGGAACGGTCTACAACCGCGCCCAGGTACAGTTCCTGGTCGATGTCGGTGCAGCTCTCAACCAGAATGCGGGATACCGGCTGGCCGTTTTCGTCTGTCTGGTAAGTAACCAGGTTGTTACCCAGCCACTTCTTCGCAAATTCTTCAATTTCCGCTTTGGAATCTACCAGCTTAACGCCGCCTGCTTTACCGCGGCCACCGGCGTGTACCTGGGCCTTAACAACCCACTTGTTGCCACCGATTTCGTCTGCTGCCGCTGCTGCTGCTGCCGGGGTTTCCGCTGCGATGCCTTTGGAAACCGGCAATCCGTATGCTGCAAACAGTTGTTTGCCCTGATACTCATGCAAGTTCATAGTCAATACCAATTCACATTTGAAATGTGTTTACCAATTGCAGATTGCTCTGCACCTTAAAACAAACCCCTGAAACTGACTTGTTACAAGTCCAGGACTTTGAAATGAATCGGCGGGCCAGATGGCCCGCCACTAACGGAGACTTGCGTCTCCGCCTTACTTGCGCTTCTTGCGGTTCGCGATGTGGATCGCGTGACCGTTCACTGCCAGCGCGGCTTCTTTCACCGCTTCAGACAGGGTCGGATGGCCGAACACGGTCATGCCGATGTCTTCTGCGCTGGAACCAAATTCCATGGCGATGGCTACCTGCTGCACCAGATCCGCGGCAGACGGGCCAACAATGTGGGCGCCAAGTACGCGGTCGGTTTCTGCGTGGGCGATGATCTTCACCATACCGTGGGTGTCGTTGGCTGCCATGGCACGGCCAGAGGCGGCAAACGGGAAAACGCCTACATTGTAGGGTTCGCCATCGGCCTTGACCTGTTCTTCGGTACGGCCAACTGCAGCGATTTCCGGGTGGGTGTAGATCACGTTCGGGATCACGTCGTAGTTCATCATCGGCTTCTGACCGGCAATGCGCTCGGCAACCACAACACCTTCTTCCGAGGCCTTGTGGGCCAACATCGGGCCGCGCACCACGTCACCGACCGCCCAGACACCCGGAGCGGAGGTCATGCACAGATCGTTGACGTAGATGAAGCCGCGCTCGTCCAGCTTCACGCCGGCGTCTTCCGACAGCAGGCCTTCGGTGTAAGGGCGACGGCCCACACACACGATCAGCTTGTCGAAGGTTTCCTGATGCTCTTTACCGTCTTTGTCCTGATAGGTAACGACAACTTCCTTGCCTTTTACCTCAGAGCCGGTAACGCGGCAGGACAGACGAATATCCAGGCCCTGCTTCTTGAAGATCTTCTGGGATTCTTTGGCGATCTGCTGATCCATGATGGCGAGGAAGTTATCCAGCGCTTCCAGGACCACAACATCGGAACCGAGGCGGTTCCATACAGAACCGAGCTCCAGGCCGATAACACCAGCACCGATCACACCCAGACGCTTGGGCACTTCGGTGAATTCCAGTGCACCGGTGGAGTCAACGATGATTTTATCGTCAACCGGCGCCGGCGGGATGTTCACCGGCACAGAGCCAGATGCCAGAATGACATTTTCGGCTTCGTAAGTGGTGGTCTTGCCGTCGTGATCGGTGACTTCTACTTTCTTGCCGGAAACCAGCTTGCCGGTACCTTCGATCGAGGTCACCTTGTTGGCCATAAACAGGCCAGCGACGCCACCGGTCAGCTTTTTGACGATATCGTCCTTGCGGCTGATCATTTTCTTAACGTCAATTTTGACCTTGCCGGCGTCAATACCGTGGACTTCGAAATCGTCTTTGGCTTCGTGGTATTTCCAGGAGCTGTCCAGCAGCGCCTTGGAAGGGATGCAGCCCACGTTCAGGCAGGTGCCGCCGTTGACGACCTTACCCTGTTTGTTGGTCCACTTTTCAACACAGGCAGTTTTCAGGCCCAGCTGTGCCGCACGGATTGCAGCGACGTAACCACCGGGGCCGGAGCCAATTACTATTACGTCAAATTTTTCTGACATGGTCTGTTCCAAATTTGAAAGGATTCAACGAATGCGGTGTTTCCGCATGGCCGGGAGTCTGCCCGGCTCTCCTGAGGCGGTCTTGCTGCCGCTGATGCCTGAATCTATTTACAGGCTCATATGCGTCGGGCGGCTACCGATAAACCCGGTAAACCGCCCTTTCTCCAAAACTTGAGCTTAAACTTCGAGCAGAATTCGAGCCGGGTCTTCGATCATTTCCTTGATCGCAACCAGGAAGCCTACCGCTTCCTTGCCATCGATCAGGCGGTGGTCGTAAGACAGCGCCAGGTACATCATCGGCAGGATTTCCACTTTGCCGTTGACCGCCATCGGGCGCTCCTGGATCTTGTGCATACCGAGAATTGCAGTCTGCGGTGGGTTCAGGATCGGCGTCGACAGCAGGGAGCCAAACACACCACCGTTGGTGATGGTGAAGGTGCCACCGGTCATTTCCTCGATGGACAGCTTGCCGTCACGCGCGCGCAGGCCCAGATCACGGATATTGTTCTCCATGTCCGCCAGGCCCATGTTTTCCGCATTACGCAGAATCGGAACCACCAAGCCTTTCGGAGAAGAAACCGCGACACCGATGTCCTGATAACCGTGGTAAACGATATCGTTGCCGTCGATGGAGGCATTCACTGCGGAGTAACGCTTGAGCGCTTCAACAGCAGCTTTTACAAAGAAGCCCATGAAGCCCAGGCGCGTGCCGTTGTGGGTCTTCTCGAACAGGTCTTTGTAGTTCTTGCGCAGATCCATGATCGGCTTCATGTTCACTTCGTTGAACGTGGTGAGCATGGCGGTAGACTGCGAGGCATCCAGCAGGCGCTCGGCGATGCGCTTGCGCATGCGGGTCATAGGAACGCGTTTCTCAACACGCTCGCCAGGAGCCACGTCAACCTGGGCGGCAGCAGCCGGTGCAGCGGCAGCAGCCGGTGCAGTGCCCGCTTTCATCACGTCCTCTTTCAGTACGCGACCACCTTTACCGGTGCCTTCAACACCGGCCAGGTCTACGCCTTTTTCTGCCGCCATTTTCTTGGCGGAAGGCATGGCAATTTTCTCACCGCCTGCAGCCGGGGCTTCGGCGGCGGGTTCTGCGGCCGGGGCCTCAGAAGCTGCACCGGCACCAGCACCTGCGCCTTCTTCAAACTTGGCGATCACTTCGTTGGACAGGACGGTGTCGCCCTCGCCCTTGATAATTTCGCTGATGGCGCCGTCTGCGGGTGCGACAACTTCCAGCACCACTTTGTCGGTTTCAATATCCACGATCAGTTCATCGCGGGACACGGCTTCACCCGGTTGTTTGTGCCAGGTGGCAACGGTGCCGTCCTGAACAGATTCCGGGAAAGTTGGCGCTTTAATCTCGATGGTCATTGTTCCTGTTTCCTGAGATTGCTCTTCGTTGTACTGCTGCCTTATTTGACAGTCAGCGCCTCATTGATGAACGTATTCTGTTCTTCCAGGTGGGTGGACATATAGCCCGCCGCCGGTGCAGCAGACGCTGCGCGGCCAACATATTCCAGCTCCAGCTTGGGATGTGCCTCTTTCAGCAGGCGACGCAGGTGGTGCTGGCTGGAGTACCAGGCGCCCTGGTTCATGGGCTCTTCCTGACACCAGGCCACACTCTTAATATTCTTGAATGCGGAGACCGCAGACAGGAATTCGTCGTCTGGGAAGGGATACAGCTGCTCCAGGCGTACCAGCGCAACATCTTCCTGCTCACGCTCCATACGCGCTTCCAGCAGATGGTAGTAAACCTTGCCGGAGCAGATGATCAGGCGCTTCACCTTGGCGGGATCAACACCATCGTCCTGGATCACATTGTGGAACTGGCCACTGGCCAGTTCGTCCAGGCTGGAGGTAGCCAGCTTGTGACGCAGAATCCATTTCGGGCTCATGATCACCAGCGGGCGGCGCATCGGGCGGATTGCCTGACGACGCAACAGGTGGAAGATCTGTGCCGGCGTGGTGGCGTTACACACCTGGATGTTGTGCTCGGCACACAGCTGCATGAAACGCTCCAGACGCGCGGAGGAGTGCTCCGGCCCCTGACCTTCGTAGCCGTGTGGCAGCAGCATCACCAAGCCGCACATACGGCCCCACTTGTGCTCACCGGAGGTGATGAACTGGTCAATAACCACCTGGGCACCGTTGGCAAAGTCACCAAACTGCGCTTCCCACACCACGAGGGATTTCGGGGTAGTGGTGGCGTAACCGTATTCAAACGCCAGGACCGCTTCTTCCGACAGCAGCGAGTCGTAAATGTCGAAGCGTGGCTGGCCCTCGTGCATGTGCTGCAGGGGGACGTAGCTCTGGCCGTCTTTCTGGCTGTGAATGACCGCGTGGCGGTGCGAGAAAGTACCGCGACCCACGTCTTCACCGGTGAAGCGGACCATATAGCCCTGCTCCAGCAATGTGCCATAGGCCAAAGTCTCGGCCATACCCCAGTTCAGGGGCAGTGCACCGCCCGCCATTTTGCGGCGATCGTCATAAATCTTGGAGACCTGGCGCTGCATGACAATGCCATCGGGCACGGTGGTCATGCGCGTGGCAACGTCTTTCAGCTTGGTCAGCGGGAAGCTGGTGTCGCCTTCGGCGGTCCACTCGTGGTTCAGGTACGGGCGCCAGTCCACAAACATGGAGGAGTCCGGCTCTTTGACGAGGCCCGTCGCCACATCTTCACCGCGGTCCAGCTTGTCGCGGTAGTCATTGGCGAGCTTGTCGGCGGCTGCCTTGTCCAGAACCCCTTCGGCAATCAGCTTTTCCGCATACAGGGTACGCGCCGTCTTGTGCTTGCGAATGGTCTGGTACATCAGCGGCTGGGTGCCGGAGGGATCGTCAGTCTCGTTGTGGCCACGACGGCGGTAACACACCAGATCGATGACAATGTCTTTCTTGAATTCGTAGCGGTAATCCACCGCCAGCAGGCCAGCCAGCACCACGGCTTCCGGATCGTCACCGTTTACGTGCAGCACCGGGGCGTCGATCATCTTCGCCACATCGGTACAGTACTCGGTGGAGCGGGCGTCTTCGCGCTTGCTGGTGGTGAAGCCCACCTGGTTGTTCAGTACCAGATGAATGCTGCCGCCGGTGTAATAGCCGCGGGTCTGGGACATCTGCAGGGTTTCCTGCACCACGCCCTGGCCGGCAAACGCGGCGTCCCCGTGGATGTTGATCGGCATCACCTTCTCGCCGGCGCTGTCGCCGCGGCGATCCTGGCGGGCACGCACGGAGCCCACCACCACCGGCGCACAGATTTCCAGGTGCGACGGGTTAAAGGCCAGTGCCAGGTGCACTTCACCACCGGGGGTCATCACATTGGAAGAGAAGCCCTGGTGGTACTTCACGTCACCGGAAGTATCGAGGGTTTTCTTGCCCTCAAACTCTTCGAACAGATCCGCCGGGTTCTTGCCCAGAATATTCACCAGGGTGTTCAGACGACCCCGGTGGGCCATGCCGATCACGATTTCCTTGACCGAATAGGTACCGGAGCGACGAATCAGCGCGTCCATCAGCGGGATCAGGCTTTCGCCGCCCTCAACACCAAATCGCTTGGTGCCCGGGTATTTGGAATCCAGGTGACGCTCGAGGCCTTCCGCGGCGGACAGGCGCTGCAGTATCTCGGTACGGATGTCATTGCCGAAGTTTGGCTTGCACTGGCTGCGCTCCAGGCGCTGCTGGAACCACTGCTGCTCGTCCAGGTTGGACAGGTGCATGATCTCTGCACCCAGGTTGCCGCAGTAGGTATTTTCCAGGCCCTGCACGATTTCCCGCAGAGTGGCCTCGCCATTCGCAAAGAACAGGTCGCCGGTCTGGAAGGTGGTATCGAAGTCGCCTTCGGTCAGGCCGTGGTAGTTCAGCTGCAAATCCGGCACTTGTTCGCGGGCCATGATTCCGAGGGGATCCAAGGTCGCTTTCTTGTGGCCACGGTGGCGGTAGGAATTGATCAGTTGCAGAACTTTAATCTGCTTGCGCTCATGCTCCACATTGACGGAGCCGGCGCCGGGCGCAGCGAGGGGGCGGGTGCGGTTCTTCGCCAGCAGTTCAAAGTGCTGACGGATGGCCGCATGCGAGACGTCACCGCCATTGACCCGCGGCAGGCTGTCAAAGTAACTGCGCCATTCTTCCGGAACACCACTGGGGTCGTGCAGATAGGTCTCGTACAGCTCCTCCACGTATCCGGCGTTGCCACCGGAGATATGCGAAGTACGCCAGAGCTCCTCCATTGTGCTTTCGTGCATTAATGCCTACCTCAATTGACGGCGCGCACCCTTGAATTTCACGCCGCTCTTTCCTGTCGTTCACTCACAAAAGGGGAGGCGCTGAAAAGACACCTCCCCTTTTTCGTATAAGCCTGACACCGGCATTGGTGTCGACCTAATTGTGATTATTGTCGATGGGAACCCGCGTTCCCGTGTGGGGCAAGCCCCACTAAACTGCGCGGGTTATCAGCATATTGCGGATGTGGCCGATTGCCCGGGTGGGGTTCAACCCCTTGGGGCAAACATTCACACAGTTCTGGATACCATGGCAGCGGAACACGCTGAACGGGTCATCCAGTTTACCGAGACGCTCATCGGTGGCTTCATCGCGCGTGTCCGCGAGGAACCGGTATGCCTGCAGCAGACCAGCCGGGCCAATGAACTTGTCGGGGTTCCACCAGAAGGACGGGCAAGAGGTGGAACAGCAGGCACAGAGAATACACTCGTACAGGCCGTCCAGCTTTGCGCGATCTTCCGGAGACTGCAGACGCTCAATCGCCGGCGCCGGGGTATCGTTCTGCAGGTAAGGTTCGATTTTCTTGTACTGGGTGTAGAACTGCTCCATGTCCACCACCAGGTCACGAATGACCGGCAGCCCGGGCAGCGGGCGCAGTACCAGCTTGCCTTTTGGTGCCGCCTCGGAGATCGGCATGATGCACGCCAGGCCATTCTTGCCCGAAATATTCATACCGTCGGAGCCACACACGCCCTCACGACAGGAGCGGCGATAGGCCAGGGTAGGATCCTGCGCCTTGAGCAACTCCAGCACGTCCAGCACCATCAGGTCCTTGCCCTGGGTATCCAGCTCGTAATCCTGCATGTAGGGCGCAGAATCGGTTTCCGGGTTGTAACGGTAAATGCTTACTTTCAACATATTCTTTCCGCTCCCGAATTAGTAGGTACGCGCTTTCGGTTCGAAAGCATCTACGGTGTTGGGCGCAAAGTTCACGGCACGCTTGCCTACCCGCTTCTCCCCTGGGAAGAACATGGAGTGACACAGCCAGTTTTCGTCATCGCGCTCCTGGAAGTCTTCGCGGGCATGCGCGCCGCGGCTCTCGGTGCGGACTTCCGCAGCGATCGCAGTGGCCTCAGCCACTTCCAGCAGGTTTTGCAGTTCCAGCGCTTCGATACGCGCGGTATTGAAGGCACGGGACTTGTCGTCGAGGCGAACATTGGCAATGCGCTCGCGCAGGTCTTCCAGTTTCTTCACACCGTCGGCCATATAGTCGCCGCGGCGGAATACGCCGAAATGGTTCTGCATGACATTCTGCAGTTCGCTGCGCAGCCCTGCCGCACGCTCACCGTCGTTGGTGGTCTCGAGACGGTTCAGGCGCGCCATGGCGGCTTCAATATCGGACTCGGAGGCTTCGCGGTTCTCGATGCCTTCGCGCAGGGCCTTCTCGATGAACAGGCCAGAGGCGCGACCGAATACCACCAGGTCGAGCAGGGAGTTACCGCCCAGGCGGTTGGCACCGTGTACAGAAACACACGCAACCTCACCACAGGCGTACAGGCCTTCGATCACCTGATCGTTGCCGGAGGCGTCCTGTGTCAGGGCCTGGCCATGCACGTTGGTCGGAATACCACCCATCATGTAGTGGCAGGTGGGCACAACCGGGATCGGGGTGTGTACCGGATCCACGTGTGCGAAAGTCTTGGCCAGTTCACAGATACCCGGCAGGCGGCTGTGCAGCAGCTCTTCACCCAGGTGGTCCAGTTTCAGGAATACGTGATCGCCATTGGGGCCGGCACCGCGACCATCGAGGATCTCCAACACCATGGAGCGGGCGACCACGTCGCGTCCGGCCAGGTCTTTGGCATTGGGTGCATAGCGCTCCATGAAGCGCTCGCCGTCCTTATTGATCAGGTAACCACCTTCACCGCGGCACCCTTCGGTGACCAGGGTTCCGGCACCGTAAATACCGGTGGGGTGGAACTGCCACATCTCCATATCCTGCACCGGCACACCTGCGCGCAGGGCCATACCCACGCCGTCGCCGGTATTGATATGCGCATTGGTGGTGGAGGCGAAGATACGACCAGCACCGCCAGTGGCGAATACTGTAGCCTTGGACTTGATGAAGACCACTTCGCCATCTTCGATACAGATGGCAATAACGCCGACTACCGCACCGTCCTGATTTTTCACCAGGTCTACCGCGAACCACTCGTTCAGGAATACGGTGTTGTGCTTGACGTTGTTCTGATAAAGGGTGTGCAGCAGCGCGTGACCGGTACGGTCCGCAGCCGCACAGGTACGTGCCGCCTGACCGCCGCGACCGAAGTCCTTGGACTGGCCACCGAACGGACGCTGGTAGATACGGCCTTCATCGGTACGCGAGAACGGCAAGCCCATGTGCTCGAGCTCAAATACCGCCTCCGGACCCACCGAGCACATATACTCGATAGCGTCCTGGTCACCGATATAATCGGAGCCCTTGACGGTGTCATACATGTGCCAGCGCCAATCGTCATTGGGGTCATCACTGGCAATTGCACAGGTAATACCGCCCTGGGCAGATACCGTATGCGAGCGAGTCGGGAATACCTTGGTGATCACCGCCGTCTTGAAGCCGGACTGGGCCATCTGCAACGCCGCGCGCATGCCCGCGCCGCCGCCACCAATTACGATACCGTCAAAGGTTATTGTTCGCATATTCGACATTACTTACACACCCCACAAAATTTCAATGCCCCACACCGCATAGAACACGGCGACCGCGCCCAGCAGTACTTCAACCAGGATACGCAGAACGGTCGCTTTGCCGCCCATCATCCGGTTGGTGAGGTAGTCAGTAACCACGGACCAGAGGCCAATCCAGGCGTGGGCAATTGTGGAGAGCAACGCCACCAAGCTGAATACTCGCACCCAGCGCTGCTCGAACAGCGCGGACCAGCTGGCGTAGCTGAAGTCTTTGGAGAGAAAAATGAAACCCACTATAAAGAGGGTGTAAGCCACCAGCACCAGAGCGCTGATACGCTGAATAAACCAGTCATACAGACCACTGCGGCCGAAACCAGTAACCGCCTTTACCATACCAGAACCCCCGCCAAGAGAATGAGCACAACAGAAAGCACCAGCACGATGACGGCGCCGCGGCGGCCACCCTCGAGACTCTCACCCACGCCTGCATCCATCAACAGGTGACGCACACCCGCGATCAGGTGGTAAATAAGCGCAGCCAGTGCAGCCAACAACACCAGTTTGGCCGGCACACTGGAAAAGGAGTCGGCGACTTTTTGGAAACCCTGCTCAGATTCCAGACTGGAATCCAGCATATACAAAAGAAGTGCGACCACGGCGAAGAGCACCACACCGGAAATACGATGCAGAATAGAAACCAACGCGGATGCAGGGAGCTTGATAGTAGAAATGTCTAAATTGACAGGTCTGTTTTTGTTCACAGGAAAAACACCTTGTTGCCCTGAAAGACGGGGCGCCCGTTAAAAGTTGAGAGTGCGGGCGAGCTTGCTGATTACTATACATACAACCTGTAGAGGTCTTGTACAAAGTGGTCTTACCACGGCGCAAGCCGCGCGGATTATAGGCATTCAAACTTCAAAACACAACGAACCGCCTGCCCGTTGTGGCGGCTTTGTACCAGTTGCAATCCGTGCCACACACTCGACCATGGTATGAAACGATCATTTGAGCGGAACCGATTTTCCGCGCCAGATTCCGCTCTCCGTTACCTTTCATGCAGGCAAAATCCCTGCCACTACCGCCCAGCACCGAAGATCCTGCGGGTGCAGAACCGGCCAGCCATTTCAATTTGGTTTGACAATTTGTGGCGTGGCACTTAAGTTTGGCCGCGCTCAAAAGCCCGCTAGCCCCATATCCGCGCCGGATGCCGCCAACGAAGGCCCTCCGAGCCCGCAGAATCCGGCACTTTCCGGGTGATGCATGCGTACAGAAACCACCTGAACCGCCTTACCCATAAAAAGGTGATCACAGGTGAGCGCGGAGCGCGCCCCAATCCGGGCCGTCGAATCACCGAGATCATCCAGTGATTTGTGTGGAAATAAGAAAGCTGGCAAAAGAATAGTTTTTAGGAGTCCACAATGTCCGACAAGAAAGCTCAACTCACGGTAGACGGTATTGATGCCCCCTTTGATCTGCCGGTTTACTCTGGCACTGCCGGTCCCGACGTTGTTGACGTCAGCAGCCTGGCGAGCAAGGGCCTGTTTACCTACGACCCGGGCTTCATGTCCACTGCCTCCTGTGAATCCAAGATCACCTATATCGATGGCGCCAAGGGCGTACTGCTGCACCGCGGCTACCCCATCGAGCAGCTGGCGGAAAAGTCTGACTATCTGGAAACCTGCTACCTGCTGATGAATGGCGAACTGCCCAGCCCCGAGCAGAAGAAGGAATACGTCAACAGCATCATGAACCACACCATGGTCCATGAATCTCTGGTCAACTTCTTCAAGGGCTTCCGCTACGATGCCCACCCGATGGCCATGATGTGCGGCGTTGTCGGCGCCCTCGCCTCCTTCTACCACGACTCCCTCGACATCACCGATCCCGAACACCGCAAGATCTCTGCGGATCGCCTGATTGCCAAGATGCCGACCCTGGCCGCCATGTGCTACAAGCACAGCAAGGGCCAGCCGTTCATGTACCCGGACAACAGCCTCAGCTACTCCGAGAACTTCCTGCACATGATGTTCGGCAACCCTTGTGAGCCGAGCAAGATCGACCCGGTTGTGGCCAAGGCCATGGACGTGATCTTCCTGCTGCACGCCGACCACGAGCAGAACGCCTCTACCTCTACCGTGCGTCTGGCCGGCTCCTCAGGCGCCAACCCCTTCGCCTGTATCTCCTCCGGTATCGCCACCCTGTGGGGCCCGGCACACGGCGGCGCCAACGAAGCGGTACTGAACATGCTGCAGGAGATCGGCGACGAGAGCCGTATCGACGAGTACGTGGCCAAGGCCAAGGACAAGAACGACCCGTTCCGCCTGATGGGCTTCGGTCACCGCGTGTACAAAAACTTCGACCCGCGCTCCCGCGTGATGCAAGGCATCTGCGACGAAGTACTGGGTGCCATGGGTGCCGAGAACGATCCGCTGCTGCGCATCGCCAAAAAGCTGGAAAAGATCGCGCTGGAAGACGAGTACTTCGTCGAGAAGAAACTCTACCCGAATGTGGACTTCTACTCCGGCATCATCATGAAGGCGATCGGAATCCCCACCGACATGTTCACCGTGATCTTCGCCACCGGCCGTACCGCTGGCTGGATTGCGCACTGGAACGAGATGATCTCCAACCCGTACAAAATCGGCCGCCCGCGCCAGCTGTACACCGGCTACACCGCGCGCGACTACGTTTCTGTGGAAGATCGCTAAGCGCATCTCCCCTGAAACAAAAAACCCGGCAAATGCCGGGTTTTTTTGTGCTCGCCATTTCCTTCGAAAGATGAAATGGCGCCTCCATTGCTTGTTACGGCAGGTTGTGCACGTGGCTACCCACCGGGCCCGAGAAGATTCCCCCGTCGTGCATATCCCAGTTGATGGACCAGGTCATCACACCATTGAAGGTCGGGTACGCTTGTGAAGGGGTCAGCGTGTCGCAGTTCAGCTGCTGGGTCAGGCAGTCCAGCGCACGATTGATATCCCCAGTGGTGGCAAAACCGCTACCTGCCGCGCGGGGCCCTGAGGGGAGCGCCAGGCCTACCTGCTCCGGGCGCAGCCCTTCAAAGAAGCCGGCGTTACCGTAGCCCAGCGGGAAGCCCTCAATCAGCATAAGCGCCGAAGACACCATCATATCCACCGAGCCGGCCGCATACGCCTGCCCGCGGTACGGCGTGGCAAGCCCACCGTTGTTGTACAGCTGCACATGCAACAGGTCCAGCTCATCACGCAGTTGGTCGATCATCGGCAGGTACGCGCCCCAGATACCGGTGTAAGACACATAGCCGCCCTGCACATAGGGGTGCTCTGGGGCCATAGACAGATACATGCCGGGATAACGCTGTTTTAACTGCTTGACCGCATTCACCATGTTCTGGATCACCGGTGCACCATGCATCACACCAGCGCCGGATTCCAGGTCGATGTCGATACCGTCAAAGCCGTACTCGTCAATCATCGCCGCCGTGCTGTTGACGAAGTTAGCCACGTTCTCCTCTGTGTTCAGCGTTACCGTGCCCTTCTCGCCTCCGTAGGAAGCAATCACGATTTTGCCCGCCGCGCGCTTGGCGGCCACATCGGCAATAAACTGCTGCTTGTCGAGCCCCGGATCCAGGTTGAACGCAATATTGCCGTTGCCCGCATCGTCCACAAACGCCACTACGATGACATCCCACACATCGGAGACTTCGCTAATCCTGTACAGGCCGGAACCGTTATCAAAGTTGTGCCAGTAGCCCACCAATGCGTGCTTCGGCAGCAGGCCGCTGTTGCCCCCAGAGGAAGATCCGCCCGAAGAGCTAGAAGAACCGGAGCTGCTGGAGGATGAGCTGGAACCGCCACCGGAAGAGCTACTGGAGGAAGAACTGCCACAGCTGCCAACCTGACTCCAGGCATCTTCCCAGTGGGCGCCCTCCCCGGGCGCATAGGCCCAGGCCGCGCTGGAGGAACACCAGCCGGCGATATTGCACTGAAATTCCTGCCCAACGTTTTGTACCAATTGCCCTGCCACATAACTGGTGCCCGCCACGTACTGCAGCGAAGTGCAGGAACCGCCACCGGAGCCACCACTGGAGCTTGAGGAGCTTGAGGAGGAACTGGAAGACGAACTCGAGGACGAGCTGGAAGAAGAGCTTGAGGATGAACCGCCATCGCAGGCACCATCGTACTTCCAGTGCGCCCAGGTGCCCGAGTGTGTTACCGGGTCATTGTTCTGGGTCCAGTAGTTGGCGGTATAGGCGTTGCCCAGGTGCTGTACCGAATTGCCACCCACATAGATGGCGCTCGCCTCCCATTGTGGGCGGGCACTGCAGTCCACCGCCGCTGCCTCGAACGCGAGCAGCCCGAGTACGAGCAAGCTCAGTAATTGCCTTTTCATAGTGTTTTCTCAGGTTATTTTTAAGATCTGTCGAAAGAACATCGAAAAGAACAGAGGGCGCCGTGGCGCCCTCTGGTTGCTGCTTACTGCTTAGTTACAGGTTGCGTCGCCGATCTCCTCCCAGTCGGAAGAACTGCTCGGGTCTTGCCCCTGGGTCCACCACTTGGCACGGTAGCGTTTGCCGTTGTGGTTCACTTCGTCACCCCCGTTGTAGGCGGTGCTGGCATTCCAGGGCACTTCCACATCGCTGACCAGTTTCCAGTCGGCAGCACTGAAGCCGGGCTCCTGCTGGGTCCAGTACTTGGCTTCCCACACCAGATTATCAAAGCTCACCCGATCACCACCGAGGTAGGTGCTACCGGACTGCCACGCGGGGAAGTTACCCGCATTCGGGTCGGTCATGTCACAGCCACCACCACCGGTACTGTTGGTTACGGTCACAGTGACGCTGGCACTGGCGCTGTCGATACCATCGCTCACGGTCACCGTGAGGGTGAAATCAGTATCGGCTTCCACCTGCGGTGCGGTGATGACGATGGTATCGCCGCTTCCACTGGCCATGCCGCTCCAGGTGTAGGTCAGCGCATCACCGTCGGCATCGCTGCCGGTTGCGGTGATGGAAGTGCTGGCACCTTCCTGAACAGTGACCTGTGCCGGTACGGAAACTTCCGGCGGTGTGTTCGCATCCGGCGGCAGCAGGAAGATGCTGACCTGATCCGGGGTAGCGTCACTCAGCGAGCCATCATTGACGTTCAGCTCAAATACCAGCTCCTGCTCGGCAGCGACTTCTGCGGCGGTGAAGCTCGGGCTGACCGCAGAGGTATCGCTCAGGCTGACACTGGCACCGGAGATCTGGGTCCAGCTGTAGGTCAGAGCATCGCCTTCGGGATCACTGGAAGCGGCACCGCTCAGGGTGACGGTGGCCGGCGTGATCACGATCTGGTCGGCACCAGCATCGGCACTGGGTGCCTGGTTCGGCTGGTCCGCGGCCACCATCACAGAAACCTGATCGGAGTCTGAAGCGGCGCCATCGGAGACGGTCAGTGCAAACACCAGTTCTTCGTCCGCAGTCACCGCTGGGGCGATAAAGCTGGCGGCAGCGCTCGTGGCGTTTTGCAGGGTCACACTGGTACCGGAAACCTGTGTCCAGCTGTAGCTCAGCGGGTCATTGTCCAGGTCACTGGAGGTGCTGCCATCAAGGGTAACGCTGGCACCACTATCGACACTCTGGTCACCACCCGCGCGCGCCACCGGTGCACGATTGTCGAAGCCATCGCCGTGGCCAAGACTCTCGTGCATGGCGTTCATGATGTCGCCGTTGTCGGCGTCGATTTCCCAAGAGAAGAGACCGGCCAGGTTGTTGGACTGTACATAGGCGCCCTTGGCCATCACCGAACGACGGTTGTCGTAGGTGATCAGGTCACCGGTACTCGGCTTGAAGATATACGGCGCTTCCGCGGCCGCGTCGTAATACTCCTCCCATTCGCCTGTGGCGATGCGGCCGACGATATCGCGGTAGTCCACAACCCCATCTTCCCAGGTGCCGCTCACCATGCCGGTGGCGGTACCGGTCATGTGATCGTTGCCAGTCCAGCCGGAAACACCGGTCCAGCCGCGACCATACATGGCGGCACCCACCACCAGCTTGCCGGGATCAACACCCAGGCCCAGCAGGTTCTGGATGCCGTTGTGGGTGGTGTAGTCGGTATCCGGGCGCCAGGTTGGCGCGTACAGAGCAGCCTGGTGACCCAGTACTTCGTTGCTCCAGCCGCCGTAGAAGTCGTAGGTCATTACGAAGAAGTAATCCATGTACTGCTGTACATCGGTGTAATCCACATCTTCGATCTTGTCGGAGCCTGCACCAATTGCAGAAGTGAGCTCGTATTTACGGCCAGTTTCCTGCTCCAGGCCGTCGAGCATGGCGCGCAGGTCGCGCATCAGCAGGCGATAGGTTTCACCATCGATCGCCGGGTCGCCGAGGCTCGGGTTGGCACCCTGGCCACCCGGGTATTCCCAGTCGATATCCACACCGTCGAAGAATTTCCAGGTGCGCATAAATTCTTCGACGGAATCGACGAAGGTTTTACGCTTGGCCGCATCGCTGAAGAAATAGAAGGGGTCGGACAGGGTCCAGCCGCCGATGGAAGGCAGAATTTTCAGGTCCGGGTAGGCCTGCTTCAGGGCCATCAGCTGGCCGAAGTTACCCTTGTAGGGATCCGAGAAAGTCTGGTCGGCCTGGGCTTTTTGCAGTGCGGCAAACGGATCGTGCAGGGAAACCTTGAAGTCCTCACGACCGGAACAGGAGCGCTGCAGGGCCTGGAAGGAGCCTTCGATTTCCTTGAGGCTGTCGTTGATACCGTCGCCACCACAAATGGGAATAAACCCGTAGATCAGGTGGGTCAGGTTGTAGGAAGGCATCATGTCGACGGAGAACTTGCGCCCGTATACGCCCCACTCCACAAAGTAAGTGCCCACCACTGAATTACTGGTGTTCTGGTATGGCTGGTTGTTTTCACCGGCGTTTACGGTGATCGGGTCCAGGTGGCTGCCGTCGGTGTCGGCAACTACGATGTCTTTCGCCGCGGAAGTCGCGCAGCCATCGTCGTTACACAGTGCCACCTGCAGGGAGTATTGTCCGCCCTGGGCAACCTGCAGTGTCGCGGAGCCAGTCTGGGTGGCACCACCGCTGACAGATTGTTCCAGCACCACTTCGCCGTTGAGCAGGTACTGTGCGGTGGTCGCCGGATCGCCGGACCACTTGGACCAGGCGACCGGTACTTCCGCATAGTCGTTGATCGTTACCAGCTGCTCGTAGGCAGTGGCCGCCTCATCGACTTCAATAATGGCGAAGCTGGTTTCCATCCAGTCGATGGTGGGAGCGCCGGGCGCGGCGATGGCAGAGGAGCTGGCGAGACCGAGCGCCAGGAGTGCGCGGCGCCAGTGGCTTGGAGTGAGCCCTTTCATTGATTGTCACCTTGTCGTTATCTTTTATGGGTAAGGATCTATCAACGAAGGCAGCGGTGTGCGATATCCGTCAAACCTCGACGGGCTTCACTGCCCTCGATGGAACGGCATGTAACTGCGTATGCCGGTACTGCTTGTTACTGTGGTATTCAATAACTTCTTGAACAGGTACCTCTCGACGCGCGGTCTGCAGCCCGCACAATGACATCGCTGTCATTTTTTCATAAAAATATGACAGCGATGTCATCAGGTTTTCACCTTACCCCGCTACCAGCCGACCTGACCAGCCCCCTCAGGCAGTCTTGAGAGGTAAGTCACACGCGGGGATCAGTTATTGGCGCTCAAATCTTCACCGGAATGAACACCGGACGGGAGGAAGCTTCCGATTTGCTTTCGCAACGAAATATCATCGGATGCCATGCACGACAGACGCACACCTCGAAGACACAACGGAAAAGCGGCCGACCTGCGTCGACCGCTTCGCCCCATTTTCCCAATCAAGCTGACTGAAACTTCCCGCTCTTTCACTCGCTGAAATCAATCAATTCCAGATCAGTGGTCACCCGCTGTGGGTCTATTTACGGTCATGTCCAGTCTCGGTTACGGACCGCTTGTTGTTGGCACTCCACCTCGTCTCGCGATGGGGGAGTCTTCCCGGGACTGTTACCAGTATAAGATTGGGCAGGCGCACCCCACACTTTTTTCTCATTTTTATCCCGAGTCCGCCTTTCCCCCATCGTTGCCGTTGGGAGGCCCGGGCGGCGACCATACACTCCCCCTGCGATATCGGAGCAAACGTAGACGGAGTATTTATGCAGTTTCAGACTCTCAAACACGCCGGCCTGGCTTCCGCGCTGGCGCTCTCTTTGACTACCGCCGGTTGTGCCAACATGAGCGATAGTGATCGCCGCGTCGGTACCGGCATTGGTATCGGTGCCGTAACCGGTGCCCTGGTTACCGGCAGACCCGGCGGTGCCGCGGTGGGTGCGGCACTGGGTGGTGCCGGTGGTTATCTGTACGACCGCGAGAAAAAACGTCGTTATTACTACGATCGTTACGGTCGTCGCGTCTATCGTTAAGCGCTGCGCACACTGGTTACATCACACGGAATGAACAATGGGCTCCTTGCGGGGCTCATTGTTTTTTCAGGGGTTTGACCAGGCCCTCCAGACCCTCAATTTTTATTTCCAGGGTCAGCGCCATCAGGTGCCCAAGCCGCCCGTGGGGGAATTCTTTTTTCGCAAACCACAGCAAATATTCTTCGGGCAGATCGATCAGCACCCGCCCCGCGTATTTACCAAATGGCATCTTGGTGCGCGCAATATCCACCAGGTCCTGCTTGTCCAACATCGTGTTCTCCCACCCCTTCAATCACCTTCCCGGTAGATTCTACACTGAGGGAGGCTTGTCTCAGCGCGTCTTCTCACTGACACGCAGATAATTTCAGTAACCGAACTTCTGTGGCAGTATCCGTGCTTACGGTCGCCACAGTGGCCGTTTATTTTTTGTGCTCCCGGGACAACCCCCGGCGCCATTGAACCCTGCAGACCACCAATAAACTGCTTGAAGGAATGACAGTGAATAACAACAAGCTCACGCAAAAATTTGGGCTGGCGCTCTCCATCGCCCTGCTCGCCGCCTGTGGTAAACCCGCGGATCCAACCGAATCACAGGCAGGTGCCGCCGGCAACAATACCCCTGCCACGGAAGCAGCACAGACCGACAGCGTTTCCGACGATACAGCCGCTGGCGTCTCCACCGAGGGCATGTGGATGCCCCGCCAGCTGCCGGAGCTGGGTGACAAGCTGAACGATCTCGGCCTCACGCTCGATCCGAAAACCATGACGGATCTCACCAAATTCCCGATGAATGCCGTGGTCAGCCTGGGTGGCTGTTCCGCCTCATTCGTGTCCCCCAAAGGCCTGGTGGCCACGAACCACCACTGCGCCTATGGCTCCATCTCCTACAACTCCACTGAAGACAACGACCTGTTGGCCAACGGCTTCCTCGCCAAAACCCTGGAAGAAGAAGTTCCCGCAGCACCGGGCTCGCGCATTTATGTCACCGTGGACATGAATGAAGTCACGGACAAGATCAACAGCAAGCTCAGCGATGGCATGGACGGAGCCACCCGCTTCAAGGCCATTGAAGATGCGGAAAAGGCGCTGGTGGCCGAATGTGAGTCCGACCCGGGCCACCGCTGCGAGGTGTACAGCTACTACGGCGGCGCCAGCTATTACCTGATCAAGCAACTGGCGATCCGCGATGTACGTCTGGTACATGCGCCCGCCTCCTCCATCGGCAAGTTTGGTGGCGATATCGACAACTGGATGTGGCCACGCCACACCGGTGACTACGCTTTCCTGCGCGCCTATGTGGGCACAGACGGCAAACCGGCGGATTTCGCCAAAGACAACGTGCCCTACCAGCCCAAGCATCACCTGACCGTGTCTACCAAAGGTCCGCAGGAAGGTGACTTCGTGATGGTGGCCGGCTACCCCGGGCGCACCAACCGCTACCGCACCGCAGAGGAAGTAAGCAACAACTTCACCTGGTACTACCCCACCATGCAGAAAGTACTGGCGGAGTGGTCCGAGGTGATCGGCAAGGCCACCGAAGACAACAAGGATGCAGCACTCAAGTACGCGAGCCTTGTAGCAGGCCTGAATAACTACGCCAAAAACTTCACCGGCATGATGGAGGGTTACAACCGCAGCGACCTGCTGAACCGTAAACAGCAGCTGGAAAAAGACCTGCAGGCATGGATCGACGCCAACCCGGAAGCCAGCAAACAGTACGCATCCGTCATCGCCGATCTGCAAAAGCTGATCAGCGAAAAGCAGTCCACACAGGAGCGCGATTTGCTGCTCGGCTACATGAACCGCTCCTCCATGCTCAGCGCAGCGCAACGCCTGTATCGCCTGAGCCTGGAAAAACAGAAGCCCAACATGGAGCGTGAGCCTGGCTATCAGGAGCGGGACATTACGCGCTTCACTGAAAGCATGAAGCGCATTGAGCGCAACTTCGCGCCGGGTGTGGATCAGGCCATCTGGACCTACTTCATCGAGCGCTACAACGCCCTGCCGAAGAACCAGCGCTTGGGCAGTTTCGATAGCTTCTTCAAAAGTGGGCTGAGTGGTGATGCACTGCAGCAGCAACTCTCGGCCATGTATGAGAAAACCGGCCTCACTGAAACCGAGAGTCGCCTCGCGTGGATGGAAAAGTCACCGGAAGAATTCCGCAATAGTGACGATCCGTTTATTCAGCTGGCGGTGGCCACCTATGACGACCGCTTGGCGATCGAACAGCACGATAAGGAAATGGAAGGCCGCTTCGCCGAAGTACGCCCGAAGTATATGGACCTGCTGATCGCCTACTACAATGAGCAAGGCAAGCCGGTTTACCCGGATGCCAACAGTTCCCTGCGCCTGACCTACGGCTTGGTGAAAGGCTACACCCCGCCTGCCGGCACTATCAAAGGCGCTGCAGATGGCAACGATGGCAAAGACGGCTTTGTCCCCTTCACCACCCTGCGTGGTATTGAGGCCAAATACACCGGTGAAGACCCGTTCGATGCGCCCCAGGCACTGCTGGAGGCGATTGAGAACAAGGATTACGGTCGTTTCTACGATGAAAAACTGGATTCCGTGCCGGTGAACTTCCTTACCACCGTGGACATCACCGGCGGTAACTCCGGTTCTGCCACCATGAACGGCAAGGGTGAATTCATCGGTCTGGTGTTCGACGGCACCTACGACAGCATCAATGCCGACTGGGACTTCAACGACAACACCCGCGCCATCCATGTGGATGTGGAATACATGCTGTGGGTAATGGAGAAAGTGGATCACGCCGATAATCTGCTGGAAGAGATGGGCGTAGCGGCGCCGAAGCAGTAATTCAGGCCGCAATAATAAAAAGCCGGCATTCGTGCCGGCTTTTTATTTACAGTAATTTTAATTACAGCAACTCGGTCTTGGTTTTTCCACACCGCTGGCAACGGTACTCCGTGACCAGCTTCCCCTGCTTCACATCAAACTTGCGCTCGGTGACGACCACCCACTTGTGAAACCCATCACGGCACAGACTGCTGCCCTTGTGTTTTTCCCAAGGGGTTTTGCGTTTGAATGGCAATACATCACCCATTGATCAGACCTCCCCACCGGCGGCATGGGCAGATGCCCAGGCCCATTGAAAATTGAATCCGCCGAGCCAACCGGTAACATCCAGTACCTCACCGATAAAATACAGCCCCGGCTGCTTCATGCTTTGCATACTGCGCGACGACACCTCGTTGGTATCCACGCCCCCCAGGGTAACTTCCGCGGTGCGGTAACCCTCGGTGCCTTCAGGAGTCAACGTCCAGGTCTGCAGCTTCTCGCCCACGTCTTTTAATGCCTGTTCGCTGTAATGCTTGAGCGGCTTGCTATCCAGGCCGATTCTCTGCAGGAAGAACTGTACCAGCTTCTTGCTCCACAGCTCCGCCAGTACCGTGTGCAGGAAGCTCTCCTGCTTGTTACCGCGCTGTTCGCTGAGCCAGTCGGATAAATCCAGCCCCGGCGCCAGATCGAAGGTCACCGGCATACCCTCTTTCCAGTGACTGGAAATCTGCAATACCGCCGGGCCACTCAGTCCCTTGTGGGTAAACAGCATCTGCTCGTGGAAGTGGCCCTCGGCACAGCTGGCATTCACCGCCAGTGAAGTGCCCGGCAATTCCTGCTGCCGCGCCAGCGCGCGCTTGTTCAGGATAAACGGTACCAGCGCCGCGCGGGTGGGAATGATGTTGTGGCCGAATTGCTTGGCCAGGTCATAGCCAAAACCGGTAGCACCCATGGTGGGGATCGACAGGCCGCCGGTAGCGACCACCAGGGATTCACACACCACTTTCCCCAGCGAGGTGTGCACCACAAAGCCTTTCGCTTGCGCTTCATCGAGAGGCTCGATGCGCTGGATTTCACAGCGGGTGCGTATCTGCGCTTTCGCCTCGCGACACTCCGTAAGCAGCAGGTCGACGATATCCCGGGACTTGTTGTCGCAGAATAACTGACCAAGAGTTTTCTCGTGGTAGGGGATACCGTGCTTTTCCACCAGCGCAATAAAGTCCCACTGGGTATAACGAGCCAGGGCGGATTTACAGAAGTGGGGGTTTTCGCTGTAGAAGTTGTCCGGCGCCGTGTACAGGTTGGTGAAGTTGCAGCGGCCGCCGCCGGACATCAGGATTTTTTTACCAACCTTGTTGGCGTGGTCCAGCACCAGCACACTGCGGCCACGCTTGCCCGCCACCGAGGCACACATCAGGCCGGCGGCGCCGGCGCCGATGATCAGCACATCGGTCTGGGTAGGAAGGTCTGTCATTCGTGGTCAGATCAGGTCTTCGGCAGGGTGACGCCGCGCTGCCCCTGGTATTTGCCACCGCGGTCCTTGTAGGACACATCGCAGATTTCGTCGGACTCGAAGAACAGCATCTGTGCCACACCTTCATTCGCGTAGATTTTCGCGGGCAGGTTGGTGGTGTTGGAGAATTCCAGGGTCACGTGACCTTCCCACTCGGGCTCCAGCGGGGTCACGTTGACGATGATGCCGCAGCGGGCGTAGGTGGACTTACCCAGGCAGATGGTCAGTACCGAGCGTGGAATGCGAAAGTACTCCACGGTGCGCGCCAGCGCGAAGGAGTTGGGCGGGATGACACAGTAGTCGCCCTCCACATCCACAAAGCTGTCTTCATCAAACGCCTTGGGGTCCACGGTGGCGGAGTGCACATTGGTGAAAATCTTGAACTCGCTGGCACAGCGCACGTCGTAGCCGTAGCTCGACGTGCCGTAGGAAATCAGGCGATCACCCGATGTACCGTGACGTACCTGGCCCGGCTCGAAGGGCTCGATCATGCCCTCATTTTCAGCCATGCGACGAATCCACTTATCGGATTTGATGCTCACCCTTTCCCCTCACTTGTTCATTTCTGGCAGTCATTTAAAGAGGCCGAATCATAGCCGGTTTGCCCTGTGCAAAAAAGTATCACTGATTGCCGTCGAATTCAGCGCGTACAGGCCCGGTGTGGGCTTGCCGACACTGGATGACTACTGTATAAATTGCCAGTAGATACTGTATGCACATACAGCCAACCCCTGTCAGACCACCCGTGTGGAGCGAGCCAATCGTGAACAGCGCCGAAAACTTTTTGCAAAACAAGCAGTTAGCTCAGCAGGCCAGCAACGAGCCATCTATCCCCCCAGGGCAAGGGACATCAGGGCAAGGGACAACAGGGCAAGAGCGGCCACGGCCATTGCAGCAGTTGCTTGCCCGCCCGGACATCTGGCAACTGGCCAGTGGCCAGCGTCGCCCGCGCACCGGTATCAGCACCGGCTACCGCGGCCTGGATGCACTGCTGGCCGGGCACGGCTGGCCCCGTGCCGCCACCACGGAGCTTTTGGTCGACAAGGCCGGTATTGGCGAGATGTCCCTGATACTCCCCACCTTGGCAGAGCTCACCCGCCAGGGGCGCATGGTGATACTGGTCAATCCACCACACATTCCCTATGCCCCGGCGCTGGCGCAGGCCGGTGTGCAGCTGGAAAAGCTGCTGATCCTGCACCCCAGGGGCCAGCGGGATCAGTTATGGGCAGCGGAGCAGTCCCTGCAGTCCGGCGCCTGCGGCGCCCTGATCCAGTGGCAGGGCAAGGAAACCCACGCAGACAAAGACCTTCGCCGCCTGCAGCTGGCGGCGCGCGATGGCGATTGCCTGCACTTTCACTTCCGCCCCGGCTCCTGTGCACAAACCCCGTCGCCCGCGGCCCTGCGCCTGCAACTGAAAAGCGATGGCGAGCAATTGGCACTGCATTTGTTCAAACAGCTGAGCGGCAAATCCGGCCAGCGCCTGCACCTGGCGCGCAACCCGGACCTGGTGCGGCAGGACCAGCCGCTCCACTGAATCGACGGTACGCTCTCTGGTGGATGCGCTGCGCTTATCCACCCTACGCACAACCACCAGTAACAATGCCGTAGGGTAGATAAGCGCAGCGTATCTACCAATTAACCAAGCTCCGACAGGAGACTCCAACATGCTCTGGCTTTGCATACAGCTCCCGAAGCTGCCCCTGGAAGCACTGGTCCGCGCCCACCGCGCCGGCGACGATGCTCCCCTGGCAGTAACCCAGAACAGTCTGATTATTGAGGCCAACAACGCCGCCTATACGCACAATATCGAGCCCGGGCTCAGCATCGCCACCGCCTGCGCCTACTGCGCGGAACTGCAGCTGCTGGACCGGGACCGGGAGCGCGAGGAACAACTGCTGCAGCACCTGGCCCAGTGGGCCTACAGCTTTACTCCCGTGGTATCACCACGCAGTGCCGAAAGTGAAAAGAATCAGCCCGATAGCAATTTCGCCTGCCTCTATCTGGAAATCAGCGGCAGCCTCAAGGCCCACCGCGGCCTCGCCCCCCTGTTACAGCAGCTGGGCAAGGAACTGCACAAAATGCGTATCAGCCACAGCATGGGATTGGGCCACAGCCCTTCTGCCGCGCACCTGCTCAGCCAGCTACCGGAGCACCGCCAGTGGCTGGCAGAAACCCGAAGCGCGCCCACCCCCCAGCAGTGGCGGCAGTGGATCAGCTTCGCCCCCAGTAAATTCCTGGACTGCAGTCACACGGCCATTACCAAGCTGTATGCCTGCGGGATCAAGCGCGTCAGCCAGCTGCTGGCCATCCCCCTGTCAGAAGTAGGTGGCCGCTTCGGGCACAGTTTTATCGACTACCTCGCCCGCCTGAATGGTACCCGCCCGGACCCGATACCCAGCTTCGAGCCGCCGGCAGAATTTGATAGTGAACTGTTTTTCCCAAGCCCACTGGATAACAGTGAGCAGCTGCTGTTCCCCGCCGGACGCCTGGTGCGGGAGCTGTGCCGGCAGCTGCAACGCCGCCAGTTGTACAGCCAGCGGCTGTGCTGGACGCTCGATTACGGCAGCCGCGGCAGCCAGCAAGTCACGGTAGACATCTCCCAGCCGCTACTGGACCCGCAAAGACTGATCGCACTGACCAAGCTGCAGTTTGAGCGCGTAACACTGAAAGAGCCCGTGCAGGCGCTGGCACTCAAGTGCCAGCAACTACAGGCGATAGAAAGCCACAGCCTGCGGGAGGACTTTTTCGATGAAGGCAGCAAGCAGCATGAAAGCTACCAGCTGATCGATAAACTCAAGGCCCGGCTGGGGCACCAGGCCCTGTCTGCGGTCACCCTCAAGGAAAGCTACCTGCCGGAACAGGCCTGGCAGAATGCCGACAGCCTCACCCTGCACAGCAAGGCACGCGGTCATCAGCTCACCCCGGTCCATGCCCCCCGCCCCAACTGGTTGCTGTCGAGACCCGACCGCATCCAGCAACGGGACCACAAGCTGTTTTACGACGGGGAGCTGCGATTGCTCCAGGGCCCGGAGCGCATCGACGGTTACTGGTGGCAGCACCACCGCCATGCGCGCGACTACTACATCGCCCGCGGGGAGCAGGGCAGCCTCTACTGGGTGTTTCAGGACCTGACGTCAGAGCACTGGTTTCTCCACGGCGTGTATTCCTGAGCGCCGCCCGATCACTACCGAGTTTCAGACACCCCTGCATGCAGTACGCAGAGCTTTTCTGTCAGAGTAATTTCTCTTTCCTACAGGGCGCCTCGCACCCACAAGAGCTGGTGGCGGCTGCCTGCAGACTCGGTTACCGCGCACTCGCCATCACCGACGAGTGCTCCATGGCGGGAGTGGTACGCGCCTATACGGAGCTGGAAAAGCGCCGCGCCGAGGGCCACTCGCTGAAGCTTATTTGTGGCAGTTTTTTCCGGCTCGCGGAAGATCAGCAGGAACTGGTGTTACTGGCACCGGATCGCATCGCCTACAGTGAGATCTGCGAGCTGATTTCCACCTCGCGCCTGCGCGCGGAAAAGGGCCAGTACCAGACATCGCTGCAGGACGTCATCCAGTATTGCACGCATGCGCTCTGCCTGTGGCTACCCCGCGGGGAATCCCTGCAAGTACCCGACGTACTGCAACAGCACTTTGGCAAGCGCCTGTATATCGCCCTGAGCCTGCACCTGTTGCCGGGTGAAAACCTCAGGCTGCAGAAACTCCTCTGCGCGGCCGAATCCCAGCAGCTGCCGGTGGTCGCCACCAACGCGGTCCTGATGCACTGCCGCACCCGCAAGCCATTACAGGACGTACTCAATGCGAATTATCACAACTGCACTCTGGGTCAACTCGGTTACCGCCTGCAACAGAATGCCGAGCGCTACCTGCGCACCCGGCAAGAGATCGCTGCCCTTTACCCGCAGGCAAGCATTCACAATACGCTGAAAATTGCCGACCTCTGCACCTTCAGTTTGACCGAGCTGCAATACCAGTATCCCTCTGAAGTACTCGCACCCGGCAAGAACGCCAGCGAATATCTACGTGAACTGGTCGAGGCCGGCGTGCAAACACGCTGGCCCGCGGGCCCGGAACCGCGCATCCAGCAGCAGATCGAAGTGGAGCTGGCACTCATCGCCGAGCTAAAGTACGAGCATTACTTTCTTACTATTTACGACATTGTCCAATTCGCCCGCAGCCAGCATATTCTTTACCAGGGCCGCGGTTCCGCCGCCAACTCCGTGGTGTGCTACTGCCTGTTCATTACCGAAATCGACCCGCACAAAATTGGCCTTCTGTTCGAGCGTTTTATCTCCCGCGAGCGCAACGAGCCGCCGGATATTGATGTGGATTTCGAGCACGAACGGCGCGAGGAAATCATCCAGTATATTTACCGCAAGTATGGCCGTGAGCGCGCCGGCCTCGCCGCTGCAAAAATCACTTACCGGTTCAAAAGCGCGCTGCGGGATATCGGCAAGGCGCTGGGGCTCGGTGCCGCGGTCATTGAGCAGTTGCAGGCGGAACGCAGCTGGTGGGACACGCTGGATGACTTTCCGCAGCAGATGAAAAAAGTGGGGATCGCCCCGCACAGTACTGCCGGCCGAATGCTGCCAGTGCTGCTGGAGCAGATTTACGGTTTCCCGCGCCACCTTTCACAGCATGTGGGTGGTTTTGTGATTACCGAGAGGCCACTGAGTCAACTGGTGCCCATTGAAAATGCCGCTATGGATGAGCGCACCATTGTGCAGTGGGACAAGGAGGACATTGAAGACCTGAAGCTGATGAAGGTGGACATCCTCGCACTGGGCATGCTCACCGCCCTGCGCAAATCCCTCACGTATATGGCGCTGTATGGAAACAGGATGCGCCTGCGCGATATCCCGCCGGATGACCCCGCCGTTTATGAAATGATGTGCCGCGCTGACACGGTGGGGGTTTTCCAGATCGAATCCCGCGCACAGATGAGCATGCTGCCACGGCTACAGCCACGGAAGTTCTACGAGCTGGTGATCGAGATTGCCATTGTCCGTCCGGGGCCCATTCAGGGTGGCATGGTGCATCCCTATCTGCGCCGCAAGCAACAACTGGAACCCGTGGTGTACCCCCATGAAAACCTGCGCCCGGTACTGGCGCGCACCCTGGGGGTACCCATTTTTCAGGAACAGGTGATCAAACTGTCCATGGTGGCCGCGGGCTTCAGTGGCGGTGAAGCCGATGCCCTGCGCCGCGCCATGGCCAGTTGGGGCAAGAACGGCAATCTGCTGCAGTTTCGTGAAAAACTGATCAACGGCATGCTCGCCAACGGCTACACCCACAGCCTGGCGGAGCAGCTGTTCGAACAAATGAAGGGGTTTGGCTCTTACGGTTTCCCCGAGTCCCACTCCGCCAGCTTCGCCCTGCTCGCCTATTTTTCGGCCTGGATCAAACACCACCATCCCGCCGCGTTTTACTGTGGCCTGCTCAACAGTCAGCCCATGGGGTTTTATGCCCCGGCACAGCTGGTCTACGACGCCCAGCGCCATAACGTAAAAATATTGCCGCTGGACGTAAACTACAGTGGCTGGCACCACAGCCTGGCACTGGCCGACAAAGAAAATGCAGAGGAACAGGCAGATACCAGTAGAGGCCCGGCTGTACGCCTGGGGATGCGCCTGATCAAGGGGCTGGCCGAGGAATCGGTAGAAACCATTGAAGCCGCACGGGTACAGGGGAATTTCCAGTCCCTGCAGGACTTCACCCGGCGGGCAAACCTCCCCACCCGGCAAAACGCCATCCTCGCCCATGCCAACTGTTTCTACAGTATTGCCGAAAACCGTTTTCACAGTACCTGGCAGGCACTGAACAACCAGCTGGAGCATACCGCGCCAACCCAGCACCAACCGGACACCGGGCAGGAAGACAATATCAACTGCGATTACCAGAGTACCGGCCTGACGCTGCGCGAGCACCCGGTAACGCTGTTGCGCAAACAGCACCGCCTTGCGGGAATCGCGCAGGCCTGCGATCTGGCCAGCCGCAACGATGGTGAACGAATCCGGGTCCTCGGCCTGGTCACCTGCCGCCAGCGCCCAGGCACCGCGGCCGGGGTTCTGTTCCTGACCCTGGAAGATGAAACCGGTGTAATCAATGTGGTGCTCTGGAAGCCGGTACAGGAGCGTTACCGCAAAGAAATCCTGCGCGGAAAAGTCTTGCTGATAGAAGGTCATTTACAAATCAGTCGGGACACGCAGGCGCAGCAATATAGTGTGATCCACCTGATTGGAAAAAAGATCGACTGCCTTGCCTGGAAGGCGCTACAGCATGTGCGGAGTTTTCATTAAAAGCGATACAAAGTGCGCTCGCTTGTCCCCCTGACTCGCTTGCCGCCCCTAAAAGGGAACAGGCCAATCACACAAAAAAATCAATCGATAACTAGACGCTGAAGTCCTGCTTTTCCATCCACGGAATAATACGTTCGAAAGCCCGTTCGATATTTTCAATGGACGTGGCGTAGCTGAAACGCAACGCATTGCGGCTGCTCTCGCCGAAGGTATCACCGGCAATGGTGCAGACGCCGGTTTCCCGCAACAGGCGCAATGCCACATTGTTGCCGTTTACCCCTTCGGGCAGGGCGGGGAACATATAGAAAGCCCCCTCCGGTATATACCCTTCCAGGTACGGGGTTTGATCCACCAGCTCCACCAGACGGTCGCGACGTTTCTTGTAAGTATTTACCACATCGGTCACAAAGCGCCGGTCGCCCCTGAGCGCGGCGACGCCCCCCCACTGACAGGGTGTATTGGCCACCGTGGTGGTGAACATATGGTAGCGGCGCAGTTTGCGAATGGCCCCCTGGCTCGCTATCAACCAGCCAACCCGCATACCCGCCATGCTGAAGGTTTTGGAGAAACTGCTCATGACCATGACATGATCGAGATCCGAGCAGCAGGACAGTACGCTGGCGTAATCCCTGTCGTCGTAAATCAGGTGATCGTAGACCTCGTCGCTGATCACATAAATCCCGCGGTAGGCCGCTTCCTGCACGATGGTTTCCACGGTCTCCCGCGGGTAAACCGTACCGGTGGGATTGCTGGGGGAATTGAGAATGATCGCGTGCGTGTTGGTGTCGATCGCATCGATCACTTCCTGCGGATCGAGTTGATGATTGTTTTCCGCCCGGGTGGGAATGTATTTGACCTCGCCACCGTTCATCCGGATCAGCGGCGCGTACAGCATGAATGACGGGTCCGGCACGATAAATTCACGCCCCGGTGCAGACACCGCGGTCAGCGCCAGATACACCGCTTCCGTGGCGCCGGTGGTGATCAGGATATTTTCCGGACTGAGCGTACGCCCGGAGCGCTCGCCGTAATAATCTGCCAGTGCATCCAGCAACTCCGGCAGCCCGGCGTCCATGGTGTAACCGGTCTGGCCTGCGTTCAGTGCATCCACGGTGGCCTGTACCACGTGCGGCGGTGTGGGCGCATCGGGCTGGCCAATGGAGAGATGGATCACGTCCTCCATGGTGGCCGCCATATTCACCATTTTACGAATACCCGGCACCGGGATGGTGAGCAGTGCGGGGTTCCATACCGGATCTTCCGATTCGTAAAAATCAAAATCCAGCCGACTCATGCATCCACTCCTGTTGCCGCACCCTGCTGCGCGTCTTCATAAAACAGGCGCGGACGCTTGTGGGTCAGCGGCGCCGCCAGCTGATAAGCCTGGGCCGCACGCAATACCGAGCGATCATCAAAGCGCGCCCCCACAAGCTGCAGGCCGATGGGCAGCCCGGCGGCGCCGAAACCACAGGGCACCGAGATCGCCGGTTGTCCGGTCATGTTGAAGGGATAGGTAAACGGCGTCCACGAGGGCCAGCGGGTACTCGGCCAGTCTTCCGGCACTTCGCGACCGGCAGTGAATGCGGTGATCGGCAAGGTGGGCGTCAGCAGCAGGTCGTATTTATTGTGGAAGCCCGCCATGCGCTCACTCAGGGCGGCGCGCTCATTGGTCGCCTCCAGGTAATCCAGCATGGAAAGTTGCGCGGCTTTTTCAGAAACGGCCACCAACTGTGGGTCCATCAGCGCACGCTGCTTTTTGCCGATCGTGCGCAGTGCATTGGCCGCACCGCCATAAAACAGGTGCCCGAATGCCCCCAGAGGATCATCAAAGCCGGGGTCGACCTCGGTCACTTCCGCACCCAGCGACTGCAGTTGCAGTGCGGCGGCTTGCACCGCCTGTGCGATTTCCTTGTCCACCTGCACGTAACCGAGGGTGGCACTGAACGCGATATGCACTCCACGCAGCAAGTCCTGTGGCTCGCCTTCGATTGCCGCCAGGTAATCGATGTTGCGCCGGGGTATGGCATTGATATCCCGGTAGTCAGGCTCGCTCAGCACATTCATCATCAGCGCGCAGTCTGCCACCGTCCAGGTCATGGGGCCCGCATGAGCCAGGGTGCCAAATGGGCTGGCGGGCCAGTGCGGCACTTCACCAAAACTGGGTTTCAGGCCCACAAGACCACTGAATCCGGCAGGGATACGAATAGACCCACCGGCATCGGTTCCCAGCGCCAGCGGCCCCATGCCCAGCGGCACCGCCGCCGCGCTACCACCGCTGGATCCGCCGGCGGTTTTATCCGGGTTCCAGGGGTTGCGGGTGACACCATCCACCGGGTTGTCGGTCACGCCCTTCCAGCCGAACTCCGGCGTGGTGGTTTTCCCCAGTGGCACCGCGCCATTGCGATTCAGCGCGGCAACACACGGCGCTTCCTTGCCCAGTGTGGATTCAGGGTCGATGGTGTTGGAGCCCTTGATGGTGGGCCATTGTGGGGTGAGGAAAACATCCTTGATGGCGACGGGCACCCCGTCGAGCGGTCCGACGACATCCCCTTCCAGATAGCGCTGCTCGGACTCTCGCGCAAACGCCAGGGTGGTTTCCGGGTCGACCAGATTGTAGGCGTTGACGACAGGATTACAGCGTTCGATTTGCCCGAGCATCGCCTGGGCCGCCTCCACGGGAGAAAACCGTTTCTCCCGGAACCCATCGAGCAACTCCATCGCAGACATGCTGAGCAATTCTTTCATGGCTATCTCTCCTGTTGAACGACGCAATCCTGTCGTCTTCTGTTTTTTGTTCTCCGGTTATCCCGTTAGCCGGCCCGCCTACTCCGTTTTTTTAACACCCGGGACTTGATGCCCAGATAGCAAACGCGCGGACCCGGCACCGGAGCCAGCTTTAGGTCGTCCCCCTATCCTAGTCCTGCATGGCGCCTTTTTCCCGCTGCGGGCGCAAAGTCACGTGGAACAATACGCCCCGATTTCTGCTGCGCAGCGCGAGGGGCCACAATGCCGTCATCCGATTACTCGACTGCAATTCACTGGCCAAGTCACTCCTGATCGGTAATGGGCGCCGGCATGTCACGGTCGTGCTGTACAGCGAGTACCTTGAGATCCTCCTCGATGGTGGGATACAAGCGCACCCCGTGCGCCAGCTGATCTTGCCGCAATGCCCAGGCGCGCTGCCCCGGCACCCGCACGCCGCCCGTCGCGTCACTATCGGGCGCACAGTCGCCCCACAATGTGGCCAACGCGCGGGTCTGCCGCAAAAAGTCCTGCGGGGCACCAAAGGCACGCGGGTCAATGATTTGCAGGAATACCGAGTTTGCCTCATCGTCATCCTGGGTATTGTCCGCGCGCCCGTAGCCACTGAGCCCCATCGACAACACTTCCAGCATGGCGGACAAGGCTGCGCCCTTGTAACCGTGGTCCGCGCCACCCACCGGCAGGATGCTGCCACCATTGGCAAATGCCGCGGGATCGTCCGACAGATTGCCATCGCTATCTTTCAAATAGGCAGCGGGCAATTTCTTGCCCTCGCGTTCGGCGCGCGCCACATAGCCACCGGCAGTGACCGACATACTGATATCAAACAGCAGAGGAAAGTCACCGGCAGGCGCACAGAAGGCGATGGGGTTCGCGGAAAACAGCGGTTCTTTACTGCCCTGCGGTGACACCGTGCGTTCGGCCGGTGTGGAGCAGGTGAGCAGTGCTACACAATTCTTCTCGATGATCTGCGGTAAATAGGCCGCGAGGCAGGCGATGTGCTGGCTGCGGCGAATGGTCGCGGTCACCACTCCGTATTCGCTGACGCGATCCAGCGCCTGCCCAATCGCCTGATTCAGCACCCACGGCCCCGGTAAAAAATTCGCATCCCAGTTGAAGCAATTACCGCGATCCTGCAGCACCTCCGGCTCACCATCCAGGCGCGACACGCCATCCTTCAACCATTGCAGATTACTGGCAACCCGGTGCAACCCGTGGGTGGTAAAACCCATGAGATCTGCCTGTAAAAATGTATTCGCCATGACGTCTGCGCGCTCGCGGGACAGTCCCGTTGAAGCAAACAGATCACTGGCAAACTTATGCAACGCATCGGCGTGATAACGGGTAGACATGAGCTCTCCTTGGTAAAACGAACCGGGCTTTATTGTCGGTTTATGTATCGGAAACTTTTCCGCGCATGGATTTAATCTGTCCACGCCGGGACTTGCTCTGCAAACGGCGCTCTTTCGAGCCCCGCGTCGGCTTGGTTGGCACGCGCTTTTTAGGGGTTTTCAGTACGCCAGCGATCAAGGCCTGTAAACGCGCCAGCGCATCCTCGCGATTTTTTTCCTGCGTGCGGAAGCGTTGCGCCTTGATCACCACAACACCATCGGCCGAAATGCGCTGGTCACGCAGCGCCAGTACACGCTGCTTGATATCTGCGGGCAAACTGGAAGCCATCACGTCAAAGCGCAAATGAATGGCCGTGGCGACCTTGTTGACATTCTGCCCGCCCGCGCCCTGGGCGCGCACCGCGTTGACCTCGATTTCGGTATCGGGCAACTGGATGTGTTTAGAAACAATCAGCATGAAGCACTCTCTGAATATTCACACATAGCCTAACTTGATTCATCGGCTATGCTCAAACTATCCGGCGTGGGTTTCGCCCGGACCCATCACACATTCCGCAACATCGACACCAAGTCCTATTTGAATCTCTGGGGAAAACTGCGCAATGGACAAGGCAAAAAACGTGGACCTCGCCCGCTTCAACCCGCCGGTATTCTATTCGGCAACGGCGGTTCTGCTGTTAATGGTCGCCTACGCCGTGCTTGCGCCGGATAACGCAACCGCCACATTCAAGGCCATACAGTCCTGGGTCGTGGTGCACATGAGCTGGTACTACGTGATGGTGGTCGCCATCATTCTGATTGGCACCATCATTATTGCCATGTCGAGCTTTGGTGAGATTAAGCTGGGGCCCGATCACGTTGAGCCCGATTACGATTTCCTTTCCTGGTTCGCCATGCTGTTCTCCGCTGGCATGGGGATCGGCCTGCTGTTTTTTGGTGTTGCAGAACCGGTGATGCACTACCTGCAGCCGCCGGTGGGAGAAACCGGCACCGTGGAGGCCGCGCGCGAGGCCATGGTGATTACCTTTTTCCACTGGGGTTTTCACGCCTGGGCCATCTACGCCATCGTCGCGCTGATCCTCGCTTACTTCAGTTACCGGCACAAACTGCCGCTCACGCTGCGCTCGGCGCTCTACCCCATGTTCGGTGAGCGCATTTATGGCCCTATCGGCCATACCGTGGATGTGTTTGCCATTGTCGGCACCGTGTGCGGGGTAGCCACCACACTGGGCTACGGCGTGTTGCAGATCAATTCCGGGCTCAACCATCTGTTCGGACTGCCAGTGGGGTCTGGCGTTCAGGTGGCGCTGATTGTGGTCACCACCCTGCTCGCCACCGTATCGGTGGTATTGGGGCTCGATGCCGGGATCAAGCGACTATCCCAGATCAATATGGCGCTGGCGGGTATCATGTTACTGATGGTGCTGCTGCTGGGCAGCACCGTTTACCTGCTGCAGGCGTTTGTACAGAACTTTGGCAGCTACCTGTCAGAAATAGTCGGCAAGACCTTCAACCTGTTTGCCTATCAACCCACCGACTGGCTGGGTGGCTGGACCATCCTCTACTGGGGCTGGTGGATGTCCTGGTCGCCATTTGTCGGCTTGTTTATTGCGCGCATTTCCCGCGGGCGTACCATTCGCGATTTCGTCATCGGTGCCATGCTGGTACCGGCAATGATCACCATGCTATGGATGACATTTTTCGGGAATTCCGCCATCCACATGATCCTCAACGAAGGACTGACGCAGCTAGGGGAGGTGGTCGCCAAGGATCAGTCGGTCGCCCTGTTCCAGTTCCTGGAGCAGTTCCCCTTCTCCGCCGTATTCTCCTTTGTGGCGGTGATCATGGTGATCGTGTTTTTCGTCACCTCCGCGGACTCCGGTGCACTGGTAGTCAACATGCTGTCCTCCCACGGGCGCGACGACACCCCGCTTTGGCAACGGATATTCTGGTGCTTCCTGATTGGCGTGGTTGCTATAGCACTGCTGCTCGCCGGCGGGCTCGGTTCTCTGCAAACGGCGGTGATTGCCAGTGCACTACCTTTCTCCGCCATATTGCTCATTGCCATGTATGGGCTGGTAAAAGCCCTGCGCACGGAGACCGCCAAGCGGATCACGCAGAGTGCGCCGGTGGCCCCGATCAGTGCCCGTAACCCGGTGGTGTGGCAACGACGCCTGAAAAATGCCCTGCAACTGCCTTCGCTCGCGGAAGTGCAGGAATTTATCGAAGAGACCGGACACCAGGCACTGCAGGAATTTGCCGAGGAAATGGAAAAAAATGGCTACGAGGCAAAGGTTACAAAGGGCGAAAAGCACTCCGTTCAAGTGGAAGTACTGCACGGGGATGAAGTGAGTTTTGTCTACGGCCTGCACCCCAAGGCCACGGTAAAACCCGATGCCGCCAACCCTGAGCAGGAACTGAGCGACGACCGCGACGAAGGTTCACCCGATGTCTATTTCCGCGCCGATGTACATCTGTTTGAAGGCGGTCAGGATTACGATGTCATGGGCTGGACCAAGGATCAGCTACTCACCGACATGGTGTCCCAATACGAACGACATCTGCAGTTTTTGCATACCCTGCGCTAGCGCGGTAAAACGGCCACCTTCGTGACCCAATCCGGCAGCTGGTTTCCAGATTGACGCCAATTTCTACGGATGGCGCCTGAACCACTGCCTACGGCAAATAAAAAGTGACCGGTCAGGCACATTTAGTTTTGACGCATCATTCAATCTCCCCCTCAGCTCGGTTAATATCGGACAGCCCCTGGTGCTTCAGGGACCAAACCGAATGAAACGCCCAATAAAAATAAAGACGCGAGCACAGCATATAAGCCTCTCATGGCAACAAATAACACTGTGCGTAGCGATGTAAGGAGATCAACATGCCCAACGCCAAGCGCAGCCTGGCGGCAGCCATTGCGGTAGCCACCCTGTCCTGCGGCCTGAGCGCTACCGCTTCTGCCGACGACTCGCCCTTTTCCCAAGTAATTGCATTCGGTGACAGTCTCACCGATGTTGGCAACGCTGGCGTTTTCACCAGTGGTGATGACAAGCAAGCCGCCATCAGCCTGCTCTCGCAAAATCTCGGTCTCGGCCCGGTGACCCCATCGTGCGCCGGCCTGAACCTGTGCCTACCGGAAGTGGACCCCACGCTCTCGCAGGAAGAACTGCTGGCGTCGGCCGAGGCCCAGGTGCGGGCTGCACTACCCAATGTGGGCGGCGGCTGGGCCGTGGGAGGCCACCGCGCGGCGGACGTGCTGCTGAACATACTCGGCACCCGCGGCTACCTGGAATATCTGGCAGAGCAGGGCCTTACCCTGGACGTCAATACGCATAGCTTCGTCAGCGCACTGCTCCCCGACCCCACCCGCGAAACCGCCACCGGCCTGTACGCCAACCTCGACCTGCTCGGACTGCTGCTGCAAGGCCCCGCCGTTGTTGAGCAACTCCGTGCCGGTGCAGCGCAGGCGGCAGCCGCTGGCGATGCCGCCACCGCCGCACTATTGACCGCCCAGGCCGATGGCCTGCAGGCACAAATCAACGCGGCGCCGGGCCAGATCGTCGCGGACTCGGGAATAACCGGTAACCCCCACCCGCTGGGCCTAGGGTACCTGGAGACCGCCAGCGGTCGCGCAGACGGCAAGGCGCTCTACTGGGTCAACGGCGGCGGCAATGATTTGCTGGCCGGATTCACGGCCTCCCTCAGCGGCGCCATGACCGCGGAGCAGTTCGGCGCCCAGGCGGGGCTCGCCGCCTCCATGCTGGCGGATGGCGCCGAGGCGCTATCGGACGCCGGCGCCAACTACATTCTGGTATCCAACGTGCCGGACATCAGCAATACCCCCGGCATGTTCGCGGCTGTCAGCCAGGCGGTCGCCGCCAGCCCGGAAGCGGCCCAGCTGGCCAATGCGGTAGCGGCAGGGCTAATGACCCAGGAAGATGCCGACGCACAGCTGGCGATGGCCATCGATGCCACCCTGGCGCAGGCCAGTGACGCGGTCACCCTGTTCAACACCACCCTGCTGGCGAACGCCGGGGACATCGATGGCGTTCTGATGGTGGACATGGAGGGCATCGTCAAGGTCAGCCTGGCCAACGCGGCGGCGTTCGGATTTTCCGGCGAGTTTGACCAGAACACCCTGTGCTTCTCCGGCGATGGCTGTATCGAACACCCGATTTATGGCCAAAATGGCACCGCCCCGGATGCCGACCAGCTGATTTTCAATGACTCGGTGCATCCTTCCCAGGCCGCGCAGCGACTGCTGGGCGACTACTACACCGCCGTGGTGAACGCCGCACAGGTTGCCGGCCAGCTACCGGACATGGGCCTGCAGGCGTCCCGCGCGCACGTGAGCGCACTAGAGGAAGGCTTTGCCGGCAGCCGCTACCGCACCGCGGAAACCGGCGTATTTGTCAGCGGCGTATTCGGCAACAGCGACTACGACAACAACCTGGCACCCTCCGCCTCGGGCGATGCCACCGGCAGCTTGATCGGCGCTGGCTACGCATTGCGCGACAACCTGCAGCTGGGTTTTGCCGTCAGCCGGTCTGACCTGTCGCTGGGCAACGACCGGAGCGATATCGACTCCACCTCCACCAACTACAGCCTGTATTCCCGCTTCCACGGCCAGGGCTTCTTTGTGGACGCCAGTGCTACCGTGACCGACGTGGACTACGACCGTATTGGCCGTCAGCTGCAGCTGGGTAGCCAGTTCAACGAGATGCTTATGGGTGAAACCGGCGGCGAGAACACCACCCTGGACCTCACTGCCGGTTTCAATATCTCCCGTAGTGACGCCCGCTTTGGGCCCTTCGCCGGTGTGACCAAGGTCACCGCCGAAGTGGACGGCTACACCGAAGCAGCACTGGACGGATTTACCTACACCGGTGCCAGTGGCGAGCAACTAGATCCGTTCGGGATGAATTTCGGCAGCCAGGAGCGCCGCTACACCACCATGCGCTTCGGTGCCTTCGCCGACAAAGCCTGGGGTAACGTGAGTGCCTATGGCCAGCTGTGGTACGAAGACACCACCGGCACCGAGAATGACTCCCTGGAAGTGGGGATTAAATCTATGACCGGTAACATGAACGCCATGCCCAGCTACGCCAGCAAGGACAGCGGACTGTTTGCTGACGGTGCCGGCGCCTTGGTCGGATTGCGCTGGCAGGCGGCGGACGCCATCGCGGTGAGCGCCAACCTCACCACACGTCCGAGCTCCGAGCACGGTTCCGTGAATGTGACCTATCGCTTCTGATTCTGGCCTGCTTAGTGCTATAGAAACGCCCACTTCGGTGGGCGTTTTTTTTGGTGAGCCAAACAACACCTTCCCCAACCGTGTACACTCGCTGGATTATTCCCGACACACTATTCCCGACGCACTGTTATCGGCACACTGTTTTCGGCACATCATGTCCCAGCTTCCACCGCACATTCCGTCCGGCCAACTGCCAACGATCACCACAAAACGCGTGCGACTGCGCATGCTGAGCGACAGCGAAGACGACGCGCGCTTTACCCTCGCCCTGGTGAATGACCCCGACTTCCACCGATTTATCGGCGATCGCGGCGTTCGCACCCTGCAAGATGCCCGCGACTACCTGCGGCGCGGCCCCATTGCCATGTATCAATCTCATGGTGTGGGCATGTACTGCGTAGAGCGGAAGGATGGCACCCCGATAGGCCAGGCGGGCCTGATTTGCCGGGAGGGCCTCGACGCGATGGACATCGGTTTTGCCTTTCTCCCACAGTACCGCGGTTGCGGCTACGCACGCGAAGCTGCGGAGGCGGTGATGGCGTGGGGAAAAGCCGAACTGGGGCTCGCGCGCATCGTTGCCATCGCCGCACCCGGCAACACAAGCTCCATTCGCCTGCTCGAAAAGCTGGGCCTGCACAGAGAGCAAGCCATCACCCTGCCCGGCAGCGAAGAGGAACTGCTGCTGATGGGCTGGCAGGTATAGGTCTGCCGATTCGTTCGTGCCGCACATCCACGGCCGCTACCAAACCTCTATACGTCACCAGGGGAAAACGCAAAAAGGCGGACCCGGGGGCCCGCCTCTTTGTGCTTGGTCGTTTAAAAAGGTTTAGTGATCGGTGGCCGCACCCGCACCCTGCGGGAAACGAATGCTCTCCACCATGTCCTGCACTTCACCGGGCGCTTCGCGGGTGACCTTGGCCACCACAGCCGCCACCGCAAAGTTGATCATCATACCCAGGGTACCAATACCTTCCGGGGAGATTCCAAACCACCAGTTTTCCGGGGTATTGGCGGCCGGGTTGATGAACTTGAAGTAACAGATGTAGGCCGCGGTAAACAGGATGCCAGACACCATACCGGCAATCGCCCCTTCCTTGTTCATCCGCTTGGAGAAGATCCCCATAATGATCGCCGGGAAGAAGGACGAGGCCGCAAGCCCGAAGGCGAAGGCGACCACCTGCGCCACAAAGCCCGGTGGATTGATCCCAAGGTAGCCGGCGATACAGATGGCCACCGCTGCCGCACCGCGGGCATACAGCAGTTCCTTCTTCTCGCTGATGTTGGGCATCAGGTTACGCTTCAGCAGGTCGTGGGAGATGGAGGTGGAAATCACCAGCAGCAGCCCCGCAGAGGTGGACAGTGCAGCGGCAACACCACCGGCAGCCACCAGTGCGATTACCCACGCCGGCAGGTTGGCAATTTCCGGATTCGCCAGCACCATGATGTCGCGGTCTACCGACATTTCATTGCGCTCGTCACCGGAGTAGAACATCTTGCCGTCGGCATTTTTGTCTTCCCAGGTAATCAGGCCGGTTTCTTCCCAATTGGTTACCCAGCTGGGCGCTTCCGCATGGGCGGTGCCCTGACCATCCGGACCATTGATGGTGTCGATCATGTTCACCCGTGCGAAGGTGGCAACCGCCGGTGCAGTGGTATACAGCAGGGCAATGAACAGCAGCGCCCAACCGGCCGACTTGCGCGCGTCACGTACCTTGGGCACGGTGAAGAAGCGCACGATCACGTGTGGCAGACCCGCGGTACCCACCATCAGGGCCGCAGTAATAAAGAACACATCAATGGTACTTTTGGTGCCCGAGGTGTACTCCGCAAACCCGAGCTCCGTCGAGAGGCCGTCAAGCTTGTCCAGCAGATAGGTGCCATCCGACAACATGCCACCAAATCCGGTCTGCGGCAGCACGTGCCCGGTCATCATGATGGAGATGAAAATGGCCGGCACCATGTAGGCGAAAATCAGCACGCAGTACTGGGCCACCTGGGTGTAGGTAATACCCTTCATACCGCCGAGCACGGCATAAAAGAACACAACACCCATGCCGATGATAACGCCGGTAATAATGTCAACTTCGAGGAAGCGGGAAAACACCACACCCACACCGCGCATCTGACCGGCCACGTAGGTGAAGCATACGAAGATGGCACAAATCACGGCCACCGTACGTGCCGCCTGGGAGTAGTAGCGGTCCCCGATAAAGTCCGGCACGGTAAATTTGCCGAATTTACGCAGGTAAGGCGCCAGGCACAGGGCCAGCAGTACATAGCCACCGGTCCACCCCAGCAGGTACACGGCACCGTCGTAACCCATAAACGAAATCAGGCCCGCCATGGAGATAAACGAGGCCGCCGACATCCAGTCCGCCGCCGTCGCCATGCCGTTTGCCACCGGATGCACACCGCCGCCGGCCACGTAAAAGTCGTTGGTGGAGCCGGCGCGCGCCCAAAGTGCAATGCCGATATACAGCACAAAGGTCGCGCCGATAATAAGGAAAGTAAGAGTCTGGACGTCCATGGCTTAGTGCCCTCCCTGCAGCTGTTGCGCTTCCGGGGCGGCCTGCGGCTGGGCCGCTTCCGCAGCATCCTCGTCTTCGTATACGTCGTACTTGTGATCAATCTGATTCATTTTGTACACGTACACGAAAATCAGTACGAGGAAGGTATAGATGGCACCCTGCTGGGCAAACCAGAAGCCCAGTTTGAAACCGCCCATGCGAATGGTATTCAGCTCTTCGACGAATAGAATGCCGCATCCGAAGGACACCACAAACCACACAACCAAAAGACTGAACATCAGTCTCAGGTTCTCGCGCCAATAGGCCTTGGCGTCCTGCTTGCTTTTGAAACTCATCGCTCATTCTCCTCAATTATTCTTAAAAAATTTGGCGATCGACGCCCTCAGAATACGTACTTGACCGAGAATTGCATGCGCTGCATTTCCCCCTGGTCATCGCTCAGCAGGCCGCTGGCATTCTCCACTTCTTTACTGGCGAAAATGTACTCACCGCCCAGGGTCATTTTCGGAACTGGCGAATACATCAGGTTCAGGTGCAGGCTCTGGTACGCGGACGGGGTCATATCGGAGACCAGTGCCGGGTTATCCGCAGCCGTCGCGGAGAGCACCAGGTTGCTGCGCCACTGGTCATTCCAGAAATGCCGCAGTGCCACATAACCACCGTGCTGGTCGATCAGCTCGATACCCCCATCTACCGGGTCGATGATGCCACCGCGGTAACTGTTCAGTCCCAGGTAGCGGCCCAGCGCATTGCCGTAGCTGTACATAAAGCGCAGATCATCGCGCCCCAGCTGCCACTTGCCCGCCAGACTGATGGCGTAGCCCTGCTCAGATTCGTTACTGCCATCGGCGTGGTCATAGGCCAGCTCGCGGCTCATGGAGGCGAAGGAATAGCTGAGATCACCGATACGGTTGTCATAGCGCAGGATCAGATCCGGACGGCTGTTATCGTCGTAGGGGTTCTCGCTACCGTTGTAGAGGGTGGTAGCCGGGTTTTCCGCGGCAACCATCACCTTGCCACTGCCCAGTCCGTGGGTGTAACGAAGTTGCGGCTGACGCTCGAAAATCGTGCCCACCGGGCCGACAAAGTCCAACCCTTCCGGTAGTGTGCCCACGTTAAAAAATGTGGACCAGGTTTGCCCGGCCAACAGCGAGCGGTCGCCGTCCATCTTCCAGTTCACATAGGCGTGGCGCAGGCGCTGGGCGTAGGAGTTGCTGATGCGCTCATCCCCCTGCCCACCCGCCATGGCGTCAATTTCGATGTGGGTGTCCACACTGCCCGCACCCGCTTCGGTAGAAGATTTGAAGAACAACCGGGTGGACTTTGCATGGGCGTTGTAGTGCACCTCGCCACTTTCCCCGCCGATGGGGATGGTCGATGGCACCAGGAAATCTTCACCAACGCCCGCGGTGGCAGAGCGGCCATCGGAGTAGTCACTGAAGATACTGTCCAGCTTTACGTATCCGCCAATCTGGATATTGGTTTCACCAAAAGTAGTGGTTTTGGGCGGCTCCGGATTCTCCAGCGTTTGCGCCTGCTGGCTGGCCGCCAGCTGGTCAACCTGCGCCTGCAATTCGGCAATACGCTGTTGCAGTTGTGCCGCGGTGGTCTCTTCCGACTCCGCCGCCAGTACCGAGAGTGAACCTGTCATCGCCGCCAGCGCCACCGCGCTGGCAAGTTTGTGCTTTATTATTTTTCCCGACATACCTTTTGTCCTTGCGGTTGTTTATTGGGTTTGCAGCGAACACCCCCAAGCAAACAACGTTGCGGCGCACATGGGTATTAACCATTAGTCTAAATGCTCCCCGAACTCGACTAATGTCTAGGTGCCTCGCGGGGATATCCGGAGACTGAACACTCTCCGCCCCTGCACCTGCCCCGCCCCGCGCCTTTCGACTTTTGTCTAATACGACCTGACGCAGCCCCAGTGCCAGAATGCACAGCATAAGAATCTGCACTGATGAGAGGCCGAATCGTGACCAGCAAACCGGAATCTACCCCCAACGTCTATCCAGTACCCGCCCCCTATGCGGCCCACACACTGCTGGATGAAGATCGCTATTTCGAGCTGTACAACCGCTCCATCCAGGAACCCGACGGATTCTGGCGCGAGCAGGCCCAGCGTATCGACTGGATCGCTCCCTTTACCCAGGTTCAGGACACGTCCTTTGCGCGGGACGACCTGCATATCCGCTGGTTCGCCGATGGCAAGCTGAACGTGGCCGCCAACTGTCTGGATCGCCACTTGCACGAACACGGCGACAGCACCGCCATCCTGTGGGTCGGTGACGAGCCGGGAGTTTCGCGGGAAATCAGCTACCGGGAGCTGCACCGGGATGTGTGCCGCTTCGCCAATGGCCTCAAGAGCCTTGGTGTCAAGAAAGGGGATGTGGTCACTATCTACATGCCGATGGTGCCGGAGGCGGCCGTAGCCATGCTCGCCTGCGCCCGCATTGGTGCAGTGCACTCGGTGGTATTTGCCGGCTTTTCCCCCGAGGCGCTGGCCGGACGCATGGACGATGGCCAGTCCCGCACCCTGATCACCGCCAATGCCGGCCGCCGCGGCGGGCGCTCAGTGATGCTGAAAAACAACGTCGACCGCGCCGTGGCCCTGTGCAAGGAAACCACCGTGGACAACGTGGTGGTCTTCAATTACACCGACGACGCCACCGACTGGAATCCCGCCATCGATCGCGACTACGCCGAGCTGGTTGCGGCGCAGAGCGATGAATGCCCGGCGGAAGTGATGGGCGCAGAAGACCCGCTGTTTATTCTGTATACCTCTGGCTCCACCGGCAAACCCAAGGGCGTACTGCACAGCAGCGGCGGCTACATCATCTACGCATCACTCACCCACGAGTATGTGTTCGACTATCGCCGCGGTGAACGTTACTGGTGCGCGGCCGATATCGGCTGGATCACCGGCCACAGCTACATCCTCTACGGACCGTTGGCCAACGGCGCCACCACCGTCATGTACGAGGGGGTACCCAACTACCCCGACGTCACCCGGGTGGCGCAGATCATCGACGATCACAAAATCAATATTCTTTACATCGCCCCCACCGCCATTCGCGCACTGATGGCCGAAGGCAACAAACCGGTCGCCGGGGCGAGTCTGGAAAGCCTGCGACTTTTAGGTACGGTGGGCGAGCCCATCAATCCCGAGGCGTGGAAGTGGTATCACCGCACCTTCGGCCGCGGACAGTGCCCGATCGTGGATACCTGGTGGCAGACGGAAACCGGCGGTGCCATGCTCACGCCCCTGCCCGGCGCCACCGCCCTGAAACCCGGCTCGGCTACCCGCCCGTTCTTTGGGGTGCAGCCGGCGCTGGTGGACAACGAGGGCAACATTCTCGATGGCGCCGCCGAGGGCAACCTGGTGCTGCTGGGCAGCTGGCCGGGGCAGATGCGCACCGTGTTTGGCGACCACCAGCGTTTTATCGATACCTACTTCAGCACCTTTGAGAATATGTACTTCACCGGCGACGGTGCCCGCCGCGACGAGGACGGTTACTACTGGATTACCGGGCGCGTGGACGACGTGCTCAATGTTTCCGGCCACCGCATGGGCACCGCAGAACTGGAAAGCGCGCTGGTGGCCCACGAGGCCGTGGCGGAAGCGGCAGTGGTGGGTTACCCCCACGACATCAAGGGCCAGGGCATTTACATCTATGTCACCCTGAACAGCGGCATCGAACCCAGTGACGAAATGCGCATTACCCTGCGCGACTGGCTGCGCGCAGAAATTGGCCCCATCGCCACACCCGATGTGATTCAGTGGGCGCCGGGCCTGCCGAAAACACGCTCAGGCAAGATCATGCGCCGTATCCTGCGCAAGGTGGCTGCCGACGAGTGTGACCAGCTGGGTGACACCTCGACCCTCGCGGACCCCGCTGTGGTGGACAACCTGGTGGCCAACCGCGCGGCGGCGACCGCCTGAGGCACCCCGCACCATAAAGCCAGCAGCAGGCCCCGATAAAAAATAACAACAGGAATCGGCGGGCTTTTCCCGGTAAACTTTTCACCCAACACGCACATCGGGTGGAAAACCCGGGAAAATCCCGTCGATAAGGGTTGCAAAGCGATGAACCAACACACTGACGCCGGTCACACCGCGCGACAATTTATCATTGCGGACGACCACCCCCTGTTCCGCAACGCCCTGCGCCTGTCCATTCAGCAGAACTTCCCTGATGCCGAAATTTTTGAAGCATGTGATATGCAGAGCCTGCAGCAATGTGTGGCCGAGCACCCCCACTGTGATCTGTTGTTACTCGACCTGCATATGCCCGGCGCCCACGGATTCAGCGGGCTGATTTTCTTAAGCGGGCAATACCCGGAGCTGCCGGTGATGGTGGTTTCCGCCAACGAAAAGCCGGAAATTATGTGCCGGGCGATCGACCATGGTGCCTGCGGGTTCCTGCCCAAGTCCGCGCCGGTGCAACAGATAACGCAGGCCCTGCAAGACACGCTGCAAGGAGAGATCTGGCTGCCGCCGACGGTGGCGGAGCGCTACGAGTCTGCCGGCGCCACCGATGACAGCGAGGTGGCGGATGTGATCGCCACCCTCACACCACAGCAGTTTCGTGTGGCCACCATGCTCGCCGAAGGATTGCTGAACAAACAGATTGCCTATGAAATGCAGGTCACCGAAGCCACGGTCAAGGCGCACCTGACCGCCCTGTTCCGCAAGCTCGAGGTTAACTCCCGCACCCAGGCGGTGCTGGCCCTGAGCCGCCTCGATGTGGAAGCGCCGGGGCAATTCACCCCGCCGCAAAAAACCGACACCAGGAGCAATCCGGTCAACTGACATCGCTCCTGGCCGCGCGCGCCAGCCGCCGCACCAGGTTCCTCAATACCGCTGGCTTTACCGGCTTCGGCAGATAGAACCAACCGCGCTCGGTCGCCGCGCTGCGCACTTCTTCCGACGTATCCGCACTCACCACGATACCCGGCAACTCTACCTGCCAGTGCGCACACAATGCCTCCAACGCATCGATACCCGTGGCGTCGTGATCCAGGTGATAGTCCACAATCACCAGTGCGGGCGGGTCGCGCTCCTCCCAGTTGGAGAGCGCTTCTGCCAGGGAAACAGCGGTCGTGACACGACACCCCCAGCCGCTCAGCAGGCTATCCATGCCGCGCAGAATCTGCCGCTCGTTATCGATGCACAATACCGGCACCGCCGCTACACTCTCCGCGGCCGTCACCCGCGGCACCTCCGCCTGTGTGGCAGCAGGCTCACCCAACGGTACACGGATACTGAACATGGCGCCCCGTCCGGGGGTGGAGGCCAGCCCCAACTGATGCCCCAGCAACTCTGCACTACGCCGCGCAATCGCAAGCCCCAATCCCAGGCCCTTGTCGGCGCTGCGCTCACTGCCGCCAAGGCGCACAAACTCGTCAAAAATCGTCTCCTTGGCCTCTTCAGCAATACCTGGCCCGGTATCCCAGACCTGGATTTCCAGCGTGGGCTCACCCTCGTGCGCACCCCGCCGCCGCACCCCCAACAGCACGCGACCACGGGCGGTGTAGTGCAGAGCGTTACTCAGCAGGTTCTGCAATATGCGCCGCAGCAGGTGGCGATCGCTGACCACCCAGGCGTCGGTAGGCACATAGTGCAGGGCCAGGCCGCGCTCCCGCGCCAGCGCGGAGAACTCTGCATTTAGCCCGTCCAGCAACTGCCGCAGCGGAAAAGGCTCCCGCCTCGGTTTGAGGTTGCCCGCGTCCAGGCGGCTGATTTCCCGCAGCGCCCCGATCAACTGTTCCGCCGAGGTCAGTGCGCTGTCGATGTGGTGAATATCGTCCCCCATCTCACGCCAGCTGCCAGCGGCGGCCTTGTTTTGCAGCGAGGCGATAAACAGGCGCGCGGCATTAATGGGCTGCAGCAAGTCGTGGCTGGTGTGGGCAAGGAAGCGGGTTTTGGCGGCGTGTAACTCGCGGATTTTTACCTCCGCCTCAGCGCGGCGGCGGTTCTCTTGCTGCAGAGCGTGGTTACTTTCAGACAGCTCGGCAGTGCGCTGTTGTACACGGTCTTCCAGGCTGCGGCGGGTTTCCTCCAGCGCGTCGACCGCCGCCCGATACTCGCTGATGTCGGTAAAGGTGGTGACGAAGCCACCCCCGGGCATGGGCGTGCCGCGCACCTCGACAATGGCCCCACTGGGCAGCCGGCGCTCAAAACGGTGTGCGCTGCCGTGACGCAGCAGATCCAGTCGCCGCTCCACATGCGCCTCCAGCGCGGCCGGATCGTCTACATCCCCATACAGGCCGCGCTCGGCGTTGTGCCGGTAGAGCGAAGCCACCGGGCAGCCGATGTACAACAGTCGCTCGGGATAATCGAACAGCTCCAGATAGTGCCGGTTCCAGGCCACCAGCCGGAGCTCCGCATCCACCACGCTAATACCCTGGCTGATGGTCTCCACAGTGGTCTGTAGCAATTCCTGGCTGAAGCGCAGGCGCTGGGAAGTGCTGTCGACCAGGCGCGCGATGTCCTCCAGCTTCAGCGGCCGATTGCTGTGCAACAAGCCCATGACCTGGTGTGCGGCCGCAGAGCCGACGATACCCGCGAGCATGCGCTCGGCTTCGGCGATCACAAAGCGCGACGCGGTGTCATCCGGGAGTAATCGCTGGTGACTGCGCAGCTCAAACGTGTTCCAGATTTCTTCCAGCCGCGCCGGCCCAACAAACGGCTGCAACAGGCTGCGCACCTGCCCCATTCGAATCCCGGTGGGCAACAGGTCCGGAGTCGGTTCCTCGCCCTGCTGAGGAAATACAAACGCCTGCGCCTGGCGCCGGTCGTTGTCATCCTGGTGGCACAGCAGGGACACACCCACCAGCAACACGATGTTCCCCAGCAGGCTCCAGAAAACGCCGTGGCTCAGCGGATCCAGCCCAGACAGCCCAAACAGCTGCTGCGGGCGCAGCAGCTCGATACCCAGCAGACCGTGGCGCATCAATTCCCCGTCTCCCACCATGGCGGGCAATACCAGACAGAAGAACCACAGGCCGTAACCGGCCATCAGGCCCGCCCAGACCCCGCGCCGGTGGGCGCCGGGCCAGTACAGCGCCGCAATCAAAGCCGGTGCCAACTGTGCGGCCGCCGCGAAAGACACCAGGCCAATGGACGCCAGCGCCTCGGTGCCGGAAATCCCCAGGTGCACGCCCCAGCTCATCAGCATCAGCAGCAGAATACTGAGGCTGCGAATCAGGCGCAGGTGGGTACCCAGAGAGACCGCCGTCAGGCGGGTAAAGCGGCTGAGATAAAGCCACACTGGCGCCACCAGCTCGTTGGACACCATAACCGCCAGGGTGAGTACGGCAACAATCACCATCCCGGTGGCCGCCGAGAAACCGCCGATATACGCCAGCATGGTGAGCGTACTGTGCCCCGCCTGCAGGGGCAGGGTCAGCACCAGGCTGTCAGGGTCGCTCAGGCCGGCCGCCACCAACGGTTGGCCCGCTAGAGAAATGGGCAGGATCAGTACCGAAAACAACACAAGGTAGGCGGGCAGTAACCAGCGCGCCGTATTCAGGTCTTCGGGATTGCGGTATTCCACCACCGCCATGTGAAACTGGCGCGGCAGGCAGATAATCGCCGCCATCGCCAGCAGGGTCTGGGTAAGGAAGTTGATATCCGGGGCCGACCACTGCAACTGCGGCTGCCACTGGACCGCCGGCAGGCCGCTGCCACCGGTGACCAGCAGCCACAAAGCCAGCACAGCGACGGCCGCGAAGGCAAACAGCTTTACCAGGGATTCCAGCGCAATGGCGGCCACCACCCCGACATTGCGCTCCCGGCCTTCCAGGTGTCGGGTGCCAAACAATATGGCGAACAGTCCCATCAGCAAGGCAGTCGCCAGGGCGGTATCGAGATGGATCAGTCTCTCGCTGTGGCTGCTGTCCCCGATCACCTCCCACCCCATGGTGACCGCACGCAACTGCAGTGCGATGTACGGCAGACTGCCGACAATCGCCAGCAAGGTGACCAGCGCGGAGAGACCGCGGCTCTTGCCGTAGCGCGAGCCGATAAAATCGGCAATGGACGTGACTTTCTGCCGCTCGCCCACCTGCACCAGCTTGTGCAGGAAGCCCCCGGCAAACAGGAACAGCAATATCGGCCCAAGGTAAATGGGCAGGTAGCTCCAGGTATTGCTGACCGACTGGCCCACGGCGCCAAAGAAGGTCCAGGAGCTGCAGTACACCGCGAGGGTCAGGCCGTAGATCACCGGGCGGAAGTTCCGCATCCACCGGGTATTACGGCCCGCACGCCAGGCGACCACGAACAGCGACGCGATATACAAAAGAGCAAACAACAACAGCAGGGATGTGGCGGTCATGGATTCCTCGCGCCCCGAATCATGACACTGTGTATACCCGATGGCAGAGGTGAGAATCAATTAGCGAATAGTCGCAACTCGCCAACAGCCGCGGCGGTTTGACAGGGGGTGACGCTGAACTAGGCTCACTATGGGAGTTTGGTCCCTCGACAATAACCCAAAGAGAACAGCGCCATGATCATTGCCACCGATATGCCCGAAGTGTCCAGCTGCGCCGCCAGCGAGTGCGCCTACAATACCGATTCCGCCTGCCACGCACGCGCCATCACCATCGGCGATGGCGAGCACCCGGATTGCGACACCTATTTCAGCAACAGCCACCACACCAAGCGTCAACGCAATGCCGGCGTCGGCGCCTGCAAGGTTGCGGGTTGCAGCCACAACATCGATTTTGAATGCAGCGCGGACAAGATTGAACTTGGCTATAGCGGCGATACGGTTAACTGTCTGACATACGCGCACTAGGCGACTCTGCGCGCCACCCCAATACGCAGTAATACACAATGTAGAGATAACACATCACTGGTATGAAGTAGGAGTGATGCAGGCCTATCGCGTCAGCGAGCACGCCTTGAAGCAGCGGTACCAGTGCCCCCCAACAATGGCCAGACACAGCAGTCCAGATGCCTGGCCAGATTGAACCCCCATCCCCTCCAGCGCCAGACTAAAAATCGTCGGGAACATGATCGAGTTGCACAGCCCCACCAGCAACAAAGACCACATGGCGACGACCCCATTGGTGAACATTGCCACTAATATCAGCACAATCGCAGCGACCCCATTTACCGCTAGCACCGTTCCCGGTGGTACCACCCGCATCACGAAAGCACCAATAAACCGCCCCACCATGGCACCGGCCCAGTAAATCGCGATGTAATTTGCCGCCTGTGCCTCCTCCATCCCCATGACTTCCGGCAAGCCTAGGAAGTTGACCATAAAACTGCCAATGGCCACTTCCGCGCCAACATACAGAAATATCCCCAGAGCCCCGAGTACCAGATGCCGATGTGACCAGAGGGACTTTTCCCCCACTACCTTGCCGGTGTACTCCGGCAAAACACGCGGTAATTTCAGTAGGTAGAAGGTCACCGCAAGTAATACGAGCGTGCCCGCAAGAATCAGGTAGGGGAGCTGGACCGACTTCGCGGAATGGCTTGGATCGGGCAGCGCCGTTACCGCGGTCGAAAGGATGAGTGCACCACCAAAAAATGGTGCCAAGGTAGTACCCAAGGCATTGAAGCCCTGAGTCAAGGTCAAGCGACTGGACGCCGTGGCAGGATCCCCCAAAGCAGTGACATAGGGGTTAGCAGAGACCTGCAACAGGGTGACACCGGATGCCAATACAAACAGCGCACCCAAAAACAGCGGATAGGTTTGTACCTCTGCAGCGGGATAAAACAGCAAACAACCGAGCGCTGCTAGTAGTAGCCCGCACACAATACCGTACTTAAAGCCAATTCGGCGCACCAAGGCACCAGCGGGTAGCGAAATCGTAAAGTAGGCGCCGAAGAAGGCGAACTGCACCAGCATGGCCTGGGTGTAGCTGAGGTCAAATACCGCCTTGAGGTGCGGCACCAGGATGTCATTGAGGCAGGTGATAAAGCCCCACATGAAAAACAGGATGGTCAGTGCGGTCAGAGCAAACCGGTGATTCTCCTGTACGCCACCTTGGCCCTTACTGCCGTGTGTCGACTTCGCTCCTGACACAGGTACCTCAACTCCTGACAACCCCTCTATTCATCATAGACAGTCAGAGGACGAGTCCGCGCAACGCCGAAAATACTCAAATGAGCGCTTTTTACGCCACCGCGCATCGATAGTCGAATGGATAGGCGGGATACTTGGATCCAAAAATTTCCAGCCCTTCCTCACTCAGAATGCTCTGGGCGCGGGAAGATCCACCACCGGTTCCGAGGGTCGCACATCCATGTACCACCCCCTACCTATGCCCGATACGGCGCACCAGAGCGCCAGCTGGTGGTGAAATCTAGAGCAGGCGCCTAAGAAGATAGACTGCACCAGTACGTCCTGGGTATAACTGAGGTCAATACTGTCTTGCCGTACTACACCAGAATGTCATTGAGCTAAGTGATAAAACCCCACATGAAAAACAGAATAGTCAGAATAAATTTATTTCCATTTATTGGCTCTTAACTTAATGCCTATTCACTTGATAGGTAAAACACTGAATTCCTATCTTGCTCCCCCAGTAAATATCATAATCACTTGCAAGGATTTTATACTCACCCTTTGGCAACCAAAGCTGCCCATTCACAGGCGATAGAGACCGCGAATTCATATAGGCGTCCGTCATGAGTATCGACGGGTTCAGGCCCTCACCTTCTTGAGTGATCGAGTAAAGGCCATCACTTTCCAGCTCAATCAACCCCAAATGAGATGCACCCAATCGGTTTCGTGAACCCGCATTTCTTGAGTCAACGCAGGCCTCACTGAGCTCGCCCAAGTGGATGCGCTGATGCACTGGCAAATATACATCTTGTGCCTCGGGATCCATTTTGAGGTGATTAGGAATCGCATAAATTTCGTCGCGGCCATCTGGCTCGATGGAATTTATGCCCCACTGAGAAAGCGCACCCAGCTTGCCTTCGACAGCACCTGGGTCAAGCGTATGCAGTGAGTCAATAAATGTGAAAATCGTTTTAAACTCTGGCGAATCGGCACTATCTATCATTGCCTGATGGAACTTTGCCACATCCTTACCAACCGCATTGAACAGCTCATTCAGCGAATTTTGAACGGCTATTTCGTTAAACCAACCGACATAGGGCTCTTCCGGTGTCTGGCTGTCAAAGGAGTTATCCAGCGCAATTTCGGCAAACCAATCCGCATAGCCCTCCGAGTAAGCTGTCATTGGGTTTAAATAATCCGCAATGCTTCGCTCCCCGCCACTGCTATCATTTTGCGAAATACTACCCATCACGTAGTGACCGAGCTCGTGAGTAATCGTCCAGTCATCAAACTCATGGTAGACGGGCTCGATCTCGATTCTCGCACTGTTATATCCCGCACAATTCCTTCGACAGCTGGCATAGGCCTGACTGGTATCCAATCCACCCTGATACCAGGCATAACTACTATCCAGGGCTGTAGGGGACCAATAAACATCCAGGTCGACCCAGCCAAGAAGATCGCCGTCATCTACCCAATGAAGTGCCCGACGGACATTACTGATGATATTTGCAGCCGCAGACTCGCGCACAGGGTCATAAACTCCCGCGTCATAGCCACTATCTAAAACCAAATCAGACAAGGGTGTATTCACGTCAAAGACTTCTGACGACACAATGGCAAAGCGATAGGTTGGCGGCTTAACTGCTTGAAGCGACCAAAATCGATCAGCATAATTTTGGCTAATATGCAGGCCAACCTCTTCTACCGTATTGAGGAAGTTGGTATCAGTATTATCAGCGACACGGATCAGAGCCCCGTTCTTGTAAAACATCGGCTCATAATTAATATCTACTGCAATCCCTTTCGGGATATCTACTTGATAGCTACCATCATCAGAAATTGAGCTTGAAGATACGATTAAATCACTACTATCACGAACTACAATGCTTCCAGCAATTACTGGAACCGTTGAAACACTACCGGGTTCGACATCTTCATAAAGCACCCTTCCCGAAGCCGTAACAGCCTCACCTCCGACCACAGTCGTTACCTGGTAGACCGTCTTGAAAGGTCGGCCATCATTCAATGTACCCTGTAGATAAAAGCTTGAATTGAGTTCACTAGAGTAGAAATTTGCAGCACTCAGTACCAGACCTGCTTCTGAAATTGAAATTTCAGCAAACGGCATCTCAAAAGGCAAATGTATATTTGCTTCTTGAAACTCATCGAAGGGAACCGTATGAGAACCTCCAGCGTTGAGCTGGATACGTTCAACACCTACTGACGAAGCAACCTCAACAGAAATCGTCTTAGTAAACCATTCTTCATGCCCCTTAAACTGGACACTCACATCTATCGCCAAGGTATAACTGCTTTCACTATGTTCTAAAAAGTACACTATACGGTTGAATTCATCAGGGTCTTTATACTGCACTTCTGAAACAGCCGGAAAAGACTTCTGATTAATTTCATAGTCATTAATCTCCAAATCAGACTGAATATAAGCGTAATACCCGCCCCCGGCAGTAACGCTCGATTCGTAAGAGATGGAGAAGTCAGGCTTGAAATCAACAATCTTGACCGTAATCGTTGCAGAGGCCGTAGCACCGTCATCATCGGTCACTGTAACCGTGACATCTACGGTTTTGTCTTCGGTAACAGAGGGCGCAACAAAGGAAGTTTCTGCTTCGGTCACTGAAGTCAAATCAATAGCTTCGGTAGAAGAGACCGCCCAGGCATAACTGGCAATTGAACCATCGCTATCCGATGCGTTGGCGGTTAAGACAATCTCATTTCCTTCGTCGACCGCAGATACTCCGGCAATGGAAACCGTAGGCGCTTGATTCTGAGGTGTGGCCCCTCCGCTAGGGGAGGAATCCGTCCCACCACCACCGCCACCGCCACAAGCCGTTAGAACAACGCTCAACATCAATGATAGATAAATACACCTTTGCATCCTTCCCCCTAAATAACTGTTCGTCCTAATATCGTATAATTTTTCTACTGGTCTTCGATCGACTTCGAAAGTCATCCACACGATGAAGCCTGCAATAACCGTTGAACTAAGTCCTGCACAGCCAGGGGAATATACCTCTCTCCCGCAATAAAACTCTCAAGGCCTCAGACAGGGAGTACCTAGGGCGTTCGCCGAAAATTGTCGTCAAATTACGCTACTCAGCACCCTACCCCCAACGATTTTCGACAAAATGGTACATTTTTGCGACATTACTGAAAAGCTCATTAGAAATAGAATTGAGAAATAGCATTGGGAAACGGGATTGAGAAATAGGGTCGGATCAATTTTATGGCTGATTAATCAGCCTCTACACGGCTCGTCCCTGACGAAACATTGACCACATAAAATGCGTCGACCGCAGTACTCAGGAGGTGTCTATGGGCGTGACAATATTGATTTGATACGACTCAATTGAGCAGTTCGACAGAACCTACTTTGGTTACGGCTTCGATCGAATACTAGCCTGCTATTCGGACCGAATTGCGCTAGGTGAGCGGGAATAAGTTTCAAAAAAAGTTGGCTGCGACTTGCCGTCGACACAGAGTAGCCACAAAATTGCTCAAATGTGATGAGAAGGCCACATAGAAAGGATGAGATACAGAACCGCGACCAGCCAAAGTCCTGTATCTGCGAGATATCAGAAAAACTTGATCACACCAAAGCACTACGGTATTCGAACGAATAGCCCAAGTACTTCGGCCCAAAAATTTCCAACCCTTTCTCACTCAAGAATGCATTGGGTGCGGGAAGAACTACCACTGCCACTTGCTGGCCTACGCGATAGTTGGGGTTGGTTACCGGCTCACCGGTTTCCATATCCAGCAGACAAATCAGGTCCGGTATGGTGGCGTGCACTTCACCGTTGCGCCACCCAATCATATTCTCATTCTTGAGCCAAATTGCGTAATCCGAGCCCGCGTAATCCCCTTCCCCGGAAATAGAGATATTGCCAAGCGTGAAACCCTCAGCGGTCTTCCAGTCGCACGTGGAGATAGCTCCACGGAACACCACTTCGCCGCTACCTTGCGCCGCAATATTCGCTGCAATGTCGCCGCCGTCCGCCTTGGTGACGCGCCAGGTTCTGCCAAGCTCCAGTGCTTTGGTGATGGTGCCGCCGATCAGAGCGCCGCGCAGTTCCTGCATACACAGGGCGTGATCGACCGCAGCAATATCATTGCCGCTCGCCATGGAGAGCGCTCGGACAATTTCTTCTGCGCGAAGGTCATCGATCACGTTTTCGATAACCATGCATTCACCAAATGCATTGGCAGTCACTATGGGTGCCGCGGGCAGGTCGTTCAGATAATACGTGGAATGCGTAATTTCCGGGACGGCGCGACCGGCCGGATCACCATCGACGATGTAGCCACCGGTCATCGCGGCAACGTAAAACGCCATTGCCGTGTTTGACCCACCCAGTTCACAGGCGACGGTGCCGCTGAACTTGGTTCCCTTGTAAGCCTCCATACGCTGATAAGCTGCAAGAATGGGGCGCACTTCACCGGTGGGTAAGCGTGCGTACTTATCCTCCTCTCCTGCCGGCAGCTCTGAGATAGCACCGAGCATATAGGGGGTACAAATCATCGCCTCGTCGGGAATTTCCGACGGGTCTGCGAGCACAAACTCCTTGCCCTGCGCCAGCGCTTCATCGATGAGTTCAAAGCCCTCATCCAATTCGCCGCCCCCGCCGGTTCCGAGGATCGCACATCCATACAGAATGTCTTCCAGATCCGGTCTTTTCAGTACTCGCATTGTTAAGTCTCGCACTACAGATACACAAGGTACCGCCCGGAAACCGAGCGACACCCCAATATGGATAAAGTCAAAAATTAAAAGGAATATCCGAATTGCACGCCGTAGTAGCGGGGACGCCCCGGCTGTCGGCCATATCCGTAGTCCAATACAAATGCGTCAGAAATTGTCGCTTCATCGGTGACATTTTCCGCAAACAAAGTGATGCGGCTTTGATCGAAGATGTAACTCGCGCGCACATTCACAATATTGGTAGCACCGATTTCCAGGCTGTTCTCCAGGTCCCAGGCAATGGGTCCATTGCGCAGGTAGTCCACCCGGAACTCCAGCTCGGAACCACTTTGCAGTGCACGCACATACTCAGCACCAAGATTGATATTGGAGCGGTAGACACCGGGCACGCGATTGCCTTCGAGATCCGGATTCACATCGTATTGATCGATTTCCGACTTCACCATACCAACGCCACCGTGCAGGCGCAGAGAAGAGTTCACCAGATACTGGAAATCCGCCTCAAGGCCCTGAGAAATAGAGCGATCGATACCCAGGTTTTCTAAGGTAAAGGTCTCGACATTGAACTGCGTATACTGGGTATTTTGCGTATTCACATGAAACGCAGCGCCGTTCAGCACGAGTTTCTGATCCAGAAAATCAGATTTGAAGCCAATTTCGAAATTGTCAGAAATCTCCTGATCAAAGACGCGTTCGACATCGGGGTGCGGTTCATTGAAGCCGCCGCTGCGGAAGCCGCGGGAAACAGACACATAGGTCAGCACGTCTTCCGACAAATCGTAAGACAGCTGGAATTTCGGCTGCAGTTCGGAGAAGTCGCGCTTGGCAAAGGTGCCTTCTACATCGCGCCAATCGTAGGATTCCCGTTTATCCATGTCGTAGCGCAGTGCGGCGGAGACCGTCAGCGTATCGGTCAAGTCGTATGCCGCCTGACCAAAAATGGCCCATGCATCGCTGGTGTTGGAATCCACGATGGAATACAGATACTCGGTGAAAAAATCCGGATCGAGATTACTACCGATAAATTCATCGTTGGGAATATCGAAGCTATCCCGTGTGCGCACCCCTACACCATCAAAGTCATCCCATAGATGCAGCGTGGATTCGACTTCTCGCAATTGATAGTAGGCACCGGTTTGCCACTGCACTGCATGATCAGCAGGCGCGGTGAAACGCACTTCAGTGGTATAGGCCTTTACGCCATACTGGGTTTCCTGTGCGCCGGCGAACAACAGATCAAAGTCACTCGGCATTCCGGTGTAATCCGAGTCGGAAAAAGACAGGTCGTCTACTTCACTATAGCCCGCGACAAACAGCAGATCGCCGTAGTCTGCAGACCATTCAAACTTGCCGGACAATTCCAGTAGCTCGCGGTTGCTACCACCGAGAATATTGGAGGATTGACCGGACCAGACGTTGTCTCCGATCGCGTCCGGGGAATCAACCACGCTGTAATAACCCACCCCGGCCTGATTATCGGAGTAGCGCGCACGCAGGTCCACTTTGCCCTGATCGCTCAGCTGGTAGGAGAGCAGGCCGGATACGGTGGAGACTTTGCTGGCATCCACCATCTGGCCGGTCACTTCGTTTTCAATAAACCCCGCACTATCGGAGTGTTTGGCACCCACGCGGTAATACAGGGAGTCTTCGACCAGCGCGCCGGACAGAAAGCCCTCGGCATTGACGCTCTCACCATTGCCTGCGCCCACCACGAATGAGCCTTCGGTTTCATTGGTGGGCTCCCGGGTGACGATGTTGATCGCTCCACCCACAGCGCCCTTACCGTACAGGGCGCCCTGAGGGCCCTTGATCACTTCGATGCGCTCGACCGCGTGTAGATCCTGGTTAATGAAGTCCATGCTTGGGGCAGTAACCCCATCAACGACGTATGCGAGCGGGGCATCACCGACCTGTGGGGTGATCATGCCGCGGATGGAAATACGTGCAGTACCCGGGCGGTAGTTGTCGTCCATGCTCAGGTTTGGCGTCAGCGCCGCAACGCCCTTCAAGTCCCGGATGCCGGCGGACTCGATCTGCGCAGCACTCAGCACGTTGATGGAATCCGGTACTTCCTGCAGGCTTTCGGCACGCTTGCGCGCGGTAACTTGAACTTCCTCAATGGTGTAGTCCGCGTAGCTCTCGGCCGCGATGGCCGCCCCGAGAATGGTCAAGCTGAACATCCGCAGCCATTTTTTGCCTTCTGGCATCTTCCGCTCCTTAATCGTTATTCGAAATCTAGCGACGGAGAGCGTGTACCAGCTGCCCCCGAACCCTGCTCAAAAAATTACCATGCAGGGCGGGAAACCTTTGCGCGACGGAGCTGCCCGAAACGAAACTTTATGAACATCTACCCACTCTCGGGGAAACATTGTTTCCGGGCATTGGGGGTATAGTTAGCTCTGAATGATAAGAATGGCCAAGAGCCACACCGGGGCAACACTCATCGGGCTATACCGCCAGATGAGCAAGCCGGGCGAACAGGTAGTCGACGTATGCACAATCAACCCAACAACGACCTGGAGCAATTGCTTCAGGATTACGCGACCGAGCCGGTTCCTGCGCATATCAGCGTCAGTGGGGGCAAGATCTCCGAGGTAAACTCTGCCCTCGCCTTCTCCCTGCCCGGTGTCATGACCGGGGTTGTGGTGGTGGCAGAGGCGGGTATGGCGACCGCACTGTGGGCATTCTTACTGGGCGGCCTTGCGCTGTCTCTGGTGGGCTTCGCCACAGGAATTGTGGGGGTTCGCAAACGTGTCAGCTCCTACATGCTGATCAGAGATTCGTTCGGCAGCCGCGGCGCGAATATCGTAAATTTATGTATTGCCCTGTCCATGTTTGGCTGGTTCGGGGTGAACATCGTGCTGTTCAGTTCCGCCATGGAATACCTGCTGGCAGACATTAGCGATATCACCCTGCGCCACTGGCTGGCCCCGGTATGCGGGGGTGCGCTGATGACCGCATCGGCCATCTTCGGTTTCAAGTCGATTCAGAAACTCGCCGCCATCATTGTGCCCATACAGCTGCTGGTGCTGTGTGTGTTGCTGTACAAGCTGGTGGATCAAGCCAATTTTACGGACATTCTCTCTGCCAGCGGCACAGCCAGTATGGGGCTCGGTGAAGCAGTTTCCGCAGTAGTGGGCAGTTTTATCGTTTCCGCACTGGTGATGCCGGACCTGACCCGTTACGGCAGGTCCACCAAGGATGCTGCGATCGCTTCCTTCCTGCCATTTTTAGGCAGTGCCACACTGGTGTACTGCATCAGTGCTGCGGCTGCGGTGTGGCTATCGGAGACCGACGTGCTCGCCATGCTACAGGCAGCCGGCCTTGGCATTTTGGCACTGGCATTTGTGATCTTTTCCAGCACGATTACCAATGCGGTAAATCTGTATGGCTGTGGGCTGAGTATTGCTGCGATTATGCCGCACTTTAAAGAGTGGCAGATCGTGATCTTTTCCGGCATTGCCGGAACCGCCGTCGCCTTTGCCGGGATTTCCGATCACTTTATCGATTTTATTTTTTCGCTCGGGATCATCTTTATGCCGATCGGTGCGATCTATACCGCACACTATATTCTGGAAGTGAAAAGTGAGCGATTAAATAAGCCAAAGCGGCCACAAGATGTGAGTTCGACGACGTTTTCCTGGCCGGCAATGCTGGCATGGCTATCCGGTATGGGTGTGGCGTTCCTCACCAGCCAGGAAAAGATGTTACTTACACAGATCCCCGCATTCGATGCACTCATTGCATCGGCGCTGACTTATGTCGTACTGATAAAAATCGGTGAGGTAGCGAAGAGGAGAGGTCGGCGCTAACTACTGCGCTCGTCCATATCGTTTAACCACTCCAGTTCGCCGAGGGGATAGGACTGAAATGGCTTGGGCGTGGAGAGGACGAAGTTACTGGTAATCCTGGAGATACCCAGGTCCTGTTCCAGCAGGCGATTACTGATATCGTTGTACTCTTCGAGATCGCGGCAAATAAAGTGTACGAGATAGTGATACTCGCCACTGGTTTTAAAACACTCGACCGCCTGCGGGAGCTTGCGAATAGCGGCTTCAATATTCACTTCCGCCGCGCGCCCGCGGTTGTCGCCGATAGCCAATTGCGCCATGGCCATCACACTGGTACAGACACGGTTAAGATCCAGCTCAACGGTGTAGTGCCGGATATACCCCTGCTCTTCCAACTTTTTGGTGCGCTTCAGGCAAGCGCTCGGTGAAAGGTTGACCTTTTCCGCCAGATCCCGGTTACTGATACGCGCATTTTTCTGGAGCTCCTGAATGATCCGTTTGCTCACGCGATCAAACTTGAAATCCGACTTATCCATGTATCCGCACTCGCGATCGGGAGACTGGCAGCAGCGGGCTTATTCCCTCACCCACTGCCAACGTAGCGCTACTTAACTTCTTCGCCGTGGGCCTGCTTGTCGGCGTGGTAAGAAGAGCGCACCATCGGTCCACAAGCGGCGTGCTTGAAGCCGATTTTTTCCGCATACACGCGGTACTCTTCGAACTCATCCGGGTGCACGTAACGCTGCACCGGCAGGTGCTCCTTGCTCGGCTGCAGGTACTGGCCGATGGTGAGCATGTCGATGTCGTGCGCGCGCATATCGTCCAGCACTTCGAAAATCTCTTCTTTGGTCTCACCCAGGCCCACCATGAGGCCAGATTTGGTGAGTACGTCCGGACGGCGCTTCTTGTATTCCTGCAGCAGTTTCAACGACCACTTGTAGTTGGCGCCGGGGCGGGATTCGCGGTACAGGCGCGGCACGGTTTCCAGGTTGTGATTGAACACATCCGGGGCTTCCGCCTCGAGAATATCCAGGGCAATGTCCATGCGGCCACGGAAGTCCGGGGTCAGGATTTCCACCTGCAGGTTCGGGGACAGTGCGCGGGACTGCTGGATGCAGTCGGCAAAGTGCTGGGCGCCGCCGTCGCGCAGGTCGTCGCGATCCACGGAAGTGATCACCACGTAGCGCAGACTCATGGCGGCGATGGCTTCCGCCAGCTGTTTGGGCTCCTCAGGATCCAGCGGGTTCGGCTTGCCGTGGCCCACATCGCAGAAGGGGCAGCGACGGGTACAGATCTCACCCATGATCATGAAGGTCGCGGTGCCGCCACTGAAGCATTCTCCCAGGTTCGGGCAACTGGCCTCTTCACACACGGTGGCGAGTTTCTGTGAACGCAAGATGCTCTTGATCCGGTCCACTTCCTTGGATGCCTTGACCGAAGGGACCTTTACCCGAATCCAGTCCGGCTTGCGCAGGGTCTGGTCGCTGGCGATCACCTTTACCGGGATACGCTCTACCTTGTCGCCATCGCGCAGTTTCTCGCCCTGCTGCAGGCGGCGGGTGCGCTTGACCGGGGTAATTTCCGGTTTGGGCGCATCACTCGGGTCAACCGTGGTTGCGATAATTTCGGGCTGGTCGGCGTCAAATCGTTCAGACATTGCTCATTCCTGGTTCGGTGCCCTGCTCGGTGCCGGGTGCCGCAAATAACTTTTCGTCAAATAACTGCTCATCCACCGGCTGCCAAGCGGCCTCCGGCAAGTGCAGCTTGCGCTGCAGGGCCGCGACAAAACGTTCCGCCACGGACGCCCATTCGGGGGCCGGCTGGATCACCTCCGCCATCTGCACCATCTGCATACCCGCATAGCCGCAGGGGTTGATACGCAGGAAGGGCCCCAGGTCCATGTCGATATTGATGGCAATACCGTGGAAGCTGCAGCCCCGGCGTACCCGCAGGCCGATGGAGGCGATTTTGTTGCCCGCGCGCGGGCCGTCGGTAAGGTACACCCCCGGCGCATCGGCGCGCGGTGCGGCGGCAATACCGTATTCCGCCAGCATGGCCACGGTAGCCTCCTCCAGTGCAGTGACCAGATCGCGTACGCCGATCTTGCCACGGCGCAGGTCCAGCAGCGGGTAGACCACCAGCTGACCGGGGCCGTGATAGGTCACCTGTCCGCCGCGATCCACCTGCACCACCGGGATATCGCCGGTGTTCAGCAGGTGCTCGGCTTTGCCCGCCTGCCCCTGGGTGAATACCGGGGGGTGCTCGACACACCAGATCTGATCCACGGCGTCTGCGCCGCGGTGGTCGGTGTAATGGGCCATGGCGCGCCACACGGTTTCGTAGTCACGACGACCCAGATTACAAATAACCGGCTTGCACACAGCCGACTCCGGGGCAGCCATTAAATCACCATATACACGCCCGGATGGGCGGTGAGTTCGTCGGTGAGCGCCTTCAGCTGCTGCTCGCCGGTGGCGACGATAAAGAAGGTCACGGAGGTAAAACGCCCGTTGCGGCTAGGCTTGTGGGTCAGCCGGCTTTCGTCCAGATCAGGGGCGTGACGGCGCATCACTTCGAGCACGAATTCATGCACCTGGTTATCCGCGTCACGCACGACTTTGACCATATAGTCTTCGCACGGGAATTCGATTTTCGGGGGCTGCTGTTCTGAATCCTGGGTCATACCACACTCACAGGGCCGCAGGTCAGAAATGGAGGCGCGGGGACACTTCCCAGCGGGAATTGCGGCCGGGCGGCGATTATACAGTGCCGGCCAGAGACTGGACAGGGAGGAAAGATTGCAGACGAAACTGCTTTAATCGGGCCAGAAAACAGCCCGGTGGACCAGTCCACCGGGCTTGTCGGGATACTTTTCCCGGGGGCTACTCAAAAAAGCCCATCACGAAGCGCTTGATGGAATCCCAAAGGCGCTTGAAGAAGCCTGCCTCTTCCACATCCTCTGCCACCACCGCGGGCACATCAGCGACGGTTTGCCCATCCAGGGTCACCACAACCTTACCCACCTGCTGGCCTTTGGCCAGGGGGGCTTTCAGTTCGCCGTCGATGATCAGGTCGGCCTTGATGCTTTCTTCGCCGCCGCGGGGAATGGTGACAAACACATCATTTTTCACTGCGACACCCACAGCGTCGGCTTTACCGCCCCATACACGCTCGGTCTGCAGGACGTCGTTGCTGCCGTACACCTTGTGCGTCTGGTAGTAGCGGAATCCGTAGGCGAGCAGTTTCTGGGTCTCTGCAGCGCGCTTCTCGTCGCTGTCGGTGCCCACGATCACCGAGATCAGGCGCATGCCGCGCTTGACCGCCGAGGCCACCAGGCAGAAACCCGCCTCTTCGGTGTGGCCGGTTTTAATGCCATCCACGGCGGGGTCGCGCCACAACAGGCGGTTGCGGTTGGGCTGGTTGATGCCGTTGAAACGGAAGTATTTCTCAGAATACAGGGCGTAGTGATCGGGGTGATCCTGGATCAGCGCGCGCGCCAGTTTGCCCAGGTCGCGGGCGGTGGTCACATGTCCCTCGGCAGGCCAGCCGGTGGCGTTGACGAAGTGGGTATCCTGCATGCCCAACAGCTGGGCCTGCTGGTTCATCACCTCGGCAAAGACTTCCTCGCTACCGGAGACATACTCCGCCAGGGCAATACTCGCATCGTTGCCGGACTGGACGATGACCCCGCGCAGCAGGTCGATCACCGGGACCTTGTCGCCGACCTTGACGAACATTTTGGAGCCGCCCTTGCGCCAGGCTTTCTCCGAAATGTTCACCATGTCCTGCTCTTTGATGGCGCCCTTTTCCAGTTCTTCCGAGACGATGTAACTGGTCATCATCTTGGTCAGGCTGGCGGGGGGAATCTGTTTGTCCGCATCGTGTTCCACCAGCACCTGCCCGGTATGGGCATCAATCAGCAGATACGCGGTCGCAGCAAGCTGCGGCGGTGCGGGTATCAGTGGTTTATCGGCCTGGGCAACACTGGTGCTGACAATCAGGAGCAAACAGGCAAACAAGCGTTTGAACATGGGTCTCTCTTTATTCCTTACATTCACAATGTGTCAAAGACCCGGCTCCAGCCGGGCATGCGCTGCGGGGCAGCGAATCAGTCGACCACCACCTGGGGCTGGCCAAAATTCTGTTGCTCTACAGATTCCCGCAACGCGGCCAGTGCCCGCTGCTGCGCGATGGGGCCGATACGCACCCGATATAGCATTTTTCCGCCACGGTTTACCGGGTTGACGGATACAGGATAGCCGAATGCGGCGGCCAGTTGGCCGCGAATATCTTCCGCCTGCTGGGCGGAACTGTAGGCTCCCACCTGCAGGAAGGTGTTCTCCGGCAATTTGAAACTGGCATCCTCCGGCAATCCCTTACGCGCTGCGGCATCTTTTTCTACCGCGAGGCTCTCGGTAGCGCTGGGCAGGGATTCCGGATCCAGTGCGACCACCTCGACCCGTGCAACCCCCTTGTCGATATACCCCAGCTTCTGCGCCGCGGTATAGCTGAGGTCGATAATGCGCCCCGGGACGAAAGGACCGCGGTCATTGATGCGCACGATGATACTGCGGCCATTATCCAGATTGGTGACTTTGGCGTAACTGGGCAATGGCAGGGTTTTATGCGCCGCCGACATGGCGTACATATTGTAAACCTCGCCGTTGGCGGTTTTGCGACCGTGGAATTTCTTGCCGTACCAGGAAGCATGGCCACGCTCGCTGTAGCCTTTCACACCTTTCAATACCCGGTACTTTACGCCGTTCACCACATAGGGGGATTTGTTGCCGGCAATACCGATCGGCTCTCGCACCGGCGTCACCTCGGGCGTTGCCAGCATGTCCACAGGGACATCGGGGCCACTATCGCGCACCTGGTCGAAGGGCACTTCGTCTCTCGGTTCGACCTTGGCCTTGCCCGCATCGTGCAACGGCACCGTACTACAGGCAGTGAGCAATGCCAGCACGCAAACGGCGCCCAGGCGAACAAAACCAGCGGATGCATCCGCTATTTTTCTGGTATTCATGACTTCCCCCCGGAGCAGGTCAAACAGCGCCCGCTACCGCGATTTTTTTACTTTCGACTTATCGTACTGCTGGTGTAAAGCACACGCCGGAGACACAAGCGGCGTCCGGCGATACATCCATTATGTTATCCGGCGTTGCCGCGCCCTCAGGAGCGGCCACCCCGCGCTTTGATAATCTCCTGGCCCAACTCGTAGACCGCCATGGCGTACAGGCGACTGTGGTTGTAGCGGGTAATGGTGTAAAAATTATTCAGGCCGATCCAGAACTGCTTACCATCCTCGGTCTCCAGAGAAAACACATTGGCAGGCATGTCCTTGGTAACCTGGGCCGTGGTGGGGAAGCCCTTCGCTTCCAGCGTGCCCACGGTCCACTGGGGTTTCAGGTCGTCATTGACGATGGTCATGTCGGCATTAGGCAGCGGCTGGGTGATCACGGTAATCGGCTCGCCGGCTTTCCAACCGTGTTCCACAAAGTAGTTGGCGACGCTGCCGATAGCATCCTCGGTGTCCTCCCAGATATCCACACGGCCGTCGCCATTGAAGTCCACCGCATAGTGGCGATAGCTCGACGGCATAAACTGACCAAAGCCCATGGCACCGGCGTAGGAGCCTTTCAGGGTGGTAGGATCGATTTTTTCATCGCGAGTCAGCAGCAGGTAGTTCTCCAGCTCCTTGGTGAAGAACTTGGCGCGGCGAGGATAGTTGAACGCCAGGGTCGACAGCGCATCAATCACCCGATAGCTGCCCATGTTGCCCCCGTAGCGTGTTTCCACGCCAATCACGGCCACGATCATTTCTGGCGGAACACCATATTTTTCTTCCGCGGCCTTGAGTACCTCGGCGTTTTTGTCCCAGAACTCCACACCGCCGGCAATGCGGGCATTGGTGATGAAAATTTTGCGGTATTCATGCCAGGGTTTGGCTTTCTCGGCCGGCCGTTTGATGGCCTTGAGGATGGCTTCCTTGCGCTTGGCCTCGCGCATCAGCAGCTGCAGCTCATCGCGGTTGAAGTTGTGTTCGGCCACCATGTAATCCACAAACGCATTCGCCTGGGCATTTTCCTCGTGCCCCGCCTCCTGCGCACAGGCACCGAGCACCAGCCCCAAGCCTGCTATCAATCCTGTGGTCCACTTCAAAACAACCGCTCCTGTGTTCATAGAGTACTTCCTGCCACTTTCCACAATTATTAAATTCGTTCTGCAGTGTGACTGCATCCGCGCCAAAAAGTGGCACGATACACGGGAAAAAGTGAAGCGAGCCTGAACCGCCTCACATTCAGCCACCAAACCCTGCAACTAAATCCAACAACTAGAAAAGTACTCTGCGCCTTTCCGTGCTGATAGCCATCAGAATACCGAACCCCGCCATCAGGGTAATTACCGAGGTGCCGCCATGGCTCACCAGTGGCAGGGGCACCCCCACCACCGGCAGCAGGCCGGTCACCATACCGATATTCACAAACACGTACACGAAGAATGTCAGCGTGATACTACCCGCCAACAACCGTCCGAATACATGCTGGGCCATGAAACTAATATAGATGCCCCGGGCAATGATCAACAGATACAGGGCCAGCAGAAACAATGCTCCGCGCATGCCCCACTCTTCCGCCAGTACGGCGATGATAAAGTCGGTGTGACTTTCTGGCAGGAAATCCAACTGGGACTGTGTGCCCTGCATATAGCCCTTGCCGTCCCAGCCACCGGAACCGATGGCCGCCTTCGACTGGAAAATATTCCATCCCGCACCGAGACGGTCGGCATCCGGATTGAACAGGGTGAGAATGCGCTGCTTCTGATAATCCCGCAGCCCCCAGATCCACATGGGCCATGCGGCCATCAGCGCCATCACCACCGCACTACCGATCATTTTCCAGCTGAGGCCCGACAGATAGAGCGCGAAGATGCCCGAAGCGGCAATCAGAATGGAGGTGCCGAGATCCGGCTGGCGCACAATCAGTGCCGCCGGGATGGCAATAATCACCAGCGCACCCACCACCGTCATAAACGACGGTGGCAGGCTGCGCTTGTGCAGGTAGGCCGCGACGGCGATCGGCACCGCGAGTTTCAATGCCTCGGAGGGCTGGAAGCGAAAACCACCGATCTGCAACCAGCGCTGCGCGCCCTTGGCGCCCACACCAAAAAACAGCACCGCCACCAGCAGGCAGCAGCCGCCCAGGTAAAACCACGGTGACCAGCGCCGGTAAAACTCCAGGGGAATCTGCGCGGCAATGAACATGCCCACGAACGCCAGCGCCATAAACACCGCCTGGCGCTTGACGTAGTGGCTCTCTTCGCCGGACGCGCTGTACAGCACCACCAGCCCGACCCCCGCCAGCAGGATCAACAGCAACAGCAGAGGCAGGTCGATATGCCAGCGCCGCGAAAAACTCTCCGGCCGCCGCAGGCTGCTGCCGGCATCCGGCAGGCGGTGCATGTAATCGCGACTAGCCACGGATTGCTACCTCGTGTGGGTGTGGATGCCTGAACCCGGCGCTGATCATGGGCGGACGCCCGCCCTGCCGGCTGGCGGTGTCTTCCAGGGGCCGCGACATCCAGTCGAAAAACAGTTCACGGGCCACCGGTGCCGCCACGCTACCACCACCTTCGCCGTTTTCCACCAGCACGGACACCGCAATCTGCGGGTCATCCGCCGGCGCGAAGGCAACAAACAGGGCGTGGTCCCGGTGGCGCTCTTTCAGCGCCTCGGAGTCGTATTTCTCCCCCTGGGCGATACCCACCACCTGCGCGGTGCCGGTTTTACCCGCCACCTTGAAGTCGAGGCCGGCGCCGGCTTTCTTGCCGGTGCCGTGGATGCCGTAGACCACGGCTTCCATCCCCTCGAACACCAGATCCCAGTGCTCCGGGCGCGCATCCACGTGGTGCAGCACTTCTGGGGGCTGCTCGACGCCATCGATGGCCATCACCATCTGCGGGCGGTAGTGAGTGCCGCGATTGGCGATGGTGGCGGTCATCACCGCCAGCTGCAGCGGCGTGGCCAGCACAAAGCCCTGGCCCAGCACCGCGTTCAGGCTGTCCCCCGGGAACCAGGGCACACCGCGAGCGCCGCGCTTCCAGGCCCGCGAGGGGAAGAGCCCGGGGTACTCCCTGGGCAAATCAATCCCGGTTTTTTCGCCAAGGCCGAAGCGGGTGGCGATATCGTGCATACCGTCAATACCCCAGCGGTGGGCCATGTCCCAGAAATACACATCGCAGCTCTGGGCCAACCCTTCGATCAGGTCGACATGTTTGCCATGGCCCCAGCGCTTCCAGTCGCGATAAATACGCGAATCGTTCGGCAGCTTGTAAAAGCCGGGGTCCGGCACCTTGGTATCCGCGCGGATGATGCCCGCGGCGAGACCACCGAGGCCCATCATGGGTTTGAGCGTAGAACCGGGCGGATACTGCCCCTGCACCACACGATTGAACAGCGGCACATCGAGCGAATCCCGCAGCGCGCTGTAATCCCTGAAGCTGATGCCAGTCACAAACAGATTGGGGTCGTAGGACGGCTGGCTCACAAACGCCAGCACGCCGCCGGTTTTCACGTCGATGGCGACCACCGCACCGCGGTTATCCCCCAGCGCCTCGGTGGCCACCTGCTGCAGGCGGGTGTCCAGATGCAGGGTCAGCTCCGCGCCGGGTTTGGGATCTTGGCGCTCCAGCACCCGCAGTACGCGACCGCGGGCATTGGTTTCCACGTTTTCATAGCCCACTTCACCCAGCAGCAGGTCCTCGTAAGAGCGCTCCAACCCCACCTTGCCGATACTCTGGGTACCGCGGTAGCGGCGTACATCTTCTTCGGTGAAACCAGACAGTTCGCGGTCGTTGATCCGCCCCACATAGCCCACGCTATGGGCAAACAATTTACTCTCGGGGTAATAGCGAACCAGTTCCGCCTCCACGGATACCCCGGGCAAGTGGAACTCATTGACGCTGATACGGGCGATTTCGTCCTCACTGAGGCGATAGCGCAGAGGCACCGGCTCGAACGGACGCCGGCGCTGCAGGCGGCGCTTGAACTTCTCTACATCGCTGTCTTCAAGACGCACGATCCGGCCGAGCAGTTCGATGGTGGCATCCAGGTCTTTGACCCGCTCGCGCACCACAGACAGGGTGTAACTGGGGCGGTTGTCCGCCAGCATTTCACCGTTGCGATCGTAGATCAGGCCCCGTGTGGGAGGGACCGGACGCACCTGGATGCGGTTCTGGTCAGACTGGGTACGGTAGTCCTCGAAGTTGACTACCTGCAGGTTGTAAAAGCGCGCGACCAGCACACCGAGCAGCACGACTACGCCGAATATGGCCACCAGCATGCGGTTGCGAAACAGCCGCTGCTCTGTGTGGTGGTCTTTAAAACGCAGGTTTTCTGACATGGTAGTCGAAGCAGGTTATTCGGTGGCGCGAAAATGACCACGAAGTGTACACAAGTTTGCCTTCCCTGCGGAGTGTTCGATGCAAACCCGCGCCCACAGACAACCACAGGCACCGGGCATCCCCGTGTCCGTGGGAGTCTGGTGGCAGCAAAAAGTTCAATCGGGCGAAGAAGTCGGCGCGCCACCCCGGGACTTAGCCAACTTACTTGTGGTACGGGTGCCCCGCCAGCAAGGTCCAGGCCCGATACAGCTGTTCCGCCAGCAGTACCCGCACCAGCGGGTGCGGCAGGGTCAGCGCCGACAGGGACCACTTCTGATTGGCCCGCGCCACGCACTCCGCGGAAAGACCGTCGGGGCCGCCGATCAGCAGACTCACGTTGTCGCCGGACATCTGCCAGCCGGAGAGCTCCCGGGACAGCTGCTCGGTGCTCCACGACTTGCCCTTCACTTCCAGCGCAACCACGTGATCCCGCGGATGAATCGCCGCCAGCATCGCCTCGCCCTCTTTCTGCCGCGCCTTTTCCACCAGCGCAGCGGAATTTTTCTGGCCGCGGTTGCCCAGCGGCACCTCGATCATTTCCAGGGTCAGCTCCCGCGGCAGGCGCTTGGCGTACTCGTTGTAGCCTTCCTGCACCCAGGCGGGCATCTTGCCACCAGCGGCGATAATGCGAATTTTCATAAGCTGCGTGTGTTCAAGGGGCCGGCGCTTCGCGCTCAGTCCTGATGAGGATCGGAACCGTCCGCACCCTCACGGGTGTTGGGGGTCATCGACCACAGCTTTTCCAGATCGTAGAAGCCGCGGGTCTCGGCCTGCATCACGTGCACCACCACATCGCCGTAGTCCACCAGCACCCACTCGCCCTGGTCGATCCCCTCGACGCCAATCGGACGGATACCGGCTTCTTTGCCGTCTTCCACCACATTGTTGGCCAGGGATTTCACCTGCCGGCTGGAGGTGCCGGTACAGATGATCAGGGTGTCCATTACATCGCTGAGTTCGGATACATCCATCGAAACGATGTCTTTACCCTTGAGGTCTTCCAGTGCGTTTACCGCAATTGCTTTGATATCAGTCATAACACCTGTAGCGGGAGCCTTGGCTCCTATTGGTTTTCGCTCTTGTAGAGCTGATGAGTTTGAATGTAGTCGAGTACCCGCTCTGGCAGCAGATACCGGGGCGAGCGGTTGCTCGCAATCAGGCTGCGAATCTCCGTGGCGGAGATCGGCAGCAGCGTCTGTTCCCGCAGCACCAGGCTCCCGGCCGCCTGTTGCTTGAGGGTATCCACATCACCGCGGTGGGCAGCGAGCAGTTCCGCCACCGGGCCTTGCTCGGGCAGCTGCCAGCCGGGGCGGGTAACCACCACCAGATGGGCGAGCCGGATCAGCTGCTGCCAACGGTGCCAGCCGGGCAGCCCCAGCAGGGAATCGAGCCCCATGCAGAAGCTGATCGACACCTGGTTGCCCAGCTCGGCACGCAGCGCCTGCAGGGTATCCACCGTATAGGTGGGGCCCTGGCGCTGCAGCTCCCGTTCGTCCAGCTGCAGCGCAGGACAGTGTTCCAGCGCCAGTGCGAGCATGTCGCGACGGGCATTGGCGGTCACCCCGGGCTGCGCGCGGTGCGCCGGCTGGTGCGACGGCAGCAGCCGCATTTCGTCGAATCCCAGCGTTTCCTTAAGCTCCAGCGCCATGCGCAGGTGGCCGAAATGCACCGGGTTAAAGGTGCCGCCGAACAGGGCGATGGCTCTCATTCGCGAATCTGCCCGTCCCCGAACACAATCCACTTCTGCGAGGTCAGCCCTTCCAGGCCCACCGGCCCGCGCGCATGAATTTTGTCGGTGCTGATACCAATCTCGGCCCCCAGGCCGTATTCAAAACCGTCGGCGAAACGGGTGGAGGCGTTGACCATGACCGAGGCGGAATCCACTTCTGCCATAAACCGGCGCGCGCGGGAGTAATCTTCGGTGACGATCGACTCGGTGTGGCCGGAGCTGTAGCGGGCGATGTGGTCCATCGCCGCATCCATATCCGCCACCACGCGAATCGACAGCACCGGTGCCAGGTATTCGGTGGCCCAGTCTTTTTCGGTGGCCGGCAGCACATCCGCGAGGATGCTGCGGGTCTTGTCACAACCACGCAGTTCCACGCCTTTTTCCCCGTAGGCCGCCGCAAGCCTGGGCAGGAACTCTGCTGCCACTGCCTCGGCCACCAGCAGGGTTTCCATGGCATTGCATACACCGTAGCGATGGGTCTTGGCATTCAGCGCAATATTGAACGCCTTGACCGGATCCGCGCGGTCGTCGAGGTACACATGGCAGATGCCGTCCAGGTGCTTGATCACCGGCACCCGCGCGTCGCGGCTGATGCGCTCAATCAGGCCCTTGCCGCCGCGGGGTACGATCACATCCACATACTCGGGCATGGAGATCAGGGCGCCCACCGCGGCGCGATCGGTGGTGGCCACCACCTGTACCGCGGTCTCTGGCAACCCGGCCTGCTTCAGCCCCGCGGCCACGCAGGCTGCAATAGCGCCATTGGAGTGCAGGGCCTCACTGCCGCCGCGCAGAATCGTCGCATTGCCGGATTTCAGGCACAGGCTGGCGGCGTCAATGGTCACGTTCGGGCGGGACTCGTAAATGATGCCCACCACGCCCAGCGGCACGCGCATCTTGCCCACCTGAATGCCGCTCGGCCGGTATTTGAGTTCGCTGACCTCGCCCACCGGGTCTGGCAGTTCGGCAATCTGGCTGAGCCCCTCGATCATGCCGTCGATACGCTCGTCGGTCAGTTCCAGGCGGTCCAGCAGCGCCGCGTCCAGACCATTGGCGCGGCCGTTTTGCATGTCTTTGGCGTTGGCCGCCGCCAGCTGCGGTCGCTGGGCGTCCAGTTCCGCGGCGATGGCCCGCAGCGCCGCGTTTTTAGTGCCAGTATCGGTGCGCGCCATTACCCGGGCGGCGGCGCGTGCCGCACGACCCATGGCCTGCATCATCGCTTCGACAGATGCGGTTTGGGTAGAATCCTGATCAACCTCGGTGGCACTGATACTGTTCACTGCTCATCTCCATGCAATTCACTCATACGATTCGGGACCACTGTTGTCCCGCGGCAAGCTCCCGGTTATCTGTCCGCACAGCGGCCCCAACGCACGCGAGCCCCGCAAAAAGGCCGCGCAGTATACCGCAAGCGCTGCGGGAAATTGCCTGCGGGCAGTCAGTTATTGCACCTGGCTTGCGCTTTTTCCGCCCAGCCTCTGATGCAGATAGGCGATACCCAGTAGCGCCAGTCCCATCCCCATAAAGGAAGCCACGCGCAGCAGGCCTTCGAGCCCCGACATATCCACCAGAAACAGTTTCACGATCACCAGCGCCAGCACGGCCATCCCGCCCTGGTAACAACTGCGCCAGCGCTTCCAGCTCCCCAGCAGAATGCCTGTCACGGCCAGGGCCAACCACACCGCGGAGTAGGTGTACAACTCCCCGGTATGCGCCGGCGTATCCAGCCGGATATCCCCCTGCCACAGATGCCGCACCTCCAGCGACACCCACACAAAGGCGGCGACCGCAGCCACCAGCCCGGCCAGCCTGCGCGCCCCCGGCAGATAGAATCGACTGACCAGCAGTGCGAGTAGAGCCGCCCCGCCAAAGGCGGGCAACAGCATATTGACCAGCGGGCGCGGGTCGATATCGCGCCACACCCAGGGATCGCTGGTGGCAGTGGCAAACAGGATTTTCCCGTAGTTCACCAGCCCGGCGAGCATCAGCAGACGGCCATAGCCGTCGTACCAGCGCGCCAGGCGATCGGCAATCAACGACTTGCGGTAGTACACCAGTCCCAGCCCGGTGAACAGCCACAGGTTGATCACTGCCTCGGTAAAACTGTAGTGCGCGGCAAAGGCATTGCCGTCGTACAGCCAGTAACGACTTTCGGCCCACAGCGCCAACACCAGCAGATGCCAGGCCGCCACCTCGGACCAGTCGGCTGTGGACTGGTAGACACCGCGTTCTGCGGCCCGCGCCAGAATGCGCGCCGCCAGCCAGGCACACAGCGCAGCGCCGCCGTACGTCCACAGGGACCAGTGGGTATCATCCGCGTAGCTGAGTAGCCAGGGATTCAGGGTAAGCCGGACCACCACCAGCAGCAGAACCGCTTTCAGCAGCCACCCCAGGGCCGGCACCGCGAAGCGTCGGATCACCCACGCCAGCGACACCGCCTGCAATGCCAGCGCCAGGGTCAAACTGGCCTGTTGCAGCCACAGACACGCCGCCAGGCTGTAGGCGAAATGTGCGGCGATAAACAGCCACACCACCATCCCCTTGTGCCAGTGCTGCGTTGCCCCCCGCGCGCCCAGATACATGAACACACCCCCAAACACCGCCGCATACAGGCACCACCAGTACACGGGCAAGAAGCTTTCGGCCAGCAAATAGCCCACCAGCAGCGACAGCAGTGGCGCCATCACCGCGAGCGAGGCCCACCAGTAGCGCGCCAGCCCGTGGCGGTAATTGAACAGGGCGAATCCCGCAAACAGCACAGCATTCAGCAACAGATAGAGAAGAAAGCCCCCCTGCTGCTCTGTCGGCAGAGGCAGCAGGCGCACGCCCTGCGCCCCGCTGAAATCCAGGCGGGTCGCGAGCCACGCCACCAGCTGGCCGACCAGCAGCACCCAGGGCAACAGCGCGAGGTTACCCCTGCGCCGCGCTGCCCACAGGATCACCAGCGCCAGAGGGCTCCACGCCCAGATCGCCTCTGGCTGGAAACCCTCACGCAAAATCGACAGGCATTGGGCGAGCGCGAGCACCAGCAGGCTCGGCAGGACCAGCGGGGTGATCTTTGCCGCAGGGCCGCCGGCAGACTGCGGGTCCTCCCCGGTCAGCAGCCAGTCCCCAGGCACCACGGCCAGCAACAGGTACGCCAGCGCGGCCAGATACAGACCCCGCCAGTCATCCGCCTGGTGTCCGAGCAACGAGATCAACCACCAGGCGAGGGCGCCCGCGAGCACCCCCAGCCACAGCCAGTTGCGGTAGACATGGCGCAGCAATAACAACACCGACACGGAAATAATCAGCGCGTAGAGCATCGCCCCAAGCACATTGCCGCTGCCGGAAGAAACCAGCGCCGGTACTCCGTAAGCACCCAGCATGCCGATCACCGCCAGTACCGGCCCGTGCAGCCGCGCCAACCACAGGGTAACCAGAGCCACTACCGCCAACAGGCCGAAGGCCAATCCCGGCGCCATCAGGTCATACAGATGCAGCGCCGACAGAATCGCGGCAAAGGCCGTGATCGCCCCGCCGCCGGCGAGCGCGGCAAAGGTTGGATGGCTGCCACCAGTCTTGCGCCGCAACACCTCCGCGGCCACGTACAGGGCCAGCGCCGTCAGCAGACCCGCGGCCACACGCACTCTGGGCCCAAGCAGCCCCTGCTCAATGCCGTAGCGCGCCAGGAAAACCCCGGCGAGTGCAACGCAGGCGCCGCCCAGCCAGACCATCCAGTTTTCCTGGACACGCACCCAGAACTGCGTGCGCCGCACGGCCACGGCAGGCCGCGGCGGAGCACCGGTACGTGCGGCGGCCACCGGCGGCACTGCATTGGGTACCTTATTCGGTATTTCCGATACGTTAGTTGGCACCTCATCGGGTACCGCATCGGGCATTTGAGTACGTGCGGGGGCTTCCGCTGGTGGTACCGGCGCCGGTGGCGTCGATGACGGTGAGGAAGCCGCTTTGCCGGGACCATGCGGCTCAACAGTCAGTCCAGCCGCCTGCAGGCTCTCGATCATCGCGCGCAGCCGGCGCACCTCTCCGCGCAGGCTTTTGACCTCGGCAAACGCAAAGATCCCCATAAACGCCCCGACAATCACGGTGAGGACCAGCAGAACGCCAAGCAAGACAATGTTTTCCATAGCAACTCAGAATGTTTACCGCATTATTTTTGTTGTTGCGCGATCGACCAACAGCGTGAGACTTATTCCCGGGCCCAGCGATCGAGGTTGGCGGCAATACTCGCCAGCCGCTCCAGTGGGTCGTGACTGGCCAGCAGTTCTACCCGCGCAGCATCTTCCAGGGGCAACAGCTGCGCCAGCTGCCAGGAGAGCGCCTCGGCACTTTCGACCGGCGCGAACTTCAGCGCCAGCGAGGCGGCATGCTGCTTCAGCTCGTTCAGGACCGCCAGCAGGCCATCGCAGCTCTCCGGCACCGGGTGCGACTCTTCATCCGGCAGCCATTCCACCTCGGCCATCAGTAACCCATCGTCCTCGCGGAAGGTGTCCAGCACGCGAAAACGGGAATCGCCAGCCACATCAATATGCAGCAAACCCTCCTCCCCCTGGCTCCAGTCGACAATGCGCGCGTACAGCCCCAGCGGCCACACATCCGCCTGTCCCACCTCGCGTCCACTGCGGATCAACACCACGCCGAAACCGGTATCGGTTTTCAGGGACTCGGTCACCAGGCGCAGGTAACGCTGCTCAAAAATCCGCAATGGCAAGGTCACGCCGGGAAACAGCGCCATATTGAGAGGAAATAGAGGTATCAACGACAAGGTTTCGGCTCACTGGTGGTTGGATAAGCGACAAAGATACCACTGGTATCCCACGCGCAAGGATAATCTCCCGCGCATCAAACAAAAAACTGCGCCAACTGTTCTATGCTGAAAGCAATACGCAGATGTGAATCGGCAGGATAAACGAGAGGTGCTCCCATGCGCTGGCGTCAGGGTCGCAGAAGTTCGAATGTGGAAGATCGCCGTGGGGAAAAAGCCCCCGGTGGCGGCGGTGGCATGGGAGGGCTCGGCAACCTGCTCGCCCTCGCCCCCTTTTTACTGCGCAGCAAACGCGGCTGGCTTATCCTGCTGGCGCTGGGCGCACTCTACTACTTTGGCGGCAACCTGTTCAGCGGGATGCCCAGCACCGAATCCCCGAGCCTCGGCCCGGATTCCCAGCAGGCACCGGGCACACAGGGCGTCGCGCCCGATGACGAGGTGGCGCAGTTTGTCTCGGTGGTGCTGGCCGACACCGAAGACACCTGGGGCAACCTCTTTCAACAAGCGGGCTCGCAATACGCCCCACCCAAACTGGTGCTGTACACCGAAGCGGTGCGCTCCGCCTGCGGCCTGAGCTCGGCCGCCGTTGGTCCCTTTTACTGTCCCGGCGACCAGAAGGTGTACCTCGATTTAAGTTTCCTGAACGAACTCAAGAAACTCGGTGCACCGGGCGATTTCGCCTTCGCCTACGTCATTGCCCATGAAGTCGGGCATCATGTCCAGAACCTGATGGGCACCTCGGAAAAAGTGCAGCAGGCTCGTATGCGCGCCGACAAAGTCACGGCCAACCGTCTCTCGGTCATGCTCGAGTTACAGGCGGACTGCTACGCCGGCGTGTGGGCTTTTTACGCACACCGCGACCGCAACATGCTGGAACCCGGTGATATCGAGGAAGGGCTGCGCGCCGCTGCCGCAGTGGGCGACGACCACCTGCAACGCCGCGCCGGTCGCGCCGTATCCCCCGACGCCTTCACCCACGGCAGTGCCGAGCAGCGCGCCTACTGGTTCAGGGAGGGATTCACCAGCGGTGATGTGAACAAGTGCAACACCTTTGCGGCTTTATCCGGCCAGTAGCTGGCTCCATCGGCGGTAAAACACTAAGCTTGCCGCTCACGAATCTATTTGTTGTAGAAATAAGGGAGACACCCGTGCCAAAAGCAACCGCCCGCCATATTCTCGTTGAAAGCGAAGCCCAGTGTCAGGATCTGAAAAAGCAGATTGAAGACGGCGCTGATTTTGGAAAGATTGCCCAGCAGCATTCCAAGTGCCCTTCCGGCCGCAACGGCGGTGATCTGGGTGAATTCAGCCAGGGTCAGATGGTGCCGGAATTCGACAAAGTGGTATTCAACGACGAGTTAAACAAGGTCCACGGGCCGGTGAAAACCCAGTTTGGTTATCACCTGCTGGAAGTGACCAGCCGCAGCGATTGACGGGCCCTGAAGCCGCGCGTTGCCGATGCAGAATACATCTGGCGGAAGTTAAGACAAGGGGCTGGTGCGAGTATTTCGAACCGTCGTCGCCATGGATGGCGGCGCCGGAGCGTACAGGGAAGTATTCACAGCGATTCGAAATACTCGCACCAGCACCTTGGCGCCACAATCCGGGCTTACAACGCCGCTCACCTGAAATGGCGAGAGGCTGCCAACCCTCACTCAGCGCTCGTCTCAGCCTGCCATTCGAACAGGTTCATCTCGATAAAGAAGAAGGCCACCAGCCACAGGAACGCATCCCAGAAGTCCAGGAAGCTGCCGTTGATTCCCCAGTAGATGGCGCACAGCAGCAGGGTGAAATACAGCAGCCCTTTGATCACCTGGGAATAGCGCATGATGGAGTCGGACAACTGGTGGCGCAGTTGCAGCCACACGTCGAACGCCAGAATCGCCACCACCAGCAGCCAGGCACCGGCATTGATCACATCAACCCACGCCAGCCACTGAATTTCCCGCCAGACCGCCGCATCCCCCAGCACCTGCGCATCCGCCAGGCGCAGCAAATGGAGGTCGGCCAGTGAACCGCAGTTGGCCGCCGTCAATGCCGTGTATTCATCCTGCTCCAGCACCATCGACCAGCCGCCGCTATTGGCCAGCTCACACGCGGTGCCAGTCACCGGTAGCAGATGGGTCAGCGACACCATCTCCGACACATACCCGTAAAACGAGTACACGATGAACACATAGCAGATGGCCGATATCGCATTCAGCAACCACTTGGTGCCGCCCTTGATGCGATCATCGGACAACAACGAGGTTTCCAGCTCAAACACCAGCAGCAACACCACCCAGGCCAGCGTATCGATAGAGTCGTTATACGCCTCAATGATTTTCCCCAGGCTCACGCCATCCGCGAATACCGTCCCGGCCGCCGCGTGGTTGTCTACAAAAAACGCATACACGTTGTACGCCAGCAGGCAGTAAACCGTGTACTTGAAGAGTTTGAACAGTGTGTAGCGATTGAACGGAATACCGGCCAAAGAGACCACCTCAGACATTGGCGACGCACCTCTGATGCTGACTTTATTGTTGTACGAACGCTATGGACGATTCGCTTGCGGGTAAATATCGAATAATTGTTCGGTTTTTGCAACTACTGGCATCAAATCAGCCAGCGCCGAGCGGCTGTGGGCGCTGCGAGCCGGGGGCCTCCACAGGCAACCCGCCAGAGCCTTGCTGCACACCCTGTTCGGGGGCTGCCACTCCCGCCGATGCCGCACGGGTTGCGGCCTCCCGTGCCGCTTTTTCCTTGTGCCGCTGTGCCACCGCGCTGCGCCCCTCGCGCCCGGCAGCGCCGTCATCGAACAGTTTGTCAAAGCGTACTTCCGGATCCGCCCACTCCCCGTTGATGCGGTAGCTGACACTGGCCACCCGATCCACCTGCTTCTTGAACACCTTACTGATCAGGTACACCCCCGCCGCAGCGGGCAAACCACCGGCCAGCGCCGCCACAAAAGCGAGATTGTTGCCCACCGGTAACGTGGCCACCAGGGTCAGATTCAAGTCTTCCCGCTGCAAATTGACCCGCCCGGCCATTTGCAACTCGCTGGTGGGCCCCTCCACCTGGATCGGCACCGCGATCAACAGCTCACCATCGCCCTCGAAATACACCTCGCCGTGTACCCGGTCAAAGGTCAGGCCACTCTGTACCAGGTCGGAGAAATCCAGGCGCAGGCGGCGCGCCCAAGTATCAAAGTTGAACAGCGACAGTAGTCGCAGCAGCGAGGTCCCGGCATTGTCACTGGCGCGCATAAAGCGCCCGTTGCGGATATCGATGCGGATTTCACCATTCAGGCTTTGGGGGCTCAGCATGGCGGGAGACCCCTGCCAGCGCAGCGCGGTATCAAAGACCGCACTGCGGCTCTCGATGGCGGCCTCCTGTCCCCACGACTGCAGCACCTGGCCCAAGTTTTCGCCGCGCAAGCGGCCAATAAACTGGGAAGACTCACTGCCATCGTCATCGCGCATCCACATCAACTGCGCCCCCAGGCGGCTGTCGCCCGTGGTGCGCCCCTCAATGCGGATACCACGCAGGGTGCCCTCAATGTCACTCACCACCAGACGCTGTGCCGACGGGCGCAACTGAAAGGACCACGGGCCCATGGATTCATCGCCCATCCACAAGGTTTCGGTGCTGAAATCCACACTCGGCAGACTGGCAAAATCAAAACCCTTCCAACGATCCTGCAGGCGCGCTGCCAGGGAGGCGGGGGCCTCAGTATCGCTGTCACCCACCGCCGAGCCCTCTTTTGCCGCCAGCGGTGGCAGGCGCAGATGTTCCAGCGCCAGTTGCATGGGCGTCGCCGAGTTGAGGGTGCCGCTCAGCTTGCCCGCAGCGGTCTCGCTATCGAAATCGAGCAGCCAATCTGCCCCCAGGCCGCGCCCACGCACGTGGATATTGTCGATGCGGGTGGTCTCGGAGACCTGCAACAGATCCGTGCTGAGATCGAGGCGAATCGGCAGCGGGTTCTCGTCACTGGCTGCGGCAGTCGCCCCGTCGGTGACAGCCACTGCGGCCGGCCCGTCGGCAATCGCAGGGGCCGCGTCGGTATAGATCGACAGGGCTTCTTGCCACGGCGGCAGATCCACCACTGGTAGATGCCCCATCACGGCAATACCCGGAGACGCGGGCAACGTTGCCTCCGCATTCAGGGCAATCGCCGCTCGCTCCAATTTGCCATCCACCTGCCAGATCTGCCCCTGCAGGTGCTCACCATAACTCAGGTGGTACAGATTACCCTGCGCGCCGATGGGCACCCGCAGTACAAACCGTGACTTCTCACCGGCGGGCTTGGCCAGCGGTGCCGGCAGCTGCACCGCCACCTGCTCCAGGTCGGAAGACAATTCCAGCACAGCGGCATAAGGTTTTTCTTTGGCCTGAGCCGGAATGGTCACGCGCGCGGTGTAATCCAGCGCACCATCGAGCCACTGCAATTCCGGCCGCCCGCTCCACTGGCCGATACTCTCGGTTACCGCCTCACCGTGCACCACCACCTGGGTATCGCGGTCTTCGCCCTGCCCCAGGTGCGCAATGGAAGCACGCAGCGGCTTGCCCCATAAGCGGCCACGGAATCGGGATCCCTTGAGACCATCGCTACTGTGGTAGCGCACATTGCCGTCGAGCCCATGGATGTCCAGATTCAGGTTTTGCAAGGTCAGATGGGCGTCCGACAGCGCCACGTCTACTTGCTGGCTGGGTGCAAAATCGGCCCCCCCCAGTGGCTGACTGAGTTGCAGGGTTCCCTGCATGGTGCCGCCGAGATCCCAGCTATCGAACGCTGTGCCGAGACGCTCACGCAATGGCGACTCGCGCAGGATTTTCAAACCATCGGCGGCGGGGCCCGCCAGCTCCGCCCGCACATCCAGCCTGGAACCGGTGGGCTCGGGGGATATCCGCACCGATACATTCGCCCCCGAGACATCCCACAGCTTCGCGCTGGGGGCAACCACGAGTACTTCACGGTCGTTGATGCCCAGATGGCCGTCCACGTGTTCCGCCACCGGCCAGTCGGGGGCATAGGCCAGGCTGCTGTCGCGAATATCGGCCTGCAGCTGCACCGTATTGCGGAAGTCGTGCGCGCCCAGCGCCAGCAGATCCTGGTCTTCCCCTTCACGATAACTGTACCCGCGGTAGATCAAGCCCGCGGCAGGGATGCGGCCGGCATTGCGCTTGCCGATACTCTGATCGAGCCACCGACGCAGATCATCGCTGACGACCGTGGGCACCAGGTGGCGCTGCTCCTGTACCGCAACATTGCGCAGCCCGAGCGCGAGGGTGAAGTCCGCCGCACGGGTATGCGGCACCACGGGAATCTGCAACAGGAATTGTCCGCTAAAGGCGGCAGCAGGAGCACCACCAGTGGACGGGCGCCCTGGCTGCTCGTCAGTAATGGCGTCCAGTTGAATCGGGCCGGAGTAGATAGAAATCGTGTTGTGCGCGCGATCGACATCCCACGCAACGGTGCCGCGGGCGCTGCCAAACTCAAACGGCGCATCGTAGAGCACCGGGAAATGCGCACTGAAACCCTCGTTGCTGGCCAGCTCCACACGGCCACCCTGGCCATTCAGGAACAAATAGCCATTCACCCCGCTAACCGCGGGAGCGCCGCGGTGCGCCCCCGCCACGACATCGTGCAGGTTCGCGGCCAGGGTGAGTTCGCCATCAACGCGCGCCAGACGCACATTCTGCAGCTCGCCGGTCGGGTCCAGGGCATTGAGCCACTCGTCGGCTTTTTCCGGTATCAGCTCGAGCACTTTCAGCACCCGGTGCCAGGCCTGCAGCTCGATCTGGTCCACCGCCAGCTGCAGGTTACCCGACTGATCCCCGCTCGCCTGGAGATTCACGTCCGGCACTTCCAGCTGCTGCCAGTTGAGCCCCAGATCCTGCAGCACCAGTTCCCAGGAGTCCCCGGGACGCCAGCGACCGGACAGTTTGCTGGACAGGGCATTCAGGGTTTCAAGAGCACGCCCCGCATCGGCATCATGCTCCCCTTCGACTGCGCCCTGCCCGTCGTCGGCGACTTGTGCAAGACTCAGGTCGCCCCGCAGGCTGTAGCCATTCTTTGCATCGGAACTGAGCCACAGCCGACCGCCCGCGAGCTTGCGACCGGGCCAGTAGAGCTTTTCTGGCAGCGGTAACAGCTGATACACCAGGGCAACCAGGTCTGCATCCACCAGCAGTTCATTCAGCTGCACATACCCCTTGAGGGAGAATTCGTCGTGGTCGCGAGGGTTGCCGCGCCCCTCCAATACCAGGCGCAGGCTCTCTTCACCGCTGTGCAGGCTTTCCATCGCCCCGGTGACGAACGCCCGGGCAACAAGGCGGTGGAACACACCACTGTTTTCCAGCTGGATCTCGCGCAATTCCAGGTTGGCGGACTGCCCATCGGTGAGCGTCAGCCCAATACTGGCATCGCGGACCAGTACCTTCGGGCCAAGCTGGAAAATCCGCGCCGGATCGCCCAAGCGCAGCCCGGCGTCACCGGGTGCCACACCCGCGTCGGCGGGCGCGCCCACCCGCGGAAAGCCCTGCACCTGCCAGCCGCCTTCTGCGCGCTGCTCCAATTGCGCGGAAAAGCCGTCGACTTCCAGGTTTTTCCAGATAAGTTCCCGGTTCCAGAGACTGGCCAGCAGGTCGAGGTGAAACAGCCCTCGGGCAAGCTTGACCTGCCCCGAATCGCCGATGTTCAGACCGTCGATCTGCAGCGCCACTTCGAGCGCCTGCCAGCGCAGGGCGATATGTTCCAGTTGTACCGGTGCGCCCAGCCGCGCGGAAAGCCAGTGGCCGATTTCCGGGCTGTATTTACCCACCTGCGGCGACAGGATACGCCCCGTCTGCACCAGGATGGCGAGGGAGATCACCAGGATCACCACCAGCAGCCAGAATTTGCGGGCGAACCAGCGTAGCCACAGCATCAGGATTGCCTCCCGAAACCACGAGCGCACAGGTTGGGGCCGCCGCAAACGACGCCTGTGATGAACTTACACCAGTACAATGTCGTACTGCTCCTGGTTGTAAATAGGCTCCACCTGGAACTGGATGGGGCGGGCAATAAACTCTTCCAGGTCCGCCACATTGGCGGACTCCTCATCCAGCAGCAGGTCGATTACCACCTGGCTGGCGAGCACCATGATCTTTTCGCTGTCGTAGGCCCGCGCCTCGCGAATAATCTCGCGGAAAATCTCATAACACACCGTTTCTGCGGTTTTCAACGTACCGCGCCCGGCGCACACCGGGCAGGGCTCACAGAGAATTTGCCCCAGGGATTCGCGGGTACGCTTGCGCGTCATTTCCACCAGGCCCAGCTCGGACACACCGGTGATACTGCTCTTGGCGTGGTCCCGCTCCAGGGATTTTTCCAGGGTGCGCAGTACCTGGCGCTGGTGCTCGGTATCCTGCATATCGATAAAGTCGATGATGATGATGCCACCGAGATTGCGCAACCTCAGCTGCCGGGCAATAGCCGTGGCCGCTTCCAGGTTGGTCTTGAAGATGGTCTCTTCCAGATTGCGATGCCCCACGAAGGCACCGGTATTCACATCGATGGTGCTCATGGCCTCGGTCTGCTCGACGATCAGGTACCCACCCGATTTCAGGGTGACCTTGTTCTGCAGCGCCTTGCGGATTTCCTCTTCGACACCATAGAGGTCAAACAGGGGGCGTTCGCCGGGGTAATGCTCGATCCTGGGGGCGATTTCCGGTGCGTACTTGCCGGTGAATTTGGCCGCACGCGCGTGGGCCTCGCGGGAGTCGATACGGATTTTTTCCGTGTGGGGGCGCGCCAGGTCGCGCAGCGCGCGCATGAATAGGGGCAGGTCTTCATAGATGATCGCCGGCGCTTTCTCGAGCTTGATACGCTGTTCCAGCTCGATCCAGAGCTTGTACAGGAACGGAATATCGCGCAGCAGCTCTTCCTCGCTTACGCCTTCGGCCACGGTGCGCAGGATAAAGCCGCCATCGCCGCTGTGCCCCTCCTCGGCGAGCTTTGCCGAGGCCAGGTCCACCAGCTCCCGCAGGCGCTCGCGTTCCGATTCATCTTCAATACGGTTGGAGATGCCGATATGCCGGGTCTGCGGCATATACACCAGGTAGCGTGCGGAAACCGAAAGGTGCGTGGTGAGACGGGCGCCCTTGCTGGAGATGGGGTCCTTGACCACCTGCACCACCAGCGACTGCCCCTCCCGCACCAGAGCGCGGATATCGGCCACATCGCCTTCGCGGGACTCCATCCCGTCCTCGTCCAGCGGGGCAATATCCGAGGCATGGATAAAGCCCGCCCGCTCCAGGCCGATATCCACAAACGCGGCCTGCATGCCGGGCAGCACCCGCACCACCTTGCCCTTGTAGATATTGCCCACGATGCCACGGCTGGCGGTGCGCTCCAGATACACTTCCTGCAGCACACCGTTTTCAACCAGTGCCACACGGGTTTCCATCGGCGCCACGTTGATAAGTAGCTCTTCGCTCACTGGGCGTAACTCCTAAATCGTCCCTGCGCCACTTGAATGACCAACCGCACGCTTGTCGAATTGCCAGTAGGGAATACCTGCGCGCTCCAGAAACCCGCCGAGGGTTTCCAGGGGCAAGCCCACCACATTGCTGTAACTGCCATGAATAGAGGCCACCAGCAGCGCACCCATGCCCTGGATACCGTAACCGCCCGCCTTGTCGGCCGGCTCCCCGGTGTTCCAGTACCCCTCGATCAGGCGCCGGTCCAGCTCGCGGAACCGCACCCGGGTCTCCACCACCTCGCTGAACGACTGCTCGGCGCCGGTAAGGCAGATTGCGGTCAACACCGAATGCTCGCGGCCGGACATCAGGCGCATCATGCGGGCAAAATCGGTGAAATCGCGGGGTTTTTCCAGGATTTCGTCATCCACCACACCCAGGGTATCTGCCCCCAGCGACCAGGTATTGGGGTCATCCAGCAGCTTGAGTCCCGCGCGGGACTTTTCCTCGGCCAGGCGTAATACGTAGGCTTCAGGGGATTCATCGGGATGACGCCGCTCTTCGACCGAGGTCGCGGCAGACGAGAATGGCACACCAATCTGCATCAGCAGTTCCGCCCGCCGCGGGGATGCGGAGGCGAGGATCAGGCGCTGTTCTTTTTCGGAATTTGGCACAGGCACGACTTATGGTTATTGGTGAAGCAAGTATGGTCAGCGAAAAGCCCGATTATAGCGTTATTGCTCGAAAAATAACCGCGCCGCGTGCGCCACTTAACATTATTTTGCTCGAATCGGGCAAAGGCGCACGATTTGCCCCGGCGAGATCAGCGTATCTGTAGCCGGGAGGCCGCGCCGTGTAGCCAGGGCGTGATCAGTGGCCACAGCAGCGCCGTGGTCAGGGCCGGCCACAAAAAAGTCAGGCCCGGCACCGGCTTGCCCGCCAGACTGTGCACCCAGTTACCCAGCAGCTGATTGATCCCGACCAGCACAAAAACCCACATCAGCTGTTGCCCCGGGTTGAATGCCCGTGTCCGGCGATAGGTGAGCAGGCTGAAGTACGCCAACACCGCCAGCGCCAGTGCGTGCGCGCCCAGCGTCGATCCGGTAACCAGGTCTTCCACCAGCCCCACCACCCAGGCAAAACCGACCCCCAGCTCCTGGGGCATCCGGGTGGTCCAGAAGATCACCAGCAGTGCACAGAACGCCGGGCGGAACCAGAGCCAGCTGGTGGGCAACGGCATCACCGCCAGCAGCAGGGCAACAAAAATCGTCAGCAGAATGAACCAGCGGTTGTGGGCTTCCATGGATTCAGTCCCGAGGCACCAAACCATCGCCAAGCTGCTGTTCCAGGCCGCTGACGCCATTTTGCTCATCGTGAATCACCGCCAGCACAAAACGGCTGCGGTTCATGCGCCCCCGCGGCTGCACATCCACTTCGGCAAAGGCGCGGCCAGGGTCACGCTTGACCCCAATGACCTCCCCCACCGGATAACCGGCGGGGAAACGACCACCGAGACCGGAACTGAGTAGCAGGTCCCCTTCGCGGATATCGCTGGTGTTGGCCAAGTGGCGCAGCTTCAGGCGGTAGAGATCACCGGTCCCCTCGGCCACCGCGCGCACGCTGTTGCGCAGCACCTGTACGGGGAGCGCGTGATTGGCATCGGTAATCAGTAGCACCCGGCTCGAAATATCCCCGGCTTCGATGACCTGGCCCAGCAGGCCACTGGCATCCATGATCGCCGACCCCTGCTCCAGGCCATCGCTGCGCCCCTTGTCGATGATCAGCACATGCTCCAGCGGATCCGGAGACACGCCGATCACCTGTGCCACCAGCACGCGCTGATCCACACTCTCGGCCGAGTTCATGAGTTCTTTGAGCTGGGTATTCTCCGCACGCACCGAAGCCAGCAACTGGGTCTGCTGCTCCAGCAGCATCACCTGATGCTTGAGGCGGCTGTTTTCTTCCAGCAGCTCTTCGCGGGTGCGCAGCTGCTCGCCCGCCCAACCACCGACACGGGAGGGGGTGCCGGTAATCCAGTAAAAGGGGGCGGAAAGACTGGACAGGCGCTCGCGTACTGGATCCAGCCAGTCGGTATAGAGGTTGATCAGGATCAGTGCGGTCGCCAGCGTGCCCAGCACAATGATGCGGGACTCCGGTGACGGACCTCGGGTAAATAGCGGTTTAATGGGCGGCCCCCATCGACCTGTTACGCAGTGCTGCTGTTAGCAGCTGTTGTTATTGGCTCGCGCATTTCCCTGCGCTTGTAGAGCGGCGGCGCCTGCAGTCCCTGGCGCCGCATCCTTATCGCAAAAAAATCAGTTGGAGACCAGGTACAGACGGCTCTTGTCCATCATATCCAGCGCCTGGCCGCCACCGCGGGCAACACAGGTCAGGGGGTCGTCGGCCACGATCACCGGCAGGCCAGACTCTTCCATCAGCAGGCGGTCGAGGTCGCGCAGCAGCGCGCCACCGCCGGTCAGCACCAGGCCACGTTCGGCGATGTCGGACGCCAGTTCGGGCGGCGACTGTTCCAGCGCACTCTTCACCGCCTGCACGATACCGGTAAGCGGCTCCTGCAGTGCTTCCAGAATCTCGTCGCTGTTCAGGGTAAAGCTGCGCGGCACCCCTTCGGCCAGGTTGCGGCCACGCACGTCGATCTCGCGCACTTCGCTGCCCGCGTAGGCACAGCCGATCTCTTCCTTGATGCGCTCGGCGGTGGCGTCGCCGATCACACTGCCGTAGTTGCGACGCACATAGTTGACGATGGCCTCATCGAAGCGGTCGCCACCGATACGCACGGAGTCGGAATAGACCACGCCATTCAGGGAGATGATGGCAATCTCGGTGGTGCCGCCACCAATATCCACCACCATGGAACCACTGGCTTCTTCTACCTTGAGGCCGGCGCCGATAGCAGCAGCCATGGGTTCTTCGATCAGCCACACTTCGCGGGCACCGGCACCGAGGGCGGATTCGCGAATCGCACGGCGCTCCACCTCGGTGGACTGGCAAGGGACACACACCAGAACCCGAGGGCTCGGGCGCATCCAGCTGTTTTCATGCACCTTCTTGATAAAGTGCTGCAGCATCTTCTCGGTGACCTGGAAGTCTGCAATCACCCCGTCTTTCAGCGGGCGGATAGCCGTGATATTCCCCGGGGTACGGCCCAGCATGCGCTTCGCCTCAACACCCACCGCTTCCACGATCTTGGTGCCGTTGTAGTGGCGGATGGCCACAACGGAGGGTTCATCGAGAACGACGCCGCGATCGCGCACGTAGATCAGCGTATTCGCAGTACCCAGGTCGATGGAGAGATCACTGGAGAACATGCCCCGCAAACGTTTAAACATGGAATTCGATTACCTTAATTCTGATGTACAACACCCAATCCGGGTCAGGTGCCGCGAGCGCCGACTGGAGCTCCCCGGCAGGGAAGCGCTACAGGGTAGTGAGTCCGCGCAATAAATTCTGTGTTCCGGGCGGCGTTTTCGTCCGCTCTTGTGCGAATCAGCCGGGCGCAACCGCGCCCTGACCATAATCGGCAAACTCTAACAACGGCGCGGGTTTAGGGCAAGGCTCAGGAACCCCTTAATAAATAAGAATAAAGAGATTCCCCCACAGATATGCTAAATTTGCGCTCCTTCTGTTCCCGCCAGCCCCGGCAAACCGGGCCTGGCCGCAATTTAGCCAATGAGAAGCTGGAGTCTCTACCCCCATGGCCGTGGACGCGCAAACCGTTGAAAAGCTGGCCGAACTGGCCCGCATCGCCATTTCCGAAGAAACCATAGACGAAGTCAGCAGCCGTTTGGGCGACGTACTGCAACTGGTCGACCAGCTGCAGGCCGTCAACACCGACGGCGTCGAGCCTATGGCCCACCCCCTCGAGGAGGTGCAGGTGCTGCGCAAAGACGAAGTCACCGAGCCCAACCGCCGCGAAGAATTCCTCGCCCTGGCGCCACAAACGGAAGCGGGCCTGTTTCTGGTACCCAAGGTCATCGACTGACCGAGCGATTCGATTCATTGACCTAACAGCGACCTTACCGCGACCTAGCAGCAATCTAACAGCGACCCGCCCGCTGCAAGCGAATACAGAATAGACAAGAAACCGGATTTCCCATGCATCAGTTGACCATCGCCGAGATCATGCGCGGCCTGCGCGACAAACAGTTCTCCAGCGTGGAGATCACCAGCCACCTGCTGGAACGCATCCAACAACTGGACAACCAGTTCAACAGCTTCATCAGCGTCACCGGCGACCAGGCCATCAAGCAGGCCACCGCCGCGGATGCGCGCCTTGCCAAGGGCGACGCCCCAGCCCTGTGCGGCGTGCCCATTGCCCACAAGGACATCTTCTGCACCAGTGGCGTACGCACCAGCTGCGGCTCCAAGATGCTCGACAACTTCGTGCCACCCTACGACGCCACCGTGGTAGACAACTTCCAGCAGGCGGGCGCGGTGAGCCTGGGCAAAACCAATATGGACGAGTTCGCCATGGGCTCCTCCAATGAATCCAGCTTTTATGGCGCGGTGAAAAACCCCTGGGACATCGAGCGGATTCCCGGCGGCTCTTCCGGCGGTTCCGCCGCTGCAGTTGCCGCATTACTGGTACCCGGTACCACCGCCACCGACACCGGCGGCTCCATCCGCCAACCGGCGGCCATGACCGGCACCACCGGCCTCAAGCCCACCTACGGGCGGGTATCGCGCTGGGGCATGATTGCGTTCGCCTCCAGCCTCGACCAGGGCGGGCCCATTACCCGCACCGCCGAAGACGCCGCACTGATGCTGTCTGTGATGGCAGGCCCCGACAAAAAAGACTCCACCTGTCTGGATCGCCCAGCGCAGGACTACACCGCCAGCCTGGGCGACTCCATCAAGGGGCTCAAAATTGGCGTACCCAGTGAGTACTTTGGCGAAGGCCTCGACAGCGAGGTGGGCGCGCAGGTACAGGCAGCCCTCAAGGCGTATGAACAGCTCGGCGCCGAACTGGTGGAAATCAGCCTGCCCCACAGCAAGCTGGCGGTACCCGCCTATTACGTGATTGCCCCGGCAGAGGCCTCCGCCAACCTGTCCCGCTTTGACGGGGTGCGCTACGGCTACCGCTGCGAAAACCCGGCGGACCTGCGCGACCTGTATATGCGCTCCCGCGGTGAAGGGTTCGGCGAGGAAGTAAAACGCCGCATTTTAGTAGGCAGCTACGCCCTGTCCGCCGGCTACTACGACGCTTACTACAACAAGGCGCAACAGGTGCGCCGCCTGATCAAACAGGACTTTGTCGACGCCTTCGACAAGGTCGATGTGATCATGGGCCCCACCGCCCCCAACCCCGCGTTCAAGCTGGGTGAAAAAAATGCCGACCCGGTGGCCATGTATCTGGAAGACATTTACACCATCGCCACCAATCTGGCCGGCCTGCCCGGCATGTCTATCCCCTGCGGTTTCGCCCACGGCCTGCCCGTTGGCCTGCAGATCATTGGCAACTACCTGGACGAGGCGCGCATGCTCAATGTGGCGCACCAGTTCCAGCTCGCCAGTGATTGGCACCAGCAAACCGCCCCGGCGGCACAATAAGTAGGAATAAGGAGAAGCGACGTGGAATGGGAAGTCGTTATCGGGCTGGAAGTGCATGTGCAACTGGCCACCCAATCGAAAATTTTCTCCGGCGCCAGCACCGCCTTTGGTGCCGCCCCCAACACCCAGGCCTGTGCGATTGACCTGGCCATGCCGGGCACCTTGCCGGTTCCTAACGAAGAAGCCTTCCGCTTCGCGGTGATGTTCGGCCTCGCCATGAACGCGGAAATCGGCAAGCGCTCGGTGTTCGAGCGCAAAAACTATTTCTACCCGGACCTGCCCAAGGGCTACCAGACCACCCAGCTGGAAAAGCCGATCGTTGGCGAAGGCCAGATCGAAATTCATCTGGAAGACGGCAGCAGCAAGACCATCCGCTTGCACCATGCGCACCTGGAGGAAGATGCAGGCAAGTCTTTACACGAAGATTTTCATGGAATGTCAGGCATCGACCTCAACCGCGCCGGTACCCCGCTGATCGAAATTGTGTCCGAACCGGATATGCGCAGCGCCGCGGAGGCGGTTGCCTACCTGAAAAAAATCCACAGTATCGTCACTTACCTGGGCATTTCCGACGGCGACATGTCCCAGGGCTCGCTGCGCTGTGACGCCAACGTGTCAGTCCGCCTGAAAGGCGAAGAAGAACTGGGCACCCGCACCGAGATCAAGAACCTGAACTCCTTCCGCTTTATCGAAAAGGCGATCAAGGTAGAGGCCCAGCGCCAGATCGACCTGATCGAAGACGGCGGCAAGGTGGTGCAGGAAACGCGCCTGTACGACGCGGACAAAAATGAAACCCGCTCCATGCGCAGCAAGGAAGTGGCCAACGATTACCGCTACTTTCCCTGCCCGGACCTGCTGCCGGTGGTGCTCACCGACGATTACATCGAGCAGGTGCGCGGTGAATTGCCGGAGTTGCCGGATGCGAAGTGTGCGCGCTTTGAGAAGGAATACAGTCTTTCTGCCTACGATGCGGATCAGCTGACTCAGGAGCGCGCTACGGCGGATTACTTCGAGCAGGTAGCGGCCAAGAGTGGCGAGCCGAAGCTGGCGGCTAACTGGGTGATGGGTGAGCTGGCGGCGCTGTTGAACCGCGAGGAAAAGTCCATCGACAATTCGCCGGTCTCTGCGGAACACCTGGCGGGCCTGATTGCGCGCATCAAGGACAACACCATTTCCTCGAAGATTGCCAAGCAGGTGTTTGAGGCGATGGCGAATGGTGATGGTGATGCCGATGCGGTGATTGAAGCCAAGGGGCTGAAGCAAGTTTCCGACACCGGGGCCATTGAGAAGATGGTGGACGATGTGATCGCGGCTTCTGCTTCCCAGGTCGAAAATTACCGCAACGCGGATCCGGACAAGCGACCCAAAATGATGGGCTTCTTTGTGGGCCAGATCATGAAGGCCTCCAAGGGACAGGCGAATCCGCAGATGATCAACAAGATTCTGAAAGAGAAACTGGACGCGCTCTTATAAGTTGATCCATGTTATCGGGCCCGCGTTATTGCAGGTCCGGTGGCGGCCAAGCACCGGGTGAGAATTTTCGAAACCGCTTTAAATACATCCCTGTACGCTGCGTCGGCGACGTCCCTGTCGCCGACGCTTTCGAAAATTCTCACCCGGCACTTGCCCTTAGATTTGAACAATTGCGCTTCGTAGCAATACACATCAGTTTCTCGGAAGCGCTATACCTCGATGCGAAGGTGGTGGGGCCGGGGCTTGTTTGCGAAACCTTCCGCGAGAGGGACCTCGCGGAAGAGCCCCCAGGGATGGGTTAACGGGGGGGCGCCTAGCTCGTGTTTCGCACAAACAAGCCCCGGCCGCACCACCGCCACAAGGCACCCCAGCAGCGGGCTGACCTGAAGATAGGCACTAAATTAAGATCAGAGCACGAAAGGAATTAACAAGTGAGCCTGAAAAAAGACAAGCAAAAAGTCCTCGGTGAAGTATTCGACGATGATCGTATCGCCGGGTTTCTAGTGGGTGAAGCACCGGAAGGATTCAATCGGGATTTCTACCTGCTGGAACGCGCCTACCGCGGTATGAAAGCGGAGAATTTTGAAACCTTCGTGCGCCTGTTCAATGAACAGGGGCTGAACCTGAACAGCCATAGCCCTGAAGGCCAGACACTGCTGGCGCGGATCAGTGAACACGAACAGAGTGCCGAGTATGCCGACATTCTGAAGGCCGCAGGAGCACAGTAAATCATGACTTCCAACCCGGCACACGGCGCACACGCATTAGTCCGGGGAGCACAGCTGCTCACCCGGAAGGAGCTGCGCCCGTTTATCATTATGCCGCTGCTGATCAACCTGGTGCTGTTTATCGCACTGGGCGTCCTGATGGTCAGCCAGTTCGACGACCTTGGCCGCTATATCGGCAGCCTGCTGTCCGACACCCCGGTCGACACCTCCGACATGTCCTGGTGGCGAGCGATTCTGGCCACGGGCGCAGACTGGGCGGCAAGCGTGTTTCAGTGGCTGGCGTGGCTGATCGCCATCGTCGTGGTGCTGTTGTTCTTCTTTGTCTACGGTTACCTGTTCGGCATCATCACCAACATCATTGCCGCACCGTTTAACGGCCTGCTCGCAGAAAAGGTCGAAGAACTCCTCACCGGCCACCCCCCGCCCCCGGAAGCACTGCACAGCATGGTGTTCCGCACCCTGGGCCGGGAACTGCGTAAGCTGATGTACTTTATCGGCTGGGGTATCGTGATCTTTGTGATTGCCCTGCTCACCAGCTGGACGGTCTTTATTCCCGCCATTCTCGGCGCACTCTGGGGGGCCTGGTGTATGGCAATCCAGTACGTGGACTACCCGCTGGACAACCACCAGCGCTCGTTCACGGAACTGAAAAGCGTACTCCTGCGCAAGAAGTTCACCACCCTCGGCTTTGGCGGCAGTGTGATGCTGGCGAAGATGGTGCCGATCCTGAATATCTTTGTGATGCCCGCGGCGGTGGCCGGCGGAACCGTACTGTGGGTAGAGCGCATCTGGACCGAAGGCGACCCCGGCAAAGGCCCCAACGGACGGAATATTCCGCTCGATCAACCACCGGCTGTGGAAACAAAACAGTGGCCCAAGGGCATCGAAGGCCCAAACGACAAAAAGTGACAGGCATAAAAAAACGCGGGTAGCTCTCCAGCTCAGCTACCCGCGTTTTTTATTGCTAACAAAGCATATAACTAGACGATAAGACAAATCACAAAAGTGGAAAAAACAGGCCCCAAAGCCTTAGCGACGGGGCCGGCCGCCGCCACCGCTGCGGCGTCCACCGCGATTGCCACCGCGGTCATTGCGATCGCCACCGCTGCTGCGTTTCACATGGACCTGCGGCGGCTTCACCAGCAGTTCCTCCGGCGGAACCTCGCACGTCAGTTTATTGCCCAGTAGTTTCTCGATGGGCTCCAGACGCATGGCGTCGTCTTCACAGGCAAAGCTGATGGAGGTGCCGCTCTTGCCCGCGCGGCCGGTACGGCCGATACGGTGTACGTAGTCTTCCGGCTCTTCCGGCAAGGTGTAATTCACCACGTGGCTGATGCCATCGATATGGATACCCCGCCCTGCCACATCGGTGGCCACCAGCACTTTGGACTTGCCAGTTTTGAAATCTTCCAGGGTGCGCACACGTTTGTTCTGCGCCACCTCACCGGACAACAACCCGGCATTGATACCGTGGGCCACCAGGTTTTCGTGCAGGCGCCGACACTGGTCGCGACGGTTGGCGAACACAATCAGGCTTTCGACATCGTCCTGCTGCACAATGTTGAACAACAGCGGATATTTCTCGTCGCCCGACACCAGGTACACATGCTGGGTCACCGTATCGGTGGCCACGTGCTCCGGCTCGATTTCCACCGTGACAGGATCGGTTGTCCACTGCTCCACCAGATCGTCCACTTCCGGAGTGAAGGTAGCGGAGAAGAACATGGTCTGGCGGTGGGTCTTGCGCGGGGTCTGGCGGACAATGCGGCGTACATCGGGGATAAAGCCCATATCCAGCATGCGGTCCGCCTCGTCGATCACCAGGATCTCGGTCTGATCGAGGAAGCAATCCCGTTTGCTGACGAAATCCAGCAGGCGGCCAGGGGTGGCCACGAGGATATCCACAAAGCGCTCATTCAACGCTTTTTGCTGCTTCTGGTAATCCATACCGCCTACAAGCGTGTGGATTTCCAGGTCGGTGTACTTGCACAGCCCCTTGGCATCGTCGGCAATCTGCATCACCAGCTCGCGGGTCGGCGCGATGATCAGTGCGCGCGCCTCGCCGGCGTAGCGCTCTCCCTCAAACGGGTGCTTGAGCAGATCGTCGATCACGGTGATCAGGAAGGCCGCGGTTTTACCGGTACCGGTCTGCGCCTTACCCACCAGATCGTGGCCATTGAGGGTATGTGGCAGCGACTGGCCCTGGATGGGGGAAGCGTACTCGAACCCCAGGTCGGCAATGGCATGCATCAGCGGCAGCGGCAGGTCCAGGTCGTGGAAACGCACCTTGCCTTCCTGCTCCGGCACCTGGAACTCGTCCAGGCTCCAGGGCTTTTGCGGGGCCTTGGCACGGGGTTCCTTCCGTTTACCACCCTTGTCACGCCCGTCTTCTGCGCCGCCGCGGCGACGGTTGCGCGGGCGGCCGCTGCCGGCCGACTTGCCTTCTTCGGCCGAGCGCTTTTCAGCTCTGTCATCGGGCTTTGCAGCCGCGGGCTTCGGCTCTTTGGATGCGTTTTCAGACTTGTCAGTGGAACGACGGAAAAACTTGCCTATCAAAAGATTGCTCGCTCAATTACTCCGGGCGCGCCTGCAACAGTGCGTCTCCGGACATGCCGGTGACCAACTGGACACGGCAACGGGTTAAATAATCGGCGAGTATATCATTTATAAGGAGAACGCGAGTCAATAGCGGGCCCAGCCGCCTGCCCGGCCCTAATCCTGCAGAAGACCCCGCTGGCGGGCAATCCAGTAATCGAGGCTCACAAAGCGCCCGCCACCGGTAAACAGCAGCGCCAGCAGCATGACGAAGTAAGTGGCCGCAAACTCGATACCGTTTTTCAGCACGGTGAAATTACCCGCTTCGGTCAGCCAGCCGTAGTTCCCGTGGGCCTTGAGTAATTCCACCGCCTTTTCCTTGCGCACCGCCGCCTGTTCAATCAGGTCCGTGCGCCATTCCCAGGGCATAGTGAGCGTTTGCTCCGGCAGTGCGTGCCAGCCGTACTGCCAGTGCGCGGCTACCGCCGCTACCAGCATGGTGAACATCAGCGGGATTGCGGCGAGACGCACCCCCAGCCCCAGAACCAGGGCGATGCCACCCAAAAATTCCGTCAGCGCCGCCAGCCAGGCCAACAACAGGGGCGCAGGCAGCCCCAAGCCCCAGTCCGGGTTGCCAAACCAGGCCGCCACATTCTCAATGCCGGTGAGCTTGTTCCAGCCGGCGAGGATGAAAATGGGCCCGAGAAACAGCCGCAGCGCCAGAGGACCCAGCCCATCCAGCGGCCGCAAGCCCCGCAGAAAAGCGCTGTAAATCCCGTTGATCCCACTGTGTGCCCCATCCATAATCCGCTCCCGTTTTCACCAATACTGTTTCAGTAACATACTGTTCACTGAACAGTGGTCGCCGGAGTGCGCGCTTTCTTACACGCCGCACCGGTCTTTGTGAAGATAACGTTCGATCAGTTTAGCCAGCCCGAATCCGATCCATGCTCAGAATCTACAAACGCGCCACAGCCACGGAGCTGCGCCACCTCACCAAACTGGGTGGACCGCTCGTGGTGAGCAATCTGGCGGTGGTGAGTATGGGGGTTACGGATACCATCGTGGCCGGGCGCTCCGGGGAGGTGGACCTGGCCGGGCTCGCGCTGGGCTCCAGCATCTGGGCGGTGTGCGCGGTTACGCTGATTGGCATGCTGGCGGCGGTCTCTCCAGTGGTTGCCCATTTGCGCGGCGCCCGGGATGAGCAGGGCTGCGCCCAACAGATGAGTCAGTCCATCTGGATCGCGCTGATTGGCGGCCTGCTGGTAGCGGCGGCGCTGCTGGCGGCCCCACTGTGGAGCCAGTGGATTCAGACCGAAGAACCGGTGCGCAAGGTGATGGTGCACTACCTGCTGGCACTGGCCACCGGCATCCTGCCCTTTGCCTTTGGCAGCGCCCTGCGCGGGTATTGTGAAGGCATGGCGCAGGTGCGGCCGGTAATGCGAATCTATCTCGCGGCGGCAGCACTGAACATTCCGCTGGATATTCTGCTGGTGTTTGGCTGGGGCCCCATTCCCGCTATGGGCGGCGCCGGCTGCGGCTGGGCCACCAGCCTGGTGTGCTGGTGTATTGCCCTGGCACTTTACTGGCACGCGGGGCAGGACCCCGCTTACCGCGCCCTCAAGCTGACGCTGATACCGCCCCGCCCCCACTGGCCGACCCTCAGGCACCTGCTGGCGGTGGGCATGCCGATCTGTATCGGTGCAGCCAGTGAAGTCACATTCTTCGCCAGTCTTACCCTGCTGCTCGCCTCGTACGGGGCCACCATTGTCGCCGCCCACCAGATCGCCATGAGTATCGGTTCTGTTTTTTATCTGGTGGCGCTGGCACTGGCGCAGGCGGTCAGCATCCGCACCGCCCAGGTGCTCGGCCAGGGGCGCCCCAGGCGTGCGCGCTTTGTCAGCACTGTCGGCGTTGGCAGCGGGCTCATCTACGCCCTGTGTACCGGCGTGATCCTGATCAGCCTGCGTAATCTGCTGGTACTCGCGTATACCGGCAACCCGGAAATCATCGCCGTGGCCGCCAACCTGTTGTTGCTGGCCGCCGCCTTTCAACTGGTGGATGTGGCCCAGGCCATGGCGTGGGGGGCACTGCGCGGTTACAAGGACACCCGGGTTCCCATGTACATCCAGTTGTTTTCCTACTGGCTGGTTGGCCTGAGTGCTGCCTACTGGATGGGGGAGCAATACTGGGGTGTCTACGGCTACTGGGTGGGTATCTGTGTCGGTCTCGGCACCGCGGCGGTGCTGCTGATCCTGCGGCTGCGCAACACCAGCCGCAAGGCCCTGGCCGGCACTGCGCACCCGGCCAAACACGTGCGGATTTAACCAATCGCCAAGTGCCGCGCAATTTCCCCGGAACCGATTGGCTATACTCGCGCTCTCAGCAACAGGCACCAGGCTCATCAATATCCTGCCTGGTGACCTGCCACCCGCTGGCTTTGATTATCGCAACCCCCGTAAACGGAGCTTTTCATGCGTCATCGCTCTCTGAGCTTTTCCCTGCTGTTCGTCCTGTCCGGTTCCGTCGCTGCGGCCGCCGCGACCAGTGTGATGGATGAAAGTAGCGAAGCGGTAGTAATTCAGTACCCGACAGAGCCCTCAGGTGTGACAGAACAATCGCAGGAAAGCGCAACGCCGCAGGAAAGCACGCAACGGGAAGCCGGTGAGCAACCGGAAAAACCGATGCCGAAGGCGAAAAGCATCGAGCTGGACAAGCCGGTGACGGAACGGGATCTGGTGGCGCCACCCGAGTCAGACGCCACCGAACCGTCGGCGGCGTCCCCTGTGCCACGCTCCCAGCCGAAACCGCAACCAAAACCGCAACCAGAGGCGCCGCAAACCGAGAAGCCGGCAGGCCACCCGCTGCAGCTACTGGGTGCAGAGGTTCCCGCAGGCACCTCCACCCGCCTGGCGTGGTCCCCGAGCCAGCACTTTGAAGGGGTGTACAGCGCAACCCCGGTACTGGTGGTGAACGGCGCGGAAACCGGGCCCACCCTGTGCCTCACCGCGGCCATCCACGGCGACGAACTGAATGGCATCGAGACCGTGCGCCGGGTGATGTACAACCTGAATCCGCAGACCCTGAAGGGAGCGGTCATTGGCGTACCCATTGTGAACATGCAGGGATTTCACCGCAGCTCCCGCTACCTCACCGACCGCCGCGACCTGAACCGGCATTTCCCCGGGGATAAAAATGGCTCCTCCGCCTCACGTATTGCGCGTTCGTTTTTTGACGAAGTGGTGGTGCACTGCAACGCGATCGTGGACCTGCACACCGGCTCCTTCTACCGCACCAACCTGCCGCAGCTGCGCGGCGACCTGAAAAACCCGAAAGTGGTAAAGCTGACCAAAGGCTTCGGCTCTACCGTGGTACTGCACAGTGACGGCGCCAAGGGCACCCTGCGGCGCGCGGCCGTCGAAGCAGGCATTCCCACGGTAACCCTGGAAGCCGGTGCCCCCATGGTGCTAGACGAGCGCTCGGTCAGCCACAGCGTCAAGGGTATCCGCACCCTGCTCAATCAGCTGGGCATGGTGAGCAAGTTCCGCCTGTGGGGGGACCCGGAACCGGTGTACTACAACTCCACCTGGCAGCGCGCCACCACTGGCGGCATTATTTTCAGCAAGGTGGAACTGGGCTCAACGGTGAGTAAGGGCGACCTCTTGGGCACGGTCACCAACCCCATCACCAACGTGCGCAAGGAGATCCGCTCCCTATACAACGGGCGCATTCTCGGCATGGCGATGAATCAGGTGGTGCAGCCAGGGTTTGCGGCCTACCACATTGGCATCCAGGCACCGGAAGAACAGATTTCGGCACCGGAAGAGGTCACCGCGGAAGCGGAGCCAGCGCCGACGGAAGACAACACCAATGCCGGCGGCACCCAGCCGCAGGAAACCACCGAGGAAGAAGCGGTTGAAACCCCGCAAGCCATTGACGCGCCCCCCGCGGAGGAGCGCGACGAGGCCAGCGAAGAAGATTGAAGCTTATTGATCGGACGGGCTGACCCGGTCGATGATGGGGGTAGGATCCAGGTGCCGCGGTTCCGGTTGCAGGGTGACATGGTGGATGTCAAAACGCTGAGCCAGTGTTCTGCGCAGCCGCGCCAGCACCTGCGGCCAGTCGGACAGCTCGTCCACAACAATGTGCGCCGACAGGGAAATCATACGGCTGTCCAGACGCCAGATATGCAGATCGTGCACCGAACGCACACCCGCTTCCATCGCCATGGCTTCCCCCACCACCGGCAGGCTCAGCTCCCGCGGCACCCGCTCCATTAACACGTCCACCGCATCCCGCAGCAGCCTGATACTGGAAAACAGAATCAGGATACAGATCAACACCGACAGCAGCGGATCGATCGGTGTCCAGCCGGTGAAATAAACCACCGCACCCGCTATCAGGGCGGCTACCGAGCCGAGCAAGTCGCCCATCACGTGCAGCAGCGCGCCGCGGATATTCAGGGTCTGTTCGCCGCGGTGCAGCACCCAGGCCACGGCGATATTCACCAACAGGCCCAGCGCGGCGATCACCATCACCATGCCGCCCTGTACCGGCTGCGGGTTCCGCAGGCGATCGAAGGCAGCGATGGAAATCCCCACCACAATCAACAGCATCAGCATCGCATTGATCATGGCCGCCAGCACTTCGGCCCGCCCCCAGCCGAACGACATTTCCCGGCTTGCGGGTTTTTGCGCGAGCCATGCGGCCACTGCGCCCAGGGCGAGGGAGAAGGAGTCGGTAATCATGTGCCCCGCATCACCCAGCAAGGCCAGCGAGCCGGATAGCCAGCCGCCAATGGCTTCAACGATGGCAAACAGCAGGGTGATGACGAGCCCCCAGATCAGGGGTTTCAAATGACCATTGCCGCTATGGTGGTGGGCCTGGTGGTGTGCGCGGTGGTGGGTGTGATCGTGCATGGATGCCTCCCTGCGGTTTGCGCGTCGGCTTGGGGAATTGCCTTTAACGCCGACCCAGCGTAATACGCTCCCGCCCCGCATAGTCAGGGCGGGTTTCAACTTCGCGGTAGCCGAGTGCGGCAAACAATGCCCGCACCGCTTTGCCCTGCTCCCAGCCGTGCTCCACTGCAAGCAGACCATGTTCTGCGAGGTGCGCGCGCGCATCCTCGGCGATTTTGCGGATGTCCGCCAAGCCCTGCTCTTCCGCCACCAGCGCAGTCAGCGGCTCAAAGCGCACATCCCCCTCCCGCAGGTGCGGATCCCGGGATTCGATATACGGAGGGTTACTCACAATCACATCGAAAGTGCGCGCCGACAGGGCCGAAAACCAGTCACTGCGCAGGACCTCTACGTTGCGAAACCCAAGCTGGGTGCGGTTTTCCTCCGCCAGTGCCACCGCCGCCGGCATGGTGTCCACGGCGATGATCTGCCAGTGCGGTCGTTCGCTCGCCAGTGCCAGGGCAATGGCGCCGGTACCGGAGCCGAGGTCGAGTACATTCGCCGCGCTCTGCGGGCAGAGTTCCAGCACAACTTCCACCAGCACCTCGGTATCCGGGCGCGGAATCAGGGTGGATCGATTGACGTTTAATGGCAGGGACCAGAATTCCCGGGTACCCGTGAGGTGGGCCACCGGTTCACCGGCGATGCGGCGCTCGATCAGGGCATTGAACTGCGCCTGCTGGGCATCGCTCAGCGGATGCTCGGGCCAGGTATACAGCCAGGCGCGGGACTTGCCCAGCAGGTGGCAGAGCAGCACTTCCAGATCCAGCCGCGGGCTATCGCTCTCGCTCAGTTCCGCAGCCCGCAGCAGGTTTTCCTTCACCGTGGCCATGGGGATCAGTGCTGCCCCAGCGCGGCCAGCTGATCTGCCTGATACTCGTTGCGCAATGGGCCGATAACCTCGTCCAGCGCGCCCTGCACGACCTCATCCAGTTTGTATAGGGTGAGGCCGATACGGTGATCGGTGACACGCCCCTGGGGAAAGTTGTAGGTGCGGATACGCTCGGATCGATCGCCACTGCCCACCAGGTTTCTGCGGGCATCGGAGATTTCCTGGGCGGCCGCCGATTCCTGCGCGCTGTTCAGCTTGGCTTGCAGCAACGCCATCGCCTTGGCGCGGTTCTTGTGCTGGGAGCGCTCGTCCTGACACTCCACCACAATACCGGTGGGAATGTGGGTAAGGCGCACCGCAGAGTCGGTTTTGTTCACGTGCTGGCCACCGGCGCCGGAGGCGCGGTAGGTGTCCACACGCAGGTCGGCCTTGTTGATTTCGATTGCATCACGCTCGTCCGGCTCGGGCATCACGGCGACGGTGCACGCGGAAGTGTGAATACGCCCCTGGGATTCGGTTTCCGGTACTCGCTGCACGCGGTGGGCACCGGACTCGAACTTCAGTTTTGCGTACACGTCTTCACCGGAAACCCGGGTGATGATTTCCTTGTAGCCACCGTGTTCACCGGCGTTTTCGCTGATCACCTCGACGCGCCAGCCCTGCTTTTCTGCATAGCGCGAATACATACGGAACAGATCGCCGGAAAAAATAGCGGCCTCATCGCCGCCGGTGCCGGCACGGATTTCCAAATAGACATTTTTGCGATCGTTGGGGTCGCGAGGTAACAGCAGGGTCTGCAGTTCTTTTTCCAGCGGCTCCAGCTGCGCTTCTGCCTCACGCAGCTCCTCCTGCGCCATCTCGCGCATCTCCTCATCGCTTTCGTTGAGCATTTCGCGGGCGGCCGCCATGTCGTCCTGCAGGGTTTTATAGCGGCTGTAGCACTGAACTACCTCCTCCAGTTCGGAATACTCCCGGGAGAGATCGCGGAACTTATCCTGATCACTGATGATTTCCGCATCACCCAGCAGAGCGGACACTTCTTCGTGACGCTCTACCAGGTTTTCGAGTTTCTGCTGTACAGAAGCTTTCATTATTTCAGTTTCTTTTTTTCCGGCGCAGCGGCCGATACATCCGTTTGCTGGCCGCCATCGTCCGGGGCCAGGCCAATGATTTCCCGCGCAATGCGCAGCCGTTCCATGTCGCCATCGGCAGTCGCCTGACGCAATGCGACGGTGGGTGCGTGAATCAGTTTGTTAGTCAGTGAGCGAGCCAGTTGCTCGAGCAACTGCTCCGGGTCACCGCCGGTACGCAGCTGAATCAGCGCCTTCTCCAGTTCGCACTTGCTAATACCCTGCGCCTGCTGGCGATAGCTGCGGATAGAATCCACCGCGCGCAGGCTGCGGTGCTCGCGCATGAAGTCCTGCGCCGCCGCATCAACAATCAGGTCGGCCGCTTCCGCCGCCTGCTCGCGCAGGCGCTTGCCCTCGTCAATCACGCCGCGCAGGTCGTCCACGGTATACAGGTAAACATCGTCCAGCTTGCCCACCTGCGGCTCGATATCCCGCGGCACCGCGATGTCCACCATAAACATGGGGCTGTGACGGCGCTTTTTGAGGGCGGTTTCCACCGCACCTTTGCCAAGGATGGGCAACTGGCTGGCGGTGGAGCTGATCACGATATCCGCCCGCGGCAGGTGTTCGGGGATATCCGCCAGCAGGATTGCTTCTGCGCCAAACTCCTCCGCGAGTGACTGCGCGCGATGCAGGGTGCGGTTAGCGACAATCAGCTTGGTCACACCCTTGTCGAGCAAATGCCGCGCCACCAGTTCAACGGTTTCGCCGGCACCGATCAGCAGCGCGGTCTGCTCGCTGAGATCGGTAAAAATACGTGACGCCAGGGAAACGGCAGCGAAGGCCACGGACACCGGGTTCTCACCGATGGCGGTTTCGGTGCGCACTTTTTTCGCTACCGAGAACACTTGCTGGAATACATTGTGCAGGGTTGAACCGACACTGCCGCACTCCCGTGCCACTGCATAGGCGGACTTCATCTGGCCGAGGATCTGCGGTTCACCAAGTACCAGGGAGTCCAGCCCGCAGGCCACGCGCATCATATGGCGCACCGCGGTTTCATCGGTGAACTGGTAGTGACAGCTGGTCAGCTGCTCCATGGGAACATCGTGGTACTGGGCGATCCACGCCAGCACCGACTCCGGGGTCGCCTCACCGTAGATCTCAGTGCGGTTACATGTGGAGAGAATCGCCAGCTCGGGACAATCCAGCGCTGCGCGGGCCTCCGCCAGGGCGCTGGGCATCATCTCGGGGGCAAACGCCACCCGCTCGCGCACGGCCACAGGCGCGCTGTCGTGATTGATCCCCAGGGCTAAAATCGGCATAGGTTCTCGTCGTCTCGTTCGGGCACCCAGGCGCACCTGCCCCGAAAATGGTGTTTCTCTCGGTAAAAAGGCCGCACATTGTCCGGGGCAGCCGCACAGCGTGCAAGCGGTATCACGCAATCTTAGCCGTAGGCCACGCGCCCACCGCCACCCAGACCGGTTGCGGTTTGACGGTTTAAATAGGTGCTGACTTTGCCGAGGAAGTCGACCCAGCACCACCGGACATGGAATTCAGAACTAGAATTATACGGCGATAACCCGGAAAAATACGCCAACAGACGCCTTACCACACGGAATGGCCCGCCGCCGCTGCCGGATGCAGTGACAGCAGTGCCCCAACTCAGCACGCCCCCAGGCCCCTGGGTGGTGCCTGGCGCGAACGTACGGACACGTTTCTATGCAGCTTTTCTCTACCTCGGCACTTGTCACCCGGACCGAGCAGACCACCCGACTCACCGCCCACGCCAAAGGCAATATGGGAGATATTCCGGCCCGGAAACCCGGCAGCGGCCACCGGGGAAAACTGCTGGCAGCCGCCATCGCCACTGCCATTCTGTGCGCCTGCACCCAGCAACCGCACCAGGCGGCCGACCCCGCACACCAGCCCACCACCATCGGCGCCGCATCCAGCGAGGCCCCGGGCGATGCCACCGACAACCAGGCAATCGTCTCAGCACCACCCGCCGACACCGTCGCGGGAGACCCGGACCGGGAAAGCGCCACCGCAAGCAAGACCAAGGCCTTCCCGATAGAGACCTTTTACACCCTGCTGGTAGCCGAGGTGGCAGGCAACCGGGAGCAGTACGACCTGGCGCTGGCGCACTACTATTTTCAGGCCGAACGCACCAAGGATGCGGGGGTTGCCGCACGTGCCACGCGCATCGCACGCTTTCTGAATGCCCGCCGCGCCGCACTGCGCTCCGCACTCCTGTGGGTTGAGCTGGAACCAGAAAACGCCAGCGCCCAGCTGGCGGCCACCGCCGAGCTCACCCTGGCCGGGGAGCTGGACGATGCGCTCCGCCACGCAGAGCTGGCTCTGGACCTGGGCGGCGACGCCCCCCTGCAGTCGGTCGCCGCCACCGCAGTGGATAACGACGAGCTGGCCGCAAAGGTACTGCCGGAATTCCAGCGTTTGTCGCAGAAGCACCCGGACAACAATGAAGTATCACTCGCCCTGGCAATGATGCTGCGGGCCAACAAGCGCGCACAGGAGGCACTTAATCTCACACGTCAGGTACAGGAGCGAGACCCGACACTACTCGACGCGCCCCTGCTGGAGTCCCACATCTTGATCGACATGGGCCGCAATAAAGAGGCACGGCGGCTGCTGGAGAACCTGGTGGCGCTCTACCCCAGGGAAAGTCGCCTGCGACTGCAATATGCGCGGCTGCTGATCCAAGAAGATCTGGAACTCGCCCAGCAACAGTTCGTGGAGCTGGTGAAGCAGCGCCCGAATGATGCGAACCTGATTCTGTCACTGGCGCTGATTCAGTATGAAACCAATCAGTTTGACAACGCCAAGCCACTGCTGGAAAAACTGCTGGCGCTCGAGGAGCATGAATCCGCCGCCCACTTTTATCTCGCCGGCATTGCGGAACAAACCAACGATGAAGTATCTGCTGTTACCCATTACCGCATGGTGCGCCCCGGTGGTGACTACGTACAGGCCATTACCCGCGGCACCAACCTGCTGGCTGCCAGCGGCAACACCGATGAAGCACAGGAATGGTTCAACGAACTGCGCCAGCGCCACCCGGGGCAGCAGGAACAGTTCTACCTGTTGCAGACCGAGCTGCTCACTAAATATGGACACCTGGAAGAAGCGCACGCACTACTGACCGAGGCACTGAAAACCAACGATGACAGCAATCGACTGATCTACGCCCATGCGATGACCAGCGAGCAGCTGGGCGATGTGGAGAACTTTGAACTGGGTTTGCGCAAATTGTTGTCCCGCGACCCGGATAATGCGAACCTGCTGAACACGTTGGGTTACAAACTGCTTTCCTATGACGACCGCCTCGAAGAGGCAATGGTGCTAATCACCAAGGCGCTGGCGCTGAGTCCGGATGACCCCGCGATCATCGACAGCATGGGCTGGGCCCATCACCGTCTGGGCAACCACACCGAGGCAATAAAGCACCTGCAGCGGGCGTACGAGCTGCTGCAGGACCACGAGATCGCCGCGCACCTGGGCGAAGCCCTGTGGGCTGCCGGTGAACGCCAGCAGGCCATGCAGGTGTGGGAGCAGGGATTGCAGGCCAACCCGGAAAGTAAACTCATCCCGGAAGCCATGCAGCGGCTGCAGGATCAACAAAGACTGGAACAGCATGTTACGGAAAGCTGAAGTGTTCTCTCTCTCGTTTACCCGCAAAATTACACCACCCTTCACAGATATTCGTCGCGCCCTGAAAGCTCTGGGGGCGACACTACTGTTTACCCTGGCGGCATGTAGCGCACAGAAACCGCAGCCGCAACAACCGCCGGTGCAGCAACCCCCGCAATCCCAGTCCGCCGCAGCACTGCAGCGCTGGGAAGCGAAGGGCAAGCTGGGCGTGCGCTCGCCGAAAGAAAACGGCAGTGCAAACCTGGTGTGGCAACAGGCCAACACCAATTACCGCATCCACCTGAGCGGCCCACTGGGCGCTGGCGCCACCACCATCAGCGGCTCCCCCAGCGGCGTCAGCCTGCAGAAGGGCAGTGATCCTGCGGTGTTTGCTTCCAACCCTGCGCAGCTAACCGAAGAAGTCATGGGTTGGCCGCTTCCGGTATCCGAAATGTTTTACTGGGTGCGCGGCCTCGCCGCACCGGGGGCTGCCGCCGGGCAACAGCAAGACGCCCGCGGCCGGCTGCAAAGCCTGCGGCAATCCGGCTGGCAACTGAACTTCAGTGGCTACCAGGCCGTCGGCCCCTATCAGCTTCCCAGCAAAATCAAGGCCGCAACGACCAATGCCGCGGGGCCGGTGAGTGTCACCGTGGTGATCAAAGAGTGGACTCCCAAGTAACACACTGCGGGCAACGCAGAACGCACGAATGAGCTGGCGGCTGGTACACTGGCCGCCAGAATTCAACGGCACTTTTCAATTCATGAACGCGTCTTCTCCGAGCCTGACTCTCACCGCTCCCGCCAAGCTGAACCTGATGTTGCGCATCCTCGGTCGCCGCAACGACGGCTACCACGAACTGCAGACGGTGTTCCAACTACTGGATTTCGGCGACACCCTAGATTTTCAGGCCACCCGCGACGGCCTGATCCACCTCCATTGCCCCAACGTCGACGTCGCCCCCGAGCAAAACCTGATCTACCGCGCGGCACAATTGCTGCGGCAACATTGCGACCGAATGCATCTCGGCGCTTCCATCTCTGTGGAGAAAGCCCTGCCCTCCGGCGGCGGTATTGGTGGCGGCAGCAGCAACGCGGCCACCACCCTGCTAGGGCTCAACCACCTGTGGGGCTGCGAGCTGGATATCGACACCCTGGCCGAACTCGGCAGGCAGCTGGGCGCCGACGTACCCGTGTTTGTGCGTGGCCGCTCGGCTTTTGCCGAAGGCGTGGGGGAGCGCCTGACCCCGGTCAACATCGTTCCCCGCTGGTATCTGGTACTGAAACCTGCCTGCCACGTGAGCACCGCGGCGCTTTTTTCCGATCCGCGTTTGACAAGAGATTCTGCCGCAATTACATTAGCGGCCCTTCGCGACAGGCGGCTGAATACGCACTGGCTGGATGAATACGCTGGCAATGATTTTCAGCCCCTGGTGGAAGACCTCTACCCCGAGGTGGGCGAGGCCAGAGCGTGGCTTGCACAGTACGCAAAGGCTTATCTGACCGGAACCGGCGCCTGCGTGTTTGCCGGCTTCGATTCGGAAGCAGCGGCACACAGCGTGTTTGCTGAGCGACCTGCGGGATGGGAAGGCTTCGTTGCGCGCGGCGCGGATGAGTCCATCACGCACCGGCAACTCGCGAAATTTGCAGCAAGCGTCTAGATTGACTAACTGCAACATTGTTGGGGTGTAGCCAAGCGGTAAGGCAGCGGGTTTTGATCCCGTCATGCGAAGGTTCGAATCCTTCCACCCCAGCCACTCTTTAAGTTTTCATCAATTCATCCTTGAATTGATGAAAAACGCTAAACCCGGCGCATGTCCGAGTTTAGCTTCCGCCAAATCAGCAGAGCTGATTTGCGGCCGAGCCATCCTTGGCTCGCACGGAGCTTCGGGCCCAGCCCCGATTATCGGCAAGCAAAGCCACTCTTCTACCCTTGCACCAAATGGTCGCCCAATGAAACGGCATCACACTATCCTGCAAGCAGTTCCCGCTCCGCAATCCAGCTGAATTTCACTACTATCTTCTATCCCCAACGAAAAAGGTACTCGCAGTGGCTGACTTAATGGTCTTCACCGGCAACGCAAACCCGGAACTCGCACAAAAGATTGTTGAGCATATGGCGATACCGCTGGGCGAGGCGGTGGTCAAACGCTTCTCCGATGGGGAGATTGCGGTAGAAATCACCGACAATGTGCGCGGCCGGGATGTGTTCGTGGTGCAGTCCACCTGCCAGCCCACCAACCGCAACCTGATGGAACTGATCCTGCTGGTGGACGCGCTGCGCCGCGCATCGGCGGGCCGCATCACCGCCGTCGTGCCCTACTTTGGTTACGCCCGCCAGGATCGCCGGGTGCGGTCTCAGCGCGTACCGATTTCCGCCAAGGTGGTCGCAGACATGATGGTCAGCGTGGGCATCGACCGCGTACTCACCGTCGACCTGCACGCGGAGCAGATCCAGGGCTTCTTCGACGTACCGGTGGATAACGTGTACGGCTCCTCCGTACTGCTGGACGATATCGAGCGCCAGGGATACCAGGACCTGGTGGTCGTCTCCCCGGATATCGGCGGCGTGGTTCGCGCCCGCGCAGTGGCAAAGAGCCTGGACTGCGACCTGGCCATCATCGACAAACGTCGTCCGGCGGCCAATGTGGCCGAAGTCATGAACATCATCGGTGAAGTCAGCGGCCGCACCTGCCTGCTGGTGGACGACATGGTGGATACCGCCGGCACCCTGTGCAACGCTGCCAGCGCGCTGAAAGACCACGGTGCCACGAAAGTCGTGGCCTACTGCACCCACCCGGTGCTGTCGGGCAAGGCCATCGAGAACCTGAACAACTCGGTCATGGATGAGCTGGTCGTCACTGACTCCATCCCACTGGGTGACAAGATGGAGAAAGCGCCGAAGATCCGCCAGCTGACCCTCTCGGCCATGCTGGCCGAATCCATGCGCCGCATCAGCAACGAAGAATCCCTGTCCGCGATGTTCCGGTCGTAATACCCGGCCTGAATCTTCTCTCGTGAAGCGCTGGCATTCGCCGGCGCTTCCCCTTAGAATACGCGCCCGCCCGGCACTGCCGGGCGTTTACTATTGGGCGTTTCAATAGATTCTGCCCCTTTTATAGCAATGCCAGAAGGTTCCGGTCGCAGGTCCTTCTGGACAGACAACCTGAGGTTTACCCCATGTCTGATTTTAAACTGAATGCCAGCGTCCGTAGCGACGAAGGGAAAGGTGCGAGCCGCCGCCTGCGTCGCCTGGAAGCAAAAGTTCCGGCCATCATCTACGGTGGCGAGTCCGAGCCGCAATCCATCGCCCTGCTGCAGAAAGATATGTTCAAGGCGCTGGAAAACGAAGCGGTTTTCTCTTCCGTTCTGACCCTGAGCGTCGACGGCAAAGAAGAGACCGTGATCCTGCGCGATCTGCAGCGTCACCCGGCCAAGGCCATCCTGCTGCACGCTGACTTCCAGCGCGTATCTGCCAACACCAAAGTACACGTTAAGGTACCGCTGCACTTCCTGAACGAAGACAAGTGTAAAGGTGTTAAGGCTGGCGGTATCGTATCGCACACCCTGACCGAGCTGGACATCCAAGCGCCGGCCTCCAAGCTGCCTGAGTTCATCGAAGTAGACCTGGCGGACCTGGAGCTGGACGGCACTGTTCACATCTCCGACATCAAACTGCCGGCTGGCGTTGAGTCTGTGGACCTGGCGCACGGCGAAGACCACGACCTGGTTGTCGCTTCTGTGCACAAGCCGCGCGGTGCTGTTGAAGCCGACGCCGAAGAAGGCGAAGGTGAAGGCGAAGAGTCCGGCGAAGCCTAAGTCGACTCTCGTTCAGGTCTCCTAACTATAGGTAAAGCACCTTGAGCAAGGCTCCGGACACGCCCATCCAGTTGATTGTGGGCCTGGGAAATCCAGGCCCCGAATACGACCGGACGCGACACAACGCCGGGGCCGACTTCGTCTCCGAGCTGGCCCGTATCCACGGTGCCCAGCTCGCGCCAGACAGCAAGTACCACGGCCTCACCGGCCGTGTGCGAATCGGCGGGCAGGATATCCGCCTGCTGATTCCCACCACCTTTATGAACCGCAGCGGCCAGGCAGTGGGCCCGCTGGCGAATTTCTTCAAGATTCCCGTAGAGGCTATTCTGGTCGCTCACGATGAGCTGGACCTACCCTGCGGCACTGCACGCCTGAAAAGTGGCGGCGGTCACGGGGGACATAACGGCCTGCGCGATATCATCGCCGCCCTGGGAAATAATCGGGATTTCATGCGCCTGCGCCTTGGGGTTGGCCATCCGGGCAACGCCCGGGACGTGGTCAATTACGTACTCCAGCGTGCGCCCCGAGTGGAACAGGACCAACTGGCCGAGGCCATCGATCGCGCTGTAGATGCGCTCCCCACCGCCGCCAGCGGCGACTGGAGCGGAGCCATGAAAGCACTGCACACCAAATCCAAGTAGACAGTGTCTGCCACCGGCGCACCCTGTCTCAACGCACCACAAGATTCACAACAGGATTCACACCATGGGTTTTACTTGCGGCATCGTCGGCCTGCCCAACGTGGGCAAATCCACTCTGTTCAATGCCCTGACCAAAGCGGGGATCGACGCAGAGAATTTTCCCTTCTGCACCATTGAACCGAACGCCGGCATCGTACCGGTACCAGACCCGCGCCTCGACAAGCTCACCGAGATTGTCAAACCGCAAAAAGTCATTCCAACCACCATGGAATTCACGGACATTGCGGGCCTGGTAGCGGGCGCGTCCAAGGGTGAAGGCCTTGGCAACAAGTTCCTCGCCAACATTCGCGAGACCGATGCCATTGCCCACGTGGTGCGCTGCTTTGAAAACGACAACGTCATCCACGTGGCCAACCAGGTAGACCCGGTTGCCGACATCGAGGTGATCAACACAGAACTGGCGCTGGCGGACCTCGACACCGTAGATAAAGCCCTGCTGCGCTACACCCGTGCAGCCAAAGGCCAGGACAAGCACGCCATTAAAATGAAGGCGCTGCTCGAAAAGGTGCAACCGCACCTCAACGAAGCCAAGCCGCTGCGCTCCTTCGGTCTCACCGACGATGAACTGGAGGGCCTGCGCGAGCTGAGCCTGCTGACCGTCAAGCCCACCATGTACATCGCCAACGTGGATGAAGACGGCTTTGAGAACAACCCGCACCTGGATGCGGTATCCGCAATCGCCGCGGAAGAGAATGCCGTACTGGTGCCCATCTGCAACAAGCTGGAATCGGAAATCGCCGAGCTGGACGATGACGAGAAAGCCGAATTTCTCGAAGAGCTGGGCATGGATGAGCCGGGCCTGAACCGCGTCATCCGCGCCGGTTACAACCTGCTAAGCCTGCACACCTACTTCACCGCCGGCGTCAAGGAAGTAAGGGCGTGGACCATCCCTCAGGGCGCCACCGCGCCGCAGGCCGCAGGCAAGATCCATACCGACTTTGAAAAAGGCTTTATCCGTGCAGAAGTTGTGAGCTATGACGACTTCGTGGCGCACAATGGTGAGGCCGGGGCCAAGGAAGCCGGCAAATGGCGCCTGGAAGGCAAGGACTATGTGGTCGTTGACGGCGACGTGATTCACTTCCGCTTCAACGTCTAACCCCCTTCCACCAGCCATTCGGCAAATCCGGCGCCCCCAGTGGGCGCCGGAACACGCGCCCGCTATTTCGCGCCCCACACCCATCCCAGCACCATCAAAGGTTGCCATGTACCAATCCAACTGGAGAGTCGGCCTGCCACTGGCCCTGACCACCGCCTTTCTGTGGGCGCTGCTGCCCATCGCCATGAAAGGCCTGATCGCCGACATGGACTCCACCACCGTCACCTGGTTTCGCTTCTTTGGCGCCGCGGTGTTTGCGGGTATCTGGTATGGCTGGCGCAGGGACCTGGACTTGCGCAGCCTACTCAAGGGAAAACTGCTGCCCTATTCCCTGCTGGCGGTGGGCGGCCTGCTCGGTAACTACATCGCCTATGCCACGGGACTCAACTACATCACCCCCGGCGCTTTGCAGGTGCTAATTCAGCTGGCACCGCTACTTCTGCTCATTTTCAGTGTGGCTTTCCTGGGGGAGCGCTTCTCCCCGCGCCAGTGGATGGGCGTGGGATTGGTATGTCTCGGCCTGCCGCTGTTTTTCAACCTGCGTATTCAGGAACTCATGGCAGGGGAAGATCGCGAGTACCTGATTGGCGTAGGACTGGTGGTCATCGCCGCAGTCACCTGGGCGGTGTATGGCCTGTTTCAGAAAAAGATTGTCGCCCAGTCACGGCCGCAAAACCTGCTGATGCTGATCTACATCGCCGGGACGCTGTGCTTTCTCCCCATCGCTCAGCCCACCAGCGCCCTGCAGCTGGACGCCCTCGGCTGGGCACTGCTGCTGTTCCTGACCGCCAATACCCTGATTGCCTATGGCGCCTTCGCCAAAGCCATGAGTGCCTGGGAGGCGTCACGGGTAAGCGCCACACTGGCGCTGGTTCCACTAATGACCCTGGCGCTGAGTGCCCTTATCGGCACTGCGTGGCCCGAGTACATTGCGGTAGAGCCCATGAACTGGATCAGCTGGGTTGGCGCAATTACCGTCGTAATGGGCTCTCTGCTCGCCGCCATCGGCCGCGGCCGCTGATCTCCGCGGGCCATCCCCGGTGAAAAGTAGTTTACGCGCTAAGCTACTGATTAATTTACTAAAAAAGTATTGACAGCTCCCCGAGGTCGCCCGATAATGCGCGCCCTCGGTTAGCCGAGACTTTCAGTGGCAAGGTAGCTCAGCTGGTTAGAGCGCAGCACTCATAATGCTGAGGTCGGGAGTTCAAGTCTCCCCCTTGCTACCATTTTCCCTCTGTGAGAAACCAGACTCACAGCACCTTTACTGGGGTGTAGCCAAGCGGTAAGGCAGCGGGTTTTGATCCCGTCATGCGAAGGTTCGAATCCTTCCACCCCAGCCATTTACGAAAAAGGCGATCTCGCATGAGATCGCCTTTTTTATTTTCACGCGAATTCCATTACGCGCAGTATGCGCAATCAAGAACCCGCTGCCAGATGACTCACCGGAAGCGCGTCGTCTTCAGCTACTATCGCATTACGATTGCCCGCCCTGCGCAGGCCAAGCAGCCGCAACGCCTCAAAGCCGGCGAGACACACCAGCACTGAACACAACGCGATGAGCGTACCCGCCAGCCCCAGCGTCGCCCTCTCCGACACACAGGTCCAGATAAGCTGCACAATGCACAACAGGGCTACCACCAGCAAGGTGGGCTTGCGGCCAATCAAACCAACCACAAACACCCCGAGTGGCGCTCCGAGCGCCACCACCGGCGCCGCCGCAAGCCAGTTGCCCAACACCCCCGGTTGCCAGTCGCCGGTCACACTCTTCACGACAACACCCACCACCGAAGAAAACGCCATGATGACCACGGATGTAGGGATGGCCACCTTCAAATCCACCCTGCTGAGCAACACCAGGGCAGCGTAGATCACCATATCAATTCCCACCCCGGTCACTGATACCGCCGCGAAACCAGAAACCGCCCCCAGTAACAACCCCACGCGAAAATCCTTGGGACAGCGCGGATCACCGGCATGGTCGTGCGCGGTGATTTCACGCAGGCGATACAGGTGCAATATGCCGAAGCTGCCCCAGATCACCGCAAACGAGAGCTTGACCCACAACTCGGGAATCAGGGGCGCGAAATAGAGAATACCCAACGGCGTCGCCAGCAGGCTGCCGAGAAGCGCGCCACGCAGCATGGACCAGGCCAGCAGCTGACGACGGCAGAAAATGAAAATACTGGCGCTCACCATACCGATGGACTGCACCGCAAAACTGAAATCCCGGCCGAGACTGGCAGGCATATCAAACAGCAGCACCAACACCGGAAAACCGACGGTGCCGCCCCCCATAGGGGTAGAGCCCGCGGCGTAACTGCCAATAGCCATGGACAGCGCCATCGGCCAGTGTTCGGCAACCACAGCCCATAGGCCCTGACTGGATACGAACAGTGCCCACAGGCCATAGAATCCCCCCAACCAGATTAGCCAGGGCGAAATCCAACTCAGGGTTTGACGCAAAAATAAAAATCTCATGGCCCTGTCAGACTTACCTTTTTGGCATGCATCGCCTGAAGGAATTGCGCGTGATCGAGAGTTCCAGCTTTCGCGCGCACCAACAGCTGTGAAAACCGCTGGAATATACCTTCTAACTCACCTTCTGACATTGCGAAGCGGAGCTCAGGGTAGTGCTGCATGCCGTACAGCACATAGCGATAATTGGCGTCAGTGAAAATACTCGCGTAACTGCCGGCAAAGTCCTGATACTCACAAATTTTGCGCTTCCAGAGAGGCAACTTCGACTTCAACCAAGCACACCCTTCGACAGTCGCGGGCGCTGCCCGCCAAAACTCACTATCATCCCGATCAGACAAGCAATAATGAAGCACGATGAACTGCTTTAGATCCTGATAAAAGCCCCGCATTTTCTCGTTGTAGGAGTCACGCAGTACACCACTACCATCATCACCGGCCAGATGAGTTGCCAACAGGCTCACCCCCAGATGAATCATATGTAAGCCAGTCGACTCCAAGGGCTCAATAAAGCCGCTAGAAAGCCCAATAGCCGCGCAATTCCCAACCCAAGTATTTCTGCGACACCCGACCTTCATGTCAAGGTGGGTACACTTGAGCACGCCAGCTTCAGGGCCCAGAAAATCCCTCAGTTCTCTTTCAGCATCTTCCGGCGAAATTCGCCCACTGTCGTACACGTATCCACTACCCTGGCGATTTACCAGGTCAATCTGCCAAGCCCAACCAGAAGATAGGGCCGTTGCAACGGTATAGGACCGCGGATTCGTCCCCATTGGGAACTCACGCTGAATCGCCACCGCCTTATCGCAGGGAAGAACATCGGCAAACGACTCCCAGTTATCCGACTGGAGCTTTTCAAGCAAAAGTCCACGAAATCCCGTACAGTCCAAAAAGAAGTCACCGGCAAAGGCCCCTTGGTCGGTCTGCACCGACAAAATTTTTCCGGCGGCGACCTCCACATCTGTGACAGTGGCCTCAATGTGCCTCACCCCCTGCTCCACGGCCTTGCGCCTCAGGAACCGGGCTAAAAGCGTCGCATCTAGGTGATAACCGTATGGCACCGCCCCCTGATAATTTGAGGAGGACGCTCCCTTCGGGCAATGCCCCCACTTTATTAGATGAGAATTTACACTGACGCCTTCGTCGTAACGCTCTTGCGACTTACGTCCGCCGACAAACCACGCGCTCGAGATATCCACAGAGCCACCAGGCTGCTGCTGATCAAAGGGATGGAAGTACTCATGGGTCTGCCCTGCAATCGGCTTCTTCCAATTACGGAACATTATGCCCGACTTGATAGTGGCATTTGTTTCAGCCATCAATTCGGCTTCATCCAAACCCATAGCGCCGAAGAAAAAACGAATACTGTGGACGGTTGCTTCACCGACACCAATAATACCGATGTCAGGGCTCTCTATGACGTTAACCTGGAAGTTTTTTACTTCTCGATTGAAATAACGATTGAGGTAGATGGCGGCCATCCAGCCGGCACTTCCCCCGCCCACAATATTCAATGTTTTCATGGTACGAGACTGCATAGGCGGCTATATTTTTTGTAACCCGTATTTTTTTATTCTTTCAATCAAGGTTCGGTGCTCTGGCAAACTGCCGAGCAGCCGAGAAGAAAAATTCGAGATTTCATCCATCCGGCTAACCGCGTCCGCCATCATCGGATGGCGCCCCAATACATGGGGACCAACATCGGTAGCAAACTCCATCCCATAAAGGACGTATTGATAATTCGCGAGATTGAAAATTTCCAACTTACTGGGAAACTCATAAACACTGGGCGGCTGCGACTGCCAAAGTTGCAGCTTTTCCTGCAGTGATTCCGGAATGGAGGAAGGGTCGCAATTCTCTATCCAAAACGGGTGATCCCTGCGCTGACTGATGCAGTAGTGCAGCTTTACGAAATCAATCACTCTGTCCCAGGCATAGTGAACCGCGCGGTTGAATTGTTTGGCAACTAGCGGCATCACGGAGCGACGCGCAGGAAAAGTATCCGCCAGCATTCTGGCCGTCGCGTCATATACTAGAATTCCGGTGGCTTCGAGCGGTTCCACAAAACCCTGTGATAAGCCAATTGCAACGCAATTATTTTTCCAATAAGTTTCCCGATGCCCCACGCGCATGGGAATTCTGCGCACCGATATCCGGCCTTCATCGTCGCCGAGATAGCCTCGAAATACGGCCTCCGCACGATCATGATCCGTGTGTGCACTCGAATATACGTAACCGGTGCCGCGCCTTTCGGACAGGCCGATATCCCAGGTCCAGCCGCTCTCTTGGGCAGTGGAGATAGTAAAGCTAGGGATTGGAGTGCTGGAATCGGAATAAGGTAGCTGTGCTGCCAACGCGTAATCCGCAAACAGCACATCACGCTTGTCAACAAATTCAACCCCGAGAGACTGCCCAAGCAGCAGAGAAGCAAACCCGGTGCAATCAATAAAGATATCCGCTTCCAAGTTTTCACCTGAGTCAATCGTAACTGAAGAAATATCTCCAGATTCACCGAGATTCACTCGCTGTACATCCGCAAGGACGTGCTTGACCCCAAGTTTATCCACACCGTGCCGGGTTAGCAGTCGGGCAAACTTGGCAGCATCAAGATGGTAGGCATAACTAACAATCCCCTCATACTCCGGCACCGTCATATCTTTGGGGCCAAGCCCCTTATCACAGATAACTCCCTGGACAGATACCGCATCCACGAAACTGCGACTATTGCCGTTTTGCAGCCAATAAGGCGTCAAATCTCCGGCCCCACTATCGGGATAATCGAATACGTGATGGTAGTAATCAGGGCCTATAGTGCCAGGGGAGCGAACCCAGTTCACAAACTTGATTCCCTGCTTGAAAGTGGCATCGCATTCGCGAACAAATTCGGTTTCGCTAATGCCTAGATAGCGCAAGGAATCCCTGATCGCGGGTACGGTTCCCTCACCGACACCAATGGAGGGAATATTCTCGGACTCGACCAACGTCACTTGGACGCCAGCGGGAGAGGAGGAAGCAAGCTTCTTGGCGAGGTGGCAGGCCGACAACCAGCCGGCCGTGCCACCCCCGACTACCAATACTCGCTTTATTTGCTCAGAGCTATCGATAGTCATGGTATCAAATTAGGCTCGAATATCAGACACCGGCCTGCATCTTGGCCAGACGGGAAAACTGGTGCATAGAGCCGAGCTGCGCGAACAGCGGTGGCAGGAAGCCACGCTTGCGGAAATCGGCGAAATCTTCTTCACTGAGTTCACCCAGCTTCTTTTCATCGACCATGTAAATACCGGTCAGATTGATCTTCTCACCACCGGCATTGACCGCAACGTTCTGAGTGGTCAGCAGGTCTTTTTCGGCGAGGATGGTGATGAACGCTTTGGTCATCTGGTCACTTTCCAGGTAGCCCACCAGCGCCTCTTTCTTGGCCTTCAGGTATTCGGACTCTTCACCAGATTCGGTGAACAGGGCCTCACCCTGCTCTTCACCCACAACTGGGCTGTTTTCAACCAGACCCACCATCAGCTGCTCTTTATTCTCACCAGCAGGCGCCAGAACGAACGGATGATTGCGCACAGCGCCGGGAACGAAAACGCCTTTCCAGCTTTCGCCGTCAACAAACAAATTTTCGCCTACTTTCAGGCTCAGCAGCGCAACAGACTGGAATTGGCCCGTATCGGAGTTCTTGACGAAAACAATCGGGTATTCCGCACCCAGTCGGGCGAATTCGTGAGCAGTTACCGGCACCATGTGGGCATTCTTAACGTGCTCAAAGGTCCCCAGTTCACGGACTTTCAGCTTACCGTGAACGTCGCTGCGAAGAGGTACGATTTTTGGGGCTTCTACAGTGGCCATACAACACCTTATTCAATTGGAAGTTATTCTAAAAAGCCCGCCTAGTATATTTTTCATACGAAAAAAGGGAAGTAAAAACTTCCCTTTTTCCGTTACATCACGAAATCACCTCGCCATTAGAACTTGTAAGAAGCTCCAATGTTGATGCGACGAGCAGTTTCGTACTCATACAGCGGGAAGCCGGCAGTGAAACCAGTTCCGGGAGCGGGCTCAGCATTGTTACCCAGCTGAACAGATTCCTCTGCCAACAGGTTGTTCACGTCGAGCTTAACATCCAGGTTCTCAGAGGCATACCAAACTGCGCTCAGGTCCAGGCTACCGAAATCGTCGTGCAGGCGGTTGCCGTATGCACCCGACTCACGAATCATGTACTCACTACGCCAGTTGTATGCAACACGGGCAGAGAACATGTCATTTTCGTAGTAGCCAGTAAGGTTGTATACATTCTCAGAGCTATCGCTCAGGAACGGATTACCATCGGTGAAGGTCGCTTCATCGGTTTCAGTGTCAGTCCAGGTATAGTTCACGATCGCACCAAAACCGTTACCGAAGTCTTGCTGGTAACCCAGTTCGATACCTGTGATTTCAGCACTTTCGCCGTTGTCTTTTTCCTGAACAGTCCAGCCGAACGGCACTTCACTATCAGGCAGTTCGAACGGAATCTCACTAGCGGAGGCACTGTACTCACTGATCGTTACAAAGTTGCTAACGTCTTTGTAGAAGACACCACCAGAAACCAGAGAGCCTTCAGCGAAGTAGTATTCAACGCCCAGATCAAACTGGTTAGCGAGGAAAGGCTCCAAGCCGACGTTGCCCACTACCCAGAACTGGTTGTTGTCAATTTCGTCGTTAGCACCGATGGGGCTCGGGTTAACGTACATATCCACGTACTGCGGGCGAGCCATTACCTTGGCAGCTGCAGCGCGGACAATAACGTCTTCGCTGAGGTTGTAAGCCAGGTTAAAGCTCGGCAACACGACAGAGTAGTCAGCATTGGTTTCAGAGCGGACACCGTCGATGTAGTAAGTAGAGGTAGCATCGGTTGTTACGTAGCGCAGACCGAAGTTACCACGCACATCACCCATCTCGTAGGTGGCCATCGCATAGATTGCTGAGTTGGTCTCATCAATCTCGCTGTAGGATCCGAGATCCTCGACTTTACCGGTGATTGAAGCCTTGGCCCATGCCTTAAGCGCTTTATCATCCAGGCGCGGAATTTGATAGCTGCCGGCACCAGCATCGATAGCACCCTTGATGATACCGTCAGTAGAGATTACCGGATTGAAACCATCTGCCTGAGTAAACTCAAAGCGTCGACTAGTGGAGTTGTGATCGGCTGTTTTGATACCGGTCTTGATTGAATTGATCGCACCAAACTCAACGTCAAACTCAAGATCCGCTTGGAAATAAGTCTCGTCGTCGGTTTTCGGGGTCGCGTTGAAGTTAGGGCCAGTACCCATGGCCAGAGAGCCCGGATCATAGCTGCCCAGATCAAATCCATTCAGGTCCCAAGACTGACCGCCGCCGAAGAAGTCATAGGTAGCACCGTCCAGCGCAAAGCCGCCGGAGCCATCATCTACAACCATTTCGAAGTCGGTACCGCCGGTAGAAGAGGTAGAGCCAGCCTGGAAGCTTGCTTCGTAGCCCTCACCAGAGTACGTCACGGACAGGTCAAACACGTCGGAATTCATGGTCGCTTCACGCGGGCGCGCCTGCAAGTAGGCCACGTTCAACGGACCACGCGCAGTAGTACCATTGATCTGGTCTGCAGGATCAACATCAACGCCACACCAGCCACAGTTGCCCTGAGTCAGCCACAGCGCGTAGTTGGTGTTATCAGCCTCCATCTGCATATCGATAGCGTTGAACACGATATCGAGATTTTCGGTAGGCTGGTACTGGAAAGTAGCATTGACCGCAGAGCGCTTACGCTCTTGCTCGAAAGCAACCGGACCAGCACCCCACTCCCAGAATGCTTCGTTGCCCTGCCGCTGCAGCAGACGCTCTTGCGAAACAGCGGAAACCAGCACACCAAAGGTTTCTGAATCGTTCTTCCAGCTGGCCAGGCCAGAGAACTGAGGGTCGGTAGAATCAGAGTCTGACTGCTGGGAAGCTTCAACAGACGCGCGCAGTGTCAGGCCATCCAAATCCAACGGCTTACGAGTGTTAATGATTACAGTACCACCCACACCACCTTCAGCGAGGTCGGCCTGGGAAGCTTTGTATACTTCAATGTCACCAACCAGTTCGGAGGGCAGCAGCTCATAGTTGAAGCTACGTTTGGCGGGCTCGAGTACAAACCAGCCGGTAGAAGCAACGTTTTGGCCGTTCAGTGTGGTCAGAGTCAGATCATTACCTGCACCGCGAATAGACACCGCAGCGCCCTCACCAAATTGGCGCTGGATGGTTACACCAGGTACACGCTGCAGAGACTCAGCAACGTTTTTGTCTGGGAATTTGCCGATATCTTCGGAAGAAATAGCATCGACAATAGAGTAAGAGTCACGTTTGGTGCTGAGAGCATCCTGCAGAGAACCACGAATACCGGTAACGGTAATCTCTTCCAGAGCTGCTTCTTGAGCAACTGCCAGTGGAGCCATCAGGCCTCCACTCAGTACAGCTGCGCTGATCGAGAGAGCGAGTTTGTTGCGCTTAAGCATCGATTTCCCCTTCCTTTTTTATAGATATAAAGGTTTGGCTAGAAACTTTTTATTCACCTTGTACCGCCAAATGATAGCGCTGTCATTCGTTTTTATGATAGCGCTGTCATTCTCAAGATCGACAATACACACAATGCAATAAAAAAGCTACCGCTACGGGGAGAAAAAATCCGGGTAATTTGTCGCTTAATGCGATTTCAACCTGCCATTTATGACAACTGACGCGCCACCGGTACAGGGTCCCCCGGGGGAATAGAACAAAAATCACTCAAAATGAGTGACCAGTCGGCCACCCAATGTTTTACTCACGCAGTATTTCTCACCGGAAACACCTACCCCGGCTTCCATGCCGGGGCGGCCCGCCAACTTGTGAGGGTGCGCTATTCAATTTCCTTGATGCGCATGGAGCTGGTGCCTCCGCCCATATTCAGGCGCTCACCCTGGGTAATCAGGATGCGCTGGCCTTTCTGCAGGGTAATGCGGGAACCAAGCACTTCAACGATGGCATCGGTCAGGTGGCCAAGGGGTACGGAAGCGGGATCAAACTCGATGGGGTCCACTCCGCGCAGCAGTACCAGCTGGCGAGCAACCCGCGGGTGACGGGTCAGGGCGTAAATCGGGAGCTGCGAAGTGGCCCGGGACATGATGCGCGGGGTGCGACCGGACTCGGTCAGGGCAGCTACGGCACACAGGTTTTCCACCCGCGCCGCCGATTCGATTGCAGCCTGGGCAATCACGGTATCAATGGTTTCCGATGCGGAGCGGTCGGCCGCCGGGCGTGAGGTAGTGCCCAGATACTGTTCGGCACCGACCACCACCTCAGCCATGGATTCGACGGCGGCAACCGGGAAGTCGCCCGCGGCAGTTTCCGCTGACAACATGACCGCATCGGTGCCGTCGAGCACGGCGTTAGCCACGTCCATCACCTCGGCGCGTGTTGGGGTAGGATTGGTAATCATCGACTCCATCATCTGCGTCGCGGTGATTACACCGCGGTTCAGTGCATTGGCCCGATTGATCAGCTTTTTCTGCACACCCACCAGCGCGGCATCGCCGATCTCCACACCGAGGTCACCACGCGCGACCATAATGACGTCCGACGCGAGGATAATATCGTCCATCTGCTCGTCGTTGCCAACGGCCTCCGCGCGCTCTACTTTGGCGACAATTGCGGCGTTACTACCGGCTTCGCGCATGGCCTTGCGTGCTATTTCCAGGTCTTCGCCACTGCGCGGAAAGCTTACTGCCAAGAAATCTACATCCAGTTCAGCGGCGAGCTTGATGTCCTCGTAGTCTTTTTCGGTCAGTGCCGGTGCCGACAGCCCACCACCTAGCAAGTTGATCCCTTTGTTATTGGAGAGCTTGCCACCCTGCAATACCCGACAGAACAACTTGCTTTGGGTGCCGCCTGTTACTTCCAAACGAATCTTGCCGTCGTCCAGTAGCAGGATATTGCCCGGCTTGCAGTCGGCGATCAGGGACGGATAGTCCACACCGACACGCTGCTGGTTTCCGCCCTCCTTCGGGCAGTCGGCGTCGAGGGTGAACTCAGCATTGTTCTCAAGAAAAATGCTGCCTTCGGCGAAGCGCGCAATTCGTATCTTGGGGCCCTGCAGATCACCCAGCACGGCGACCAGGCGGTTTTGCTCAGCGGATGCACGACGCACCTCTTCCACACGCTTGCGGTGATCGTCGGCACTGCCGTGGGAAAAGTTCAGGCGTACGACATTGACGCCGGCGCGGATAATCTCGTCAATGACACGAGGCTTGTCGGTACCCGGGCCAAGTGTGGCAACAATTTTTGTATGGCGAATCATAGTGGTGGTATTCGTTAATCGATTGGGAGTGAGACGGACTTTGTTCTTATGGCAGCCAACGCAGACTGTAGAAAACAAAACCGGGGCGGGTATTGCACCCACCCCGGTGCGATAGCTTTTCCGCTATCTGACTGCTACCGCAGCCACGGGAACTGAGCCAGATTACAGGCCCAGCGCTTTGGCCATTGCCAGGCTGGTGTCGAGCATACGGTGAGAGAATCCCCACTCGTTGTCGTACCAGGCCATGACTTTCACGAGGTTGCCGTTTACACGGGTGTGATTGGCGTCAAAGTGGCTGGAAGCAGAGGTGTGGTTGAAATCCACAGATACCAGCGGCTGCTCGCAGAACGACAGAACACCGCCTTTGATGGTGCCCGCAGCGTCGCTCATGATCGCATTGATCTCGTCCACCGTGGTTTCGCGGCTGGCGATAAACTGGCAGTCCACCAGGGAGACATTGTTGACGGGTACGCGTACCGCCATGCCATCCAGCTTGCCTTTCAGCTCTGGTAGCACCAGGCCCACAGCGGCGGCAGCGCCGGTCTTGGTCGGGATCATGTTGTCTGCGGCAGCGCGTGCACGGTAAATATCCTTGTGCACCGCGTCTTGGGTATTCTGGTCATTGGTATACGCATGTACGGTGGTCATGAAACCGCGCTCGATGCCAATGGCTTCGTTCAGCACTTTGGCCACCGGCGCCAGGCAGTTGGTGGTACAGGACGCATTGGAAACGACTTTGTGCTCTGCAGTAAGTTTGTCGTCATTCACACCGTAGACCACAGTAAGGTCGGCATCGCCGGAGGGGGCAGAAATCAGCACCGCCTTGGCACCGGCCTGCATGTGCTGGGAAGCCGCTTCTTTACCGGTAAACAGACCGGTACATTCGAGCACCAGATCTACTTCCAACTCGCCCCAAGGCAGCGCAGCAGGATTGCGCTCCTGGCACACCTTGACCATATCACCACCGATAACCAGGTTTTCGCCTTCCACAGCAACTTCGGTGGTGAAGCGGCCGTGTACGGTGTCGAACCGGGTAAGATGAGCATTGGCTTCCACCGGCGCAAGATCATTGATGGCAACCAGCTGGATGCGATCGTTGTATCCGGATTCATAAATCGCACGCGTTACATTGCGGCCAATTCGACCATAACCATTGATAGCAATTCTGAGTTTCATATCGCTACACCCTCTGTATCTAGAAAATTTATGATTTTTTATCGTGGCACCGGGTATACCCCCCCCGGCACGCAGTTCTATTCGGTAACAAATCCAGGCGCGGCCTTAGCCTTTCAGCAAGGAGGCCTCTTTTGCCAGGCGAGTAATTTCCGCCCAGTTCTTTTCCGCCACCAGTTTCGGTGCAGCCATCCATGAGCCACCCACACACACGACGTTGGCCAGATTGAGGTAATCCTTGGCATTCTGAGGGCTAACACCACCCGTTGGGCAGAACTTCACTTTCCCCAGAGGGCCGCCAATAGATTTCAGCATAGGGATGCCACCCGCTGCTTCAGCGGGGAAAAACTTCTGGTAGTGATAACCGCGCTCCAGCAAACGCATCACCTCGGATGGATTTGCAGCACCGGGCAGCAGAGGAACGCTGGTGTCTTCGGCCGCACCCAGCAGTGCTTCGGTTGCGCCGGGACTGACCATAAAGGTCGCACCAGCATTTACCGAGCGACGAATATCATCACCGTTCAACACAGTGCCGGTCCCCACGTGGGCATCCGGCAAGTGCTTGGCGATTTCCTCTACGGCAGCCAGTGCGGCTTCAGTGCGCAGAGTCACTTCCAGCACATTCAGACCGCCTTCAACCAGCGCCTGCGCCAGCGGCAGGGCGTCGCTCACCTTTTCGACTACGATCACCGGCACTACGCCAGCTTGTTCCAATACGGGTACCAGAGTCTGTTGCATCATCACTTCCTAAAACTTTAATTTTTCTGCTTATTACTTCAGGGGGCCCAGTACACAGTCACTGGCTTCAGCCCCTGCTTGAGGATGCTGCGCACTGGCATTTCTTGCTCGTCATCGCCCAACAAGGCCTGGCGATAGACTTTCAATTTTTCTTCGCCGGTAATCAGCAGCTTGATTTCCTTTGCCTGCAAAATCGCTGCAAGCGTCAGAGTCATTCGCTCGGTGTGCGCACCGGTTACCGCACTCTGTTTCGCGGTAATGGCCTTGCACAGCTTCTGCGATTTCACATCCAGCGCTTCGGCCAACCCTTCGGCGAACGGGAAGAAAGACGCCGTGTGTCCATCGTTGCCCATCCCCAGAACACAGACATCGAAAGGCCTCGGCAACTCTTGATAGACACGCTCGCAGTCGGCCTCGCCCTCTGCCGGGGTCGGAGCAGCGTTTTTCATTCCGAGACAAGGCGCTTTGGCCGCTTCGTTTTGCAACAGGCTGTTGCTGATAAACGCCAGGTTACTTCCAGGCTCATCTTTCTCTACCCAACGCTCATCCACCAGCGCCACGTTAACGTTGTTCCATGGCAATGGGCGACGGGAGAGCTCGCGGTATACCGGCTCGGGAGAGCTCCCACCGCTAACCAGAAACGTGGCCTGGCCATTTTCCTTGATACCCGCGTGCAATGCCGCAGCACACTCATTCGCCAGTGCCAGAGTGAGTCGCTCTCGATCCGCAAAAAATTTCTCTTCAACCATGTCATTCAGACCTTGTTAATGGTTTCTGTAACCACTCAGGGGTTGAACCAGTGGTGACCGTTTTCAGCGAGTAGCTGATTGGATGCCTGCGGCCCCCAGGTGCCAGCGCGATATAACTGCGGCTGATTGGCGGTTTCGCGCCAGTGATCGATAATCGGGTCAACCCAGGCCCAGGCTGCAGCAACCTCTTCACGATGAATAAACAGAGCAGAATTATTGGCCGCTGCATCCAGCATCAGGCGCTTGTAGGCATCACTCTTGAAGCTGTCGTAGGTATCCGACAGAGTGAGGTTCAACTCCACCGGCTGTAGCTCCATGGTGAGGCTGTCCATTTTTTTGGCCATCAAAACCAGCTTGATGCTCTCTTCCGGCTGCAGGCGGATGACCAGCCGATTGGGCAGTACTTTGCCCGCTTCAGGCTGATACACACTGTGGGATACATTCTTGTACTGGATAACAATTTCCGCACAGCGCTTTTCCATACGCTTACCGGTACGCAGATAGAAAGGCACACCGGTCCAGCGCCAGTTATCAATGTGCGCGCGAATGGCCACAAAGGTCTCGGTGGTGCTGTTGGGCGCCTTGAGCTCTTCCAGGTAGCCCGGCACCAGCTCAGTCCCCAGGCCACCGGCAACGTATTGACCACGTACAATATTCCGGTCTACTTCCTGATCGGTCAGCGGGCGCAGCGCTTCCAGAACTTTGATTTTTTCCGAGCGGATGTTCCGCGCAGACATACTGTTAGGCGACTCCATCGCAATCAGGCACAGCAACTGCAGCAGGTGGTTCTGCACCATATCGCGCATTGCACCGGTGTCATCGTAAAAACCCGCGCGCCCCTCGAGGCCCACGGTTTCGGAAATACTGATCTGAATGTGGTCGATGGTTTTTGCATCCCACAGGTGCTCAAACAGGACATTGCTGAAACGCAGTGCCAGCAGGTTTTGAACAGTTTCCTTACCCAGGTAATGATCGATGCGGAAAATGCTTTCTTCCGGGAAGAACTCGGCAATCTTGCTGTTGATTTCGTCGGAAGTTTTGGCGTTGTAACCCAAGGGCTTCTCTACCACTACCCGAGAGTTCTCGTGGATCAAGCCTTTTACCGACAGATTTTCGCAACAGGGACCGAATACCGCGGGAGGAATGGCGAGGTAAAACAGACGCGTGCGCTCGGTATCCTTGCCGAGGATATCTACAAGGCTATCCCACTGTTCATCCGGCTTGGAAATATCCAGCGCTACCGCGCGCAGCTGTGCGCTAAAGCCTTTCCAGTTTTTATCGCTGTACTCGCCGTCGCGCAGATGGGTTTTCAATGCCTGTTGCGCGGTTTTCAGATAGACGTCCGCGTCTTCCTGGCGACGACACACCGGCAGGATGCGGGATTCCGCATTTAGGCCGCCCTCAATATATGCCCGGTACAGGGCCGGGATCAGTTTGCGCAGTGACAGATCGCCGCCACCGCCAAAAAGTACCATGTCGAATGCGTTAGCCATTGTTTTTGCTCTCAAGCCATTTCAGCGCGCGCCTATCGGCGAGCGCTGCTGAATTCAGTTAAAAAAGAATGCTGCCACCGGTTTCTGCGCCGCTGGCGAGCTTGCGCATATTGGTAAACAGGTCGCGCCCCATGCCTGTGGCATTGGCGGACAGGTCGCACTCCGCTGGCGCGCGTGCCGCCAGCTCTTCATCACTCACATGCACTTTGAGAACGCCGGCTTCCGCATCCAGCTCTACAATGTCTCCGTCCTGGATCTTTGCGATTACGCCACCTTCCAGTGCTTCCGGGGAGAGGTGGATGGCCGCCGGCACTTTACCGGAGGCGCCAGACATACGGCCGTCAGTAACCAGTGCCACCTTAAAACCGCGGTCCTGCAGTACGCCGAGGGACGGCGTCAGCTTGTGTAGCTCCGGCATACCATTAGCCTGCGGCCCCTGGAATCGCACCACCGCCACAAAATCTTTTTCCAGCTCACCCGCCTTGAACGCATCGAGCATGTCGTCCTGGCTGTTGAATACCACCGCCGGCGCTTTCACTTTCAGCTGCGGGGTCTTCAGCGCGGACACCTTGATCACGCTGTTGCCAAGGTTGCCTTTCAGCAGTTGCAGGCCACCGTGGCTGGAGAAAGGATCTGCGGCGGGACGGATGATGTCCGGATTGCCGGACTCTTCCGCGGTTGGCCGCCACACCAGTCCGTCCTTGTCTTCATTCAGGAACGGATCGTAGGTGTAGGGCTCCATACCGGAATCGCCGAGAACGGTCGCCACATCGTTGTGCAGCAGACCCGCGCCCAACAATTCGCGAATCAGGTATTGCATGCCACCGGCGGCGGCGAAGTGGTTGATGTCCGCGGTGCCGTTCGGATACACGTGGCACAGCAGTGGTACCACTTCAGACAGCTCGGCCATGTCTTGCCAGGTGATCTGGATACCCGCAGCTCGCGCCATGGCGATCAGGTGCATAGTGTGGTTGGTGGAACCACCGGTGGCGTGCAGGCCGACGATGCCGTTCACGAACGCTTTTTCGGAGAGAATTTTGGCGATGGGCGTGTAGTTGCTGGGCTCGGAAATCTGCACCAGCTGCTTGACCGCCTCTTTGTTCATCGCATCTCGCAGCTCGGTGGCGGGATTGATAAAAGAGCTACCCGGCAGTTGCAGGCCCATGATTTCCACCAGCATCTGGTTGCTGTTGGCGGTGCCGTAAAAGGTGCAAGTGCCCGGGCTGTGATAGGAAGCACTCTCCGCCTCCAGCAACTCCTTGCGGCCAACCTTACCTTCCGCGTACAGCTGACGAATACGTACTTTTTCCGCGTTCGCCAAACCGGTGGGCATCGGGCCGGCGGGAACGAATACCGCAGGCAGGTGGCCAAAAGACAGCGCACCGATCACCAGGCCGGGCACGATCTTGTCACAAATGCCCAGGTACATGCCGCCATCGAACATATCGTGGGACAGGGAGATGGCCGTGGCCATGGCAATCACATCGCGGGAAAACAGGGACAACTCCATCCCCGGCTGCCCCTGGGTGACGCCGTCACACATGGCGGGCACGCCGCCGGCCACCTGCGCGGTGGCGCCGTTGCGGAGCGCTTCCGCCTTGAGCATTTCCGGATAGGTGCCGTAGGGCTGGTGGGCCGACAACATGTCGTTGTAGGCATTGATGATGGCGAGGTTGGGGCCCTGCCCGGATGCAATGAGATTCTTGTCGTGGTCACTGGACGCCGCCATGGCGTGCGCGAGGTTGCCACAGGACAGCTTGTGGCGCGCGCGCCCCTTGCCTTGGGCTCGCTCCACCTGGGCCAGGTAGCTGGCCCTGGTGTCTTCGCTGCGGTGGATGATCCGGTCGGTAACCGCCTGGATACGACTGTTTACCACTGTTTTGTTTGCCATTTGTCTAACTCTTCGTTTTTTATCAGCCCGTCACACGCTGTCGTTAAGCCTGTTCTCCAGCAGACTCAGCCACCCCAACCTCAGGCAGCTCCGTGGACGTAACCGCGCCGTTTACCCGGCGGTAGTAGTCGATCAGCTGGGCCGTGGAACCGTCTTCGCCCGTCAGGTCACCGGCAGCCAATTTTGACTCCAGCTTGCTGGCCAGACCTTTACCAAGTTCCACGCCCCACTGATCAAAGGAATAAATTTGCAGAATCACACCCTGAACAAAGATTTTGTGCTCGTAGAGTGCAATCAACGCTCCCAGCGATCGGGGGTCCAACTCTTTCAAGAGTATTGTGTTACTGGGCTTTCCACCCCTATGCACTTTGAATGGGGTAAGCCTTTTTATTTCTTCTTGCGACAGCCCCTTGGCTGTCAGTTCCCGCGCCACTGACTCCGCATCCACACCATTCATCAAAGCCTGACTCTGGGCGAACATATTGGCCAGCAGCACCTCGTGATGCCCGCTCAGCTCATGTCCGGGGGCCACGGTGCCGATAAAGTCGGCCGGCACCACCTCTGGGCTCTGGTGCAGATACTGATAGAACGCATGCTGCCCGTTGATCCCGGTCTGCCCCCAGATCAGTGGGCCAGTGGCGTAATCCACCTCCACTCCAGCGCGATTGGTCGACTTGCCGTTGCTCTCCATATCTGCCTGCTGCAGATAAGCGGGCAACATGTGCAGCGCCTGGTTGTAAGGCAAAACCGCGTGCGCCGGATAGCCCATGAACGAGCAGTTCCACACACTCAGCAGCGCCAGAATTACCGGCGCATTCTGCGCAAGTGGCGCTTCCCGGAAGTGGCGATCCATCTCTGCAGCGCCATCCAGCAGCGCGCGAAAATGGTCAAAGCCACAGGCAATGGCGATGGGCAGGCCAATCGACGACCACAGCGAGTAGCGACCGCCAACCCAATCCCAGAAGCGATAAATCCGCTCTGGCAGGATGCCAAATTGCTGCGCCTTGTCCGGGCTCGCAGTCACACCAATAAAGTGTTGCTGCAGCAGCGCTTCCGCCGGCCTCTCCGGCATCGCACGCTGCAACCAGCTAAGGGCACTGCGTGCGTTGGTCATTGTTTCGCCGGTGGTAAATGTCTTTGACGAAACGATAAACAGGGTCGATTCGGCATCCAGGCCGGCCAGCACATCCGTGAGCTGGGCTCCATCCACATTGGAGACAAAGTGCACGGCGACATCACCCTTCCGATGGGTACGCAGCGCTTCGATGACGGTCTGTGGTCCGAGATGGGAGCCACCGACGCCAAGATTGACCACATTGGTGATCCTTTTACCGCTGCAGCCCGTCAGGTCGCCATTATGTAGTAAAACTACAAGCTCTTTCAAGCGCTGCAGCTCGACCTCGACCGCCTCGCTGACGGATACCCCGTCAACTTCGACATCGGCATCCAAACCTCCACGTAGCGCGGGATGGAGAACAGGCCGCCCCTCGGTGACATTGATGGGTTTACCGGCGAAGAAATCGTCCCGCCACTGCTCCACTCCGGCTTCTTGCGCCAAGCGTAATAAATTTACAAAAACCGGACGGTCGACAGGGTTTTTCGAGTAATCCAGCAAAAACCGGGGCAGCTCCAGGGAAAAATCCCTGGCCCGCAGTGGACCATCAGCAAACAGGTCGGTGAGACGGCGCTGCTTGAGCTGCTTCGCCTGCGCCTGCAGCGCCCGCCAGATCTCAGACTGGGAAATGGCGGAAAAGGAAGGTGCGTTATGCATGGTGAGCCCCCTGAAAGTGGTCCCCGCCGGTCGATGGCGGGCACCGGTTATTCTTGTTGGTCGGATAGACAGCGCTTTGGCCTGCCAGGTGTCACGTCACCAAAGGAAAATGACAACGCTGTCATAAGACCGAAGGTTCACACAGCGCTCACACCCTGTCAATCGCGTTTGTAGTTTTGTTTCACAAATCTTCTATTACTCCTCGGCGATCCTGCCGAACACGGTAACAGCCACGAAAAAACGCTAAGATTGATGGGATCTACCGGGAAAATCCGGTTTTTCACGCGGGTATCGCCGCACCGAGAATAAATGACTACAAAGCCGTCGTCGTGCAGCCCGCAAACAGGTAAACTGCGCGGCTGGGTACGAATAAGGAAGATTGCCGACCATGAAGAGCACCATCAACGACGTTGCGGCACTCGCCGGCGTGTCGATCAAGACCGTTTCCCGGGTCATCAACAACGAGCCATCGGTCCGGCCCGCCACCCGCAAAAAAGTGATGGATGCGGTGGAGGAACTCCATTACCAGCCCAACCTGGCGGCGCGCAACCTGGCCGGTACGCGCAGCTATACCATTGCGCTAATCTACGACAACCCGAATGCCTACTATGTGATCGACATGCAGAACGGCATCCTCGAGGCCTGCAAGGCCCGCGGTTACGAGCTGCTCATTCACCCCAGCAACTCCAAGTCCGACACCGTAAACGACGAATTGCGAGCGCTGGTGGAGCATTCCAAGGTGGCCGGGGTAGTGCTCACGCCGCCCTTCTCCGAGACCCAGGCCGTCATCGATGAAGTGAAAAAGCTCGGCCTCGACTATGTGCGCATTGTTTCCAGCGGCGCCGCCGAGGGCGACGAAGAAAACTGCATTCAGGTCGACGATACCGCAGCCGCCTTCGATATCACCAAACACCTGATTGAGCACGGCCACAAACGTATTGGTTTTCTGTGTGGTGGCGAAGAGCACATTTCCACCCACGGGCGACTGAACGGCTATAAGGAAGCGCTGCGGCAAGCGGGAATCACCGTCGAGCCAGAGCTTATTGTTGCCGGCGAATACTCGTTCGACTCCGGTGTATCCGGCGCGAAGAAACTGCTGGAGCGGGACAACCCGCCCACCGCCATTTTTGCCAGTAACGATGAGATGGCGGCGGGTGCGCTGTTTGCCGCGCGGCTGATGCACATCGAAATTCCCGCACAGCTTTCCATCGTCGGCTTCGAGGACAGCCCGTTCTCCCGCCAGACGTGGCCCAAGCTGACCACTGCACACCAGCCCAACAATGAAATCGCCCGGTGTGCTGCAGCACTGGTACTGAACAAGGCGCGCAGCAAGGGCGCGGCGGAAAGCGCTGCCGCCAATAAAGATGCGGGCATCATCAAAAAATTCGTGCCCGAATTACTGGTGCGCGACTCCACCGGCGACTCGCCCGCAGGATAAACCGGAAAGCGGCTTTTGCGCCGCTTATCCAATCCTCTCCCCTACCCTGTATTTTGGTGGCGTCCTGCACGCCACCGTTGCGTCCCCCCCTCACGAACACCCGCAAACCCTCTGTTTAGCGATGGCTTTTTTTGGGCAAAAAAAAGCCCTCACGAGGAGGGCAAAGATGACGAGAACCAAAGAGAGAAACTTCATGAAGAAGTTGATAGCAAAAAAATCCTTTTCAAAACAACATCCAATACACTTTCAAAACTGACGAATTACGTTGCGCCTGGAATTCAGCAGCACCTACTGGCAACTTACTTCCAGCTGCGCATCTTGTGGCCCTTCAGCGCGTAAAACAGAATAAACAGGTAAGCCGGGATTGAGATCACGTAGGCCAGCTGACCGTCGCCGGTATCGGCAAAGTGACCGTACAGCGGCGGCAGCACCGCACCGCCGGAGATGCCCATGATCAGAAGGGCGGCACCTTTGGAGGTGAACTTGCCCAAACCTTCCAGCGCCAGCGGCCAGATTGCGGGCCAGCACATGGCGTTGGCGAAGCCCAACAGTGCAACGAAGTAGACCGCATTGGGAATCTCGGGCAGGCCGAACAGCGCCAGGGTCGCGGAGGACATTACGGTGCTTTCCATGGATCCTGTCATTACCGCGAACGTGAACACAATTCCCATGACCGCAGAGATCAACAGCGCAGTCTGCTGGCTGATAAAGCGGGGAATAGCGATGGTGCCCCAGATATAACCCAGCACCATGAACACCATCGTGTAGGACGTCAGCACGGACGCGACCGCCGTATCCAGCCCGGCCTGCTTGCCCAGCAAGCCAATAGCGTCACCGGCGATCACCTCCACGCCCACGTAGAAGAACAGCGCAATGGAGCCGAGAATCAGCTGCGGAAACTTCAGCAGCGCGGGCAGGTTTACCTCCATCTCTTCCTGACCTTCCACCACTTCATCTTCAATATCCGGCAGTGGTGCGAACATCATCGCGACGGCCAGCACAACCCCGAGAATCGCCATGCCGATATAGGGGGAAACCAGCTGCCCCGCCAGCTCGTCCAGCTTGGCGTCTTTAGCGGTGGACGACAGTACGGCCAGCTCAGCATCGCTGACACCGCTGATGCCAGACATCACCAGTGCAGCGAATACCAGCGGCGCCACAATACCGGCGCCCTTGTTCAGGAGCCCCATGACACAGATCCGCACCGCTGCGGTTTCCGGAGAGCCGACACGCACTACGTAGGGGTTGGAGGCCGTCTGCAGAATAGTCAGGCCGGAACCCACCACAAACTGGGCCAACAGGAAAATACCGAACATACGGCTGTAAGCGGCGGGAATAAAAATCAGGGCCCCGACGGCAACCAGCGCCAGCCCCAACGCCATGCCGGTTTTGTAGCCGGTGCGTTCGATAATGGCCGCCATCGGCAGCGCCATCACGGTATAGGCAATATAGAACGCCGACGCCACGAGCATGGCCTGGAAGGCACTGAGTTCACAGATGGTCTGCAGGAAGGGAATTAACGCCCCGTTCAACCAGGTCACAAAACCAAAGATAAAGAACAGCAGACCGATGATGGCCATCGGCAAAACACTGCTGCGCGTTTCGCTCGGAGTAATCGCTGCGGTAGTCATAAATTCACCTTTAATTATCGTTATTGAGCGTCGTTAAAAATCGTCATCAGTCGTTATTGAATACACGGGTATCAGCCCGCAGAGAACACTTCCTGCCCGCCGATCCAGGTTTTCTGCACCTGCAAATCGTCGCTCAGTAAAATCAGGTCCGCGCTGGCGCCCTCGGCAATACGGCCGCCTTCAGAGCCCAGGTACTGTGCCGGGTAAAGCGCAGCCATGCGCAGGGCTTCGGTCAATTCCACACCACACCAATCGCGGATGTTGCGCACTGCACCGATCATGTCGAGATGCGAACCAGCCAGTTCACCGGTCGTAGATGTCAGCTTGTCGCCATCGCGCGTCACGACGCGGTCAAACAGCGGAAAACTTTTCTCTTCACTCCCCACCAGCGACATGGCATCGGTTACCAGCATGATCTTGCCACGCGGTTTGGCCTTGAGAGCGAGGGTCATCGCTTCGGCACTGACATGGTGGCCATCGGCGATCAGGCCACACCAGCAACCATCACTGATCAGTGCCGTCCCCACCATACCCGGGTCGCGGGAATGCAACGGCGACATGGCGTTGTACAGGTGCGTAAACCCTGTGGCTCCCGCCGCAACCGCAGCGGCAGCGGTTTTGCCATCGGCATTGGAGTGCCCGAGGCAAACCCTGACTTCGAGATCGACCAGCTTGCGAATATCCTCTGGCGAGACGTTTTCCGGTGCCAGAGTGACCATTTTCAGACCCAGGTCATCGCGGCCATAGATTGCCAGCTCTTCTGCGCTCAGCGGGCGAATAAATCGTTCTTCGTGGGTGCCTTTTTTGGGCGTGCTCAGGTGCGGCCCTTCAAAGTGCACACCGAGCACCCCGGGTACGCCTTCCTTGAGCGCAGCACTGACGGCATCGGCCGCCCTTTGCATCACATCCACCTGATCGGTGATCAAGGTGGGCATAAATCCAGTGGTGCCGTAACGGGCATGCGCCGCAGACATTTTGCCTAGCGCGTTGACGGTGGTGTCGTTGTTGAACAGCGCACCGCCGCCCCCATTGACCTGAACGTCAATCAATCCGGGGGCCAGCATGCCCTTCAGGCGCACCGCACCGGCCGCCGGCTCACCACCGAGGGCAAGCACTTTACCGCCCTCGACAGACACCACCGCATTGGCATGCAGCTGCTCGCCGTCAAATAACTGGTCTGCGATAAATGTCTGTACCACTTGCCCGCTCCTGCGCTCCGTCACCCGTTCGTCAAACTAGCTGCAGCATCACACTGCGCCATCACACGGTCTGAGTGACTTTTTTCAGACCCGCCGGCTCGTCCGGATTAATCCCGCGGCTGACCGCCACATGCGCCACGTCGAGGTAAAAGCGCTGCAACAGGGCCAGCGGTGCAACACGCGGGTGTACACCTTTGCTCGGCACGTGCAGGTTAATCAGGGTACCGCCGCGACGAATGATGTCGGCGATCTGCTCGCTGTGCGCCTGATAAGACTCATCTTCGATAGGCACATTCACCACCGTGAGCTTCTGCTCTACCAGGGTGACCGGGCCGTGCAGGAATTCCGCGCTAGAGAAGGACTCCGCGTGCACGCTGCACACTTCTTTCAGCTTGAGTGCCAATTCACGGGTAATGCCGTAACCGGGACCACGCCCCAAGACCACCAGGTTTTTCACTGCGGCAAGGTCTTCCGGGCGCAGCTGCACGTCGGATTCAATCGCGTCGCTGAGGGTTTGCGGCAGTTGTTCCACACCGGCCTTGAGATCGGCGTCCTGGGTCCAGTTGGCCACCAGCTGGAGAACCGCAGACAGGGTGCACAGGTAGCTCTTGGTGGCCGCAACCGCCAGTTCGGGGCCGGCCTTCAGCGGCACCACCTGATCCACAATATCCTTGATCGGCGCAGTCTCATCATTCACCAGCGCCACGGTGTAGGCGCCGGCATCTTTCGCCATCTGCGCCTGTGCCAGGATGTCCGGACTGCGCCCGGACTGGGAAATTACGATGACCAGCGCGTCTTCCAGCTTGAGCTTCTTGCCATAAACGCTGGACACGGACGGCGCCGCGGCGAACGTAGGCGTGCCGGTTTCGATTTCAATCAGATACTTGGCAAATACGCCGGCGTGATCGGAGGAACCGCGCCCGACGATCATGACAAATCGCGGCGGCTTGCTGCGCAGGCGCTCACCCAGCGCTTCCATGATCGGCGCATTGTTTTTCAGCTGCTCGGCAATCCGGCTCGGGGCCTCACGAGCCTCGGTTTCCATTACTGTCATTGTCATAGAGGTTTCCGCCTTGCTGGCTTCAGCAGAAGTCACTGCGCTCATAAAATCCGTCCGTAAAATGCGTATGGCTCCGGTCACCAGGCTGCACAGTTAACAAACTGCAGCCCGGCAACCTAGGTGTTCTAACTCGTTCGCGCCCTTATCCAAAGAGCGCTTTTGCATCGCCCTTCTCCGCGGGCCGGGTTTCACCCTCGCCCAGCGCAGCCAGTGAGTGCTGCGCGAAGTAGACACAGCCCAGTTCCGGCGGGTCCAGCGGGTCGGATACCCGCTCGGCAACCCGCGGTTTCAGCCAGGGCTTCAGCCGGGGTGCCAGACCGCCGATCATGGCAAGCCGCGGCGGCTTGCTTTCCATTAATTTTTCCGCGAGATCACTGATGTAGGCCGCACCATCGCGCATGATGGACACAGCAACCGGGCAGTCGGCCTCTGCGCACTCCACCACCGGCACCGCCAGCTTGGCGTACTGACTGGAAGGTTTGCCCGCCATCATTTCGATCACATCGTAGGGATCGTCGGTACCCAGGGCCTTTTGCAATTCACGCTGCAGCATGGACTTCGCCGACAGCCCTTCCATGGCCATGAGCAGATACTTCACCGCTTCCATCCCCAGCCAGGCACCACTGCCTTTATCGCCGTGCGGGAATCCGTGGCCACCGACGATCTCGCTGTGGCCGTTGACCCAGGAATAACCGACGGAACCGGTGCCCGCAATAATGACTGCGCCGTCGCCACCACGGTGGGCGCCGAGGCACGCGGAGTGCTGGTCGGTGGTGAGGAACATCTGCTTGAAGGGGTGTGCCCAGGCACTCATTTCGTTGAAAAGGCGGGGCATGTTGACGCCCGCCAGACCAACACCCGCCACCAGCTCCCCAAGCGTTTCCGCTGGCATGCCGGCATCGGCCACGGCCAGAGCGGCCGAGCGGACTATGGAGTCAATGGTCTGTGCGTAGCCATGAAGGGGGTTCGCAGGCCCGGAAACACCGGTGCCCAGCAGACGATTGTCGGCGTCAAAAATGGAGGCGCGGCACTTGCTGCCACCGCCATCGATGCCAACGTAAAGAATGTCCCTACTGTCTCTCAAAGCAACCATCTGAAGCGGCCCCTAAGATTTCTATTGTTATCTGTCTTCACCGGATTCCCCACAGCAATCACTTGCTCCCCAGAGGATCCGGCGCGACGCCTTGATTGACGTCTGTGCCAATATGGGAGAAATACTACAAGACAAATGACAGCGTTGTCATGCCCTTTTTCAAAAAAAATCCCTCAAGCATCGAATTATAGGCCCCCTCTCTGCCCTACCTGAAGGCAATAGAGTCGAATCAGCCGCCGCTGAGGGGCTTTGAGCGCCCCAGGCAAATCAGCATTAGACACGAACAACGCCCGACTGGCACGGCCTCCAGCGTGCCGCCAGCCAGCTCAAGTGCGACTGAAACAAATCTGTCACATTTTTCTGCGATAAAGCGCGCGCCCAGCGCAGGGCAACCAGACATCTCAGTCTGACAAAGAAGTGCCCGGGCACAGCCCGACGCACTGCCTGCACCAGGCAACCCAAGGAATCAGAAGCAACAGGAGATAGGGATGGGACGCTGCCGAGCCTTTAAATATGTATCACGCACACTGGTGGCCGCAGCACTTTACCTGCTGAGCACCAGCGGCATAGCGTCTGAGCCAGGCGACACGACGCTCTTCCGCCTCACCGGCTCCAACACCATCGGCGCGGATCTCGCCCCGGCGCAGGTAAAAGGTTACCTGCGCGCAATTGGCGCAACAAACATCACTCAGCGCAGCGAGGGTGAAAAGCACTGGGTCAACGCCACGCTCCACGGCGACCCGGTAGTGGTCCCCATCATTGCGCTCGGTTCGAGTACGGGATTTAAAGCCCTCAACGAAAACAGTGCCGATATCGGTATGGCATCGCGTCGGATCAAGCCCCGGGAAATCGGCATGCTCAAGCGCTTTGGCGACTTTACCGGCCCCCAGGCGGAGCACGTGATCGGGCTTGATGCGCTGATCGTGACCGTACACAAGCGCAACCCGGTGTCCCAGCTGAGCCTGGACCAGCTGGCACAAATTTATCGCGGTGAGATTCGCAACTGGGCACAACTGGGCGGCCCAGACTTGCCAATTCGGCCACTGCACCGGGATATCGAATCCGGCACCCGCGCCACCTTTGACAGTGAAGTGTTCGGCGCCAGCCGTCCTGCAGAAACGTTTGTGTATGAAGTCTCCGGCAACCACGAAACCCGCGCACTGGTGCAACGGGACCCGGCCGCGATTGGCTACCTGCCCTACGCCGATGCCGAAGGCCTGCAGAAAGTGGCGGTCAAGGCCGGCGAGCTGGCGGCCATTGTGCCCGACCGCGGCATCATCGCCACCGAGGATTTCCCGCTCACCCGCCGCCTGTACCTGTATCGCAACCCCGGGCGCTACAACGCCCATGTAGATGCTTTTATCCACTTCGTCGAATCTCATGCCGGTCAACAGATAGTGGCCGATGTCGGTTTTATCAATCTCACACCGGTGGCGCTCCAGGTGCCTGCTTATGCCAATGCACCGGACAACTACCGCCAGCTGATGGAAACCGGGTCGCGCCTGAGCATTTCGTTCCGCTTTGCGGACGGCAGTGCCGAGCTGGACAACCGGGCCCTGCGGGACCTGCAACGGCTGCAGGACTTTATGACACGAGAGGAAAACCACGACCTTTCGCTGACTCTGGTGGGATTCTCCGACTACAAAGCAAACCGCAATATTTCCGATCTGATTTCCCGCTTTCGCGCGCTGAAGGTGCAGGGTGCGCTACTGCGAGACCACCAGATGGGCGACAGCCGGATCATGTCTGTGGGTGCCTTTGCACCGCTCACCGGAGACAGCGAGCAAGGCCCGGTAAAAAACAGTCGCGTGGAAGTCTGGATAAATTGACCTGAAGCGGGTCGCGGGGGCATCTGGCAGGATCTATATTTAACGCCATGAATGCCTCGAACTCGCTTTCGCTCACTGCAGCGCCGCTCCCCCGGCTACTTGGCGCCTTTATCCTGCTGCTGTTTTTGTTCGGCACCGGATGTTCCAGTGTGCGCCTGGTATACGGCCACCTGGACTGGTGGATGGACCGCAACCTGAATAAATATCTGGATCTGGAGGGCGCCGAGGAAGACCTCCTCTCCCAACGCGTCGACGAGTTCCACCGCTGGCACCGCCAGACCCAGCTTCCCCGCTACGCAAACTACCTGGAATCTCTGGCTGCGGATGTGGATGCACCGGACGCCAGCGCGAAAAAACTTGCAGAAATAGAGCAACAGGTCGACACCTTTTGGCACGCCTCGGCCACCATGCTCAGTGACCTGATACTCCCTATTGTGATTCAGCTGGATGACCAGCAGATTGACCGGCTGGCAGAAAATGTGCGCGAAGAGCGCGAGAAATCCCTGGAGAAATGGGAGAAGTCCAAACGCAAGCGGGAAAAAGAAATGCGCAAGCAGGCGGAGCGCTGGCTGGGGGACCTCACTCCGGAACAGGATGCGATGATCGACCACCAGGTAGCGAGTACAACCTTCGACCCAAAGCGGCGCGATGCGCAGCGCCAGCTTTGGAGCAACACATTCATTACCACCCTGCGCAACAAACCTGCGGGCTATGAAAAAAAGCTGCGGGATCTGCTGGTTAACCCCCAGTCCCTGTGGTCGCCCGACTATCAGCAAATGCAGGATCAACTGCGCCAGCAGGCTCGTACCCTGACCGCCGACATACTGGCAAGCATCACGCCGGAGCAGCGCGCGCACCTCAAATCGAGCCTGCTGAAATTCGCCGCTGACTTTCGCATTCTCGCTGCCCAGGAACACTAAAAGACACGAGCGGGCACTCGCCACCAGACCGTTTCAAACGAAACAAATTTTCTGCCGAAAACCCCGACTTTCACCGGGAATTACTGCAAAAAAATGCCAGAAAGCATGACGCAATCCGCCTGCGACTGATAAGCTCCTGCCCCGCAAGTTAAACCGCCCATTACCCTTCAACAGGAGAGGATTTCCGTGCGTATCGAGACCGCCCAACGCGAACAATTGCAACAGTGGGAAGCAGAGCTGGAGCAGCAGTACCAGCGTATTTGCCAGCATAACCTGAGCCTGGACATTACCCGTGGTAAACCGGCCGCAGATCAGCTGAGCCTTGCTGATAGTCTCGACGGGATTCTCAATGGCGACTACCGTGCGCCAGATGGTACAGACACCCGCAACTATGGCGGCCTGGAAGGTATCCCCGCGGCACGTGAGCTGGGCGCCGACATTCTGCAGGTACCGTTTGAAGAGGTGCTTGCCGGCGGCAACAGTTCTCTGACACTGATGTATCACGCGGTGCTCACCGGCTACCTGTTCGGCTTTGCCGGCAATCAGCCCTGGAGGGAAATGCGTGCCCCCAAATTCCTGTGCCCTGTGCCCGGCTACGACCGTCACTTCGCCATTTGCGAACAGCTGGGGATTGCTATGGACACGGTGCCCATGACCGCCACCGGCCCGGACATGGATGTGCTCGAGCAGAAAATTCGCGAAGACGATCAGATCATCGGCCTCTGGTGTGTGCCAAAGTTCTCCAACCCCACCGGGGTCACCTATGACACCGATACCGTTGATCGCCTCGCGCAGCTGGGTAAATTTGCCAACCCGGGTTTTCGCATTTTCTGGGATAACGCCTATGCGATTCATGATCTGGATCACCAGGTAGCCCTGCCGAATATTCGTGAGGCCACCCTGGGCAATGAAACCGCTGACTCTGTGTTGCAATTTGCCTCTACCTCCAAGGTGACCCACGCCGGTTCCGGTGTGGCCTTCGTCAGTGCCAGCCCCGACAACCTCGCATCGCTGAAACAGCAAATGTCGGCCATGACCATTGGCCCGGACAAAGTCAACCAGCTGCGGCACGTGCGACTGTTCCCGGAGCTGAGCCAGCTAAAGGAGCACATGCACAAGCACGCGGAAATCCTGCGCCCGAAGTTTGCGTGCGTACTGGACCACCTGGATAAGAACTTTGCCGACTCCGACCTGGGCGCGTGGGAAACACCGCAGGGTGGTTACTTTGTGTCGTTCAACACACGCCCGGGTGTCGCGTCTGAAGTGATTCGCCTGTCCGCCGAAGCTGGGGTTAAGCTCACCCCCGCCGGCGCCACCTTCCCCTATGGCAAAGACCCGGAAAACACCAACATCCGTATCGCGCCCAGCTTCCCGCCGCTGGAGGAGCTGGACACGGCGATGTCGGTGTTTGTGCTATGTGTGAAACTGGCCAGTGTGCGCAAGGCACTGCAAGCGGCCTGACCTGCCGACAAATACACACGTACGCGCATAAAAAAACCCGGCCAACTGGCCGGGTTTTTTGTGTGCCTGCAGGGCTCGCTTGCGACGGGCTCAGTCAATCAGACCATAGTCATCCCGTAGCACCTGGACAATTTCCGCCTTGGGGTTGTCGGGCAGGTTCAGCTTCTCGCCGATAATTTTCTCCGCGATCCCCACGTAAGTGGCCGACACCTGCATCAGCATGGCCTCCGGTAGCGCGTTGTCGCGGGCCAGGGCCTCGCGCTCACCCATACGGTCCTTGTTCAGCAGAATGTCCGGGTCCGGGAAGTGATGCAGCAACGCCTGACGAAAGCCCTCTTTGGAGTTTTCCACGATCTCGCCATTGCGGTAACGCTCGCCATCCCAGATGCGTGATGAGTCGGGCGTACCCACTTCGTCCATATAGATCAGTTTTTGCTTGCCCTGCGCATCCGTTACGTAGCCAAATTCAAATTTAGTGTCCACAAACACCTGATCCAGCCTGGCCAGCTCCGCAGAAATCACATCGAAGCCTTCCTTCAGCAACTGCTCGTAGCGGCCAATGTCTTCTGCACTGCGGAAGTTGAATGCGGCAAAATTGTCTTCGATATTCTGGCGGGTGATGTTCACATCGTCGGCTTCGGGGACGCCGGGAACGCCCTTGAGAATCCCCTTGGTAGACGGGGTGATCAGCAGCTCGGGAAGTTTCTGGTCTTTGCTCAGTCCATCCGGGAGTTCGATGCCGCAGAACTCCCGCTCACCCTTGCTGTAGGCCCGCCACATAGAACCGGTAATGTACTGTCTGGCAATCGCCTCGATCATGACCGGGCGCGCCTTCTGCACAATCCACACCGCCGGGTGCGGGATATCCAGGATATGGCTATCCGCCAGCCCCTGCTCCTTGAACCGTTTGAACCAGTGGTTGGCAATGGCATTGAGCGCCGCACCTTTTCCCGGTACCCCGCGCAGGCCGCCTTCCCCATGCCAGATACAATCAAACGCAGAGATCCGGTCGGAGATCACCATCACTGCCAGCGGCGCATCGGGTGCCACCGGGTAGCCTTTCTCCTGGATCAGGCGGCGGCTGTCCTCTTCGGTCAGCCAGTAGACGGAACGGACTTTGCCACTGTGGACGGGCTTGTCAGTGCGAATTGGCAGGTCGTTATTGACTGCCAGTACGGTATCGGCATGGCTCATGGATTGTCCTAGTTGGTTAACCGGGGCCGGAATCAGGCGGCGAACTCTAGCAAATCCCCGGAAAGCGAGACAGGGTTATTCCGCGGTTTCCTGCGGCAAATCCTCCACCTCACGGGCCTGCCAGGCAGCCTGATGCTCCGAGGTGGGCCAGGCATTCAGGATAGCCTTGGCCAGGGTTGCCAGCGGGATCGCAAAAAACACGCCCCAGAATCCCCAGATCCCACCGAATACCAATACCGCCAGAATAATGGCCACCGGGTGCAGGTTCACCGCTTCTGAAAAAAGAATAGGCACCAGTACGTTGCCGTCGAGTAGCTGAATCATTCCGTAAGCAAACATCAGCCAGAAGAACTCGCTACTCCAGCCCCACTGAAACAGGCCAATAGCTGCCACCGGGATCGTCACCACCGCCGCGCCAATGTATGGAATCAGTACCGACAGGCCAACCGCCACCGCCAGCAGCAACGCATAGTTAACCCCAAGCAGCAGGAAAGCGGCGTAACTTGTGACCGCCACGATGGCGATCTCGATGACCTTGCCACGCACATAGTTGGCCACCTGGTCATTCATTTCGTACCAGATCTGGCGCAACATGGGCCGCTTGTTTGGCAGGAAGGATGCGCACCAGCCCAGCAGCTTGCCGGAATCCTTGAGAAAGAAAAATACCAGAATCGGTACCACCACCAGGTAAATCAGCACTCCCGCCAGTACCGGTAGATTGGCCAGGGAAAATGTCAGCACCGTCTGCCCCAAGCTTCCCAGCTCACTGCCCAGGGTATCCACGATTTCATCAATCTGCTGTGCCGTCACCAGGCGCGGGTACTGCTCCGGCAGCAACAGCAGCAGCTCCTGACCGCGGTCCATCATGTTCGGCAGTTCCGAGAACAAACGCACGGTCTGGCGGGAGATAATTGGCATCACCACGAATAGCAAGCCAACAATGGTGCCCACCAGGACCAGGCAGGCAATGCTGACCGCCAGCCAGTGCGGCGCCTTCCACGACTGCAGCCGCTGCACCATGCCCTGCATCAGGAAGGCAATCACCAGGGCCGCCAGCACGGGCGCCAGAACCGGCCCCAGTGTTGCCAGCACGATAATCGCGGCCAGCAACAGCAGCACCAGCAGCACCACCTCTTCCTGGCTGAAATAGCGATTTATCCAACCCCTAATAATCGCAAGCATAAACCCTGTTCTCTCAAGACTCTGAATGGTTATTGGCAGTTCAACGCCACAGGCACGGCCTGTGGTCACCGCGCGTCGTTCGATGACTGCAGCCAATAGTGAAACTCGCTGCCGCGGATTTCGACCCGCCGTAACGGTACACTAGCGAGCGCACAAAAGCTGCGAATATCCCGCTCGGAGGCAGGGTCTGTGGCGATCAGGTGCAGCAGTGCCCCCGGCGCCACCTGCTTCATGGCTCGCCGCATGGCCAGCAAAGGCTGCGGGCAGGGAAGCCCGCGGGCATCTACCCTATAAGCAGAATCCCAATCAAAATCCGGGGGCGGTGTGGCGTTGAAGGACGAGTCAGTCATCGTTCCGCGGTAAAGAACCGTAAATGCCGCGAATTATAACGGCGCTACCGGGTCAATGGGTCACCACATCGAACCTTTTACCGCTGAGCTGATCAAAACCTCGACACTCTCACAGGGTTACGTATAGTGTTAACGGTAGGCAACCCGGCAGGCGCAGTAGAGAATATGACCGAGATCCTTACATTATTCAGCCAACCCTGGAAGCGCTGCTGGCAGCGGCTCCGCCGGGGCGCAGTGGGCCTCACCGCCGGCCTGCTGCTGGGCACCACGCCGATCGCCGCCACCGCCCAGGATGGTCACCATATCCAACTACCGCAGCTGGGTGATACCAGCAGCGGTCTCGTGTCCCGGGTGCGGGAAAAAGAGCTGGGTGAAATGTGGCTGCGTATGTTCCGCAGCCAGGTGCGCACCTCCAGCGACGCACTACTGCAGCAGTATGTAGAAAACTCCCTCAAGGCCCTCGCCGAATACAGCCCCCTGGAAGACAAAGCCCTCGACGTGGTGGTGGTCAATAACGACACCATGAACGCCTTCGCCGTGCCCGGTGGCGTGGTCGGGGTGCACACAGGCCTGTTCCTGTTTGCAGAGAATGAAGACCAGTTCGCCTCGGTACTCGCGCACGAACTGGCGCACCTCAGCCAGCGCCACTACGCTCGCTCCCTCGAAGCCCAACGCAACAGCACTATCCCCACCCTGGCGGGCATGCTCGGTGCCCTGGTGCTGGCCGCCACCGCCGGTGGCGATGCCGGGCTTGCCGCGATGACCGCAACCCAGGCGGCGGCACTGGACAACCAGCTGCGCTTCTCCCGCCAGAATGAACAGGAAGCGGATCGAGTCGGCATCGAGACCCTGGCCAAGGCAGGTTTGAGCCCCCAGGCGGCCGGTGAAATGTTCGAACAGATGCTCAAGGCTACCCGTTATTACCGACGCCCACCGGAGTTCCTGCTCACGCACCCGGTGACCGAAAAGCGCATCGCGGATGCCAAACTGCGCGCGAGTCGTATGGACAAGGTTCCCCTACGCGACAGCCGTGAATACCACTTGATGCGCGCCCGTATTCGCGTCAATGCCGAGGCTACCCCGCAGCAGGCGGTGAAGCGCTTTCAGGCCGAACTGCGCGGCATCAATGACAACGAAGACGCCGCCCGCTACGGCCTTGCATTGGCACAAACCGCTGCGGGCAAGCCGGACACTGCCCTGGAGACCCTGCAGCCACTACTGGACAAAGAGCCCGACAAAGATGCCTTTATCCTCGCCCGGGCCGATGTAGACCTGGTGCGGCAGGACTACAGCAGCGCCACGCGCCGCCTGCAGAATGCCGTGAACAAAAACCCGAAAAATCATGCGCTGATCATGGGTTTGGCAAACGCGCACTTCAAGGCCGGAAATTATCTTGCGGCGGAGCGCATTCTGAAAAAACACAGCCGTGTGCGCCGCAAGGATCCCGCGGTTTGGTACCTGCTGGCAGAGACCCATGGACTCGCCGGTGATATTGTCGGCGTACATGAGGCGCGTGCGGAGTATTACATTTTGAACGGCGTGTTCGACAAGGCACTGCAGCATCTGCGCCACGGTGTACGCCTGGCCAAGAACGATTACCAGATCCACGCGATTCTTCAGCAGCGCATGAAGGATGTGATCAAGATGCAGGAAAAAGCCCGAGAGCTCTGACACCAGCATCAGGCCAGACAAAAAAAAGAGCGGCAATTGCCGCTCTTTTTTTTTGTGTTCAGTCCAGAGGTTTGCGGAAGTCCAGCATCCGCTGCAAGGGCATCATGGCCCGCTTGCCCAGCTTCGGGTCGACAAGGATTTCATTATCGCCCCGCTCCAGTACGCCACAAAGATTCTCCAGAGAGTTCATCGCCATCCAGGGGCAGTTGGCACAGCTACGGCAAGTGGCACCGGAACCCGCGGTGGGAGCAACAATCAGCTCCTTGTCCGGGCACTGCTGTTGCATCTTGTAGAAAATGCCCTGATCCGTGGCCACAATAAATTGCTTGTTCGGGCGGGTCTTCGCAGCGTTGATGATCTGCGAGGTAGAACCCACAACATCCGCCAACTCTACCACCGCCGCCGGCGACTCCGGGTGTACCAGCACGAGCGCCTCGGGATAGAGCGCCTTCAGGTCGGCAACCCCCTTAGCCTTGAACTCTTCATGCACGATGCAGGCACCGTCCCACAACAATACATCCGCGCCGGTCTGCTTCTGCACGTAGCCACCGAGGTGTTTATCCGGCGCCCATAGAATTTTCTCGCCCTGGGAATCCAGGTAATCCACCACATCCAACGCAATACTCGATGTCACCACCCAATCCGCACGCGCCTTCACGGCCGCGGACGTGTTGGCATAAACCACCACAGTACGGTCGGGATGCTGGTCACAGAATGCGGAGAATTCTTCAATGGGACAACCCAGGTCAAGGGAGCAGGTCGCCTCCAGGGTCGGCATCAGCACGCGCTTGTTGGGCGTCAGGATTTTCGCCGTTTCGCCCATAAACTTCACCCCGGCAACGATCAGGGTATCGGCCTGATGCTGCGCGCCAAACCGCGCCATCTCCAGGGAATCAGAAACACAGCCGCCGGTCTCTTCCGCCAGCTGTTGAATCAAAGGGTCGGTATAGTAATGGGCAACCAAGACGGCGTTTTGCTCTTTCAGCAAGCGCTTGATGCGCTCGCGCCAGAGGTTCAATTCCTCTTCGCTGTATTGGTGCAAGGTCGGGTGCGCCAGGTGGTCCTGGATAAAGTCCCGCGCATCAATCGCATTGGGTGCCGGAGTGGTGGCAATTTTTTCGCTGCTGTCTGTCATGAGTCTCTGATACTGCCGGGAAAAGCCCGCATTATACCGATCCGGAAAAATTTCGCCGGGCTAAGCATAGGAGTGCCCCGCGCCCGCTGCCACTGACCACAGAAGATTATCAAAGGACAGTCTAGGGTCTACACGCACTGCCGCCGAGAAAAGGCTTTAAAACACTTTGGACTTGGGAAATCTTGAGGAAATGGTGGGTCGTGCTGGATTCGAACCAGCGACCAATTGGTTAAAAGCCAACTGCTCTACCAACTGAGCTAACGACCCTTAAGACTGCCGGACATCAACTCGCTGAGCGGACGCTTGGCTAACTGCTTGTATAACCCGACTTGCGGCGGGTTTTTTATGGCTACTGGCTCGAAGAAGCGCTTCGGAAAGCCAGTAACAGGAGGGAAGATGGTGGGTCGTGCTGGATTCGAACCAGCGACCAATTGGTTAAAAGCCAACTGCTCTACCAACTGAGCTAACGACCCTTGACCCCTCAACCTGAGGAGCTGCGTATCTTACGGATCTAATCCGAAAACACAAGACCCGATTACAAAAAAAATTACCTGAAAATATAAGGGCTTAGAGGCTCCCAATCCCGGACAGCCGGGCCTTCCAGCCGAGGCAAGAAAGCCCTCACACCCAGGCGTTACGCATACACCGTGGGGTCGTCCAGCCCTGCCTCGGCGAAGCCGGCAGCGCGCAGGCGACAGCTGTCGCAGCGGCCGCAGGCGGCACCATCGGCCTGCGCCTGGTAGCAGCTCACGGTTAGGCTGTAATCAACGCCCAGCTCAGTGCCACGCTTGACGATATCCGCCTTGCTCATGCGCATCAGCGGCGCCCGGATGCGCAGCTTGTTACCTTCGACACCAGCGCGGGTGGCCAGATTCGCCATTTTCTCGAAAGCATCAATGTATTCGGGCCGACAATCCGGGTAACCAGAGTAGTCAACAGCATTCACACCCACAAAAATATCCTGCGCACCCAGCACTTCGGCCCAGCCGAGGGCAATTGACAGAAATACGGTGTTACGGGCCGGCACATAAGTCACCGGTATCCCGGAGGTCTCTACTTCCGGTACGTCGATACTGTCGTCGGTGAGCGCGGAGCCACCAATGACCCGCAGGTCGAGCTTCACCACCTTGTGCTCGAGCGCTTCCAGGTCTGCCGCCACGCGCTGCGCGGCCATGAGCTCCGCACTGTGCCGCTGCCCATAGTCAAAGCCCAGCGCGAAACACTGGTAGCCCTCAGCGCGCGCCATGGCGAGCACGGTGGCAGAATCCAGCCCCCCAGATAGCAAAACGACGGCTTTCTTGTCACTCATAACACAATCCATAGTCAGTCTCGGTGGCGGCTACCCGAACCATCACACGCCGGGCACATCACCCCACAGCAATTTGTGCAGTTGCATCTGCATGCGCACCGGCAATCCATCCTCCAGTATCCACTCGGCCAACTGTCGGGGCGCCAGCTGCTCGTAACTGGGGGAGAAGAGTACCTCACCGACTCGATCGGTTAGCCGGTACTGGTCCAGGGTAAATCGGGCCCAGTCGTAATCCCCCCGGTCGCAAATCACGAACTTGATTTGGTCATGGCGGCCAAGCAGTGGGATATTTTCCATGCGATTGCGCGCCTGCTCACCGGAAGCCGGTGTTTTCAGGTCCACAACCCGGGACACCCGTTCATCGACCGCATCCACCGGCATAGCGCCACTGGTTTCCAGGGAGACCCGGTAGCCCGCGTCGCACAACAGCGTTAAAAGAGGCAGGCAGTTGGGTTGTGCCAGGGGTTCCCCCCCGGTCACACACACGTGGCGAGCCGGGTAGTGCTCAATCTTCTGCAAGATTTCCGCCAGTGTCATCCGCTCGCCGCCGTAAAAGGCGTACTCGGAGTCGCAGTAGGTGCAGCGCAGCGGGCAACCGGTCAGACGGACGAACACCGTGGGCAGCCCAGAGTCCCGCGCCTCCCCCTGCAGGGAATAAAAAAGCTCGCTGATTCTTAGCGACTCACCAGTCAAATCACCCGCAGGCTGCGCTGTGCCGGTTTGCACGGTTTTCATCTCGCCCATATGTTCGTTGCAACAGTATCGGAGGTCACCCCGGCGGCAAAAGCCGGACACCACATATAAAAACGCCCGGGAGGCCAATGCCACCCGGGCGCGGGATCATAGAATTTTTTTGATCACAAAACCAGCACTTGAGCGGTGCGGCGGCGGGCTTACTGGAAGTTTTCCTTCAAGTATTGCTTCGCGAGCCCAGAGGCACGGGCGTCACTGGCCGCAACCTGCTCCAATAGCTCTTTAGCCTTGGCTTTGTCACCCAGCTGGTAGTACACGGTACCCAGCTTGTAACGGCCATCCCACACCTTACCGGAATTGGGGTAGCCGTCGAGCAGCGCCACAAACCAGGTGCGCGCCTCTTCGATGTTCCCCTGCACCAGAGCAATCTCGCCCAGCCAATAGTTGGCGTTGGGTGCATACTGGCCGTTGGGGTAGTCGTCAAGCAGGCTTTTGAAGGCCTTGCTGGCACCGTCGTAATCGCCATTTCGGGCCAAACCGAAGCTGGCCTGGTAGCGATCGCGCTCATTTTCACTGGCTGCAGGGGCGTCAGCATCATTGGCCGGCGCCTGGGCAGCGGAATTGGCCCCACCGGCACCACCGGACGCCGGAGCATCGGTTGCGGGGGCATCACCAGTCAGCTTGGATATACGGCGATCGAGATCCATATAGTCTTCGGTGCGCTGTTGACGCAACCGCTTGACCTCGTGCCGAAGCTCCTCCACCGAACCGCGCAATTCCTGGACTTCCTGCTGCAGAAGCTGCATCTGGTAGTAGGCATCCGCCTGCGGGTTTGCCTGCAGGTTTCCGGCCGAGGTATCGGTCCGGCTGGCGAGCTGCGGATAGCTGGGGGGAGGAGGGGTTGCAGCACCACGATTGACGTTGCTGTCACTGGACAGATCAACAATCGGGGCCTGCGAGAATGCGGGCGGAACCGCAGCCATAAAGGCTGCGGCTACCGCGATACTTCTAATCAGAAAAGACAATGTCATGCTTCCAGATTAGTTGATTACCACGCGGCGGTTCATAGCGCGAGCGCTCTCGCTGGAACCTTCAACAGCCGGACGCTCTTCGCCGTAGCTGATGACTTCCAGGTTAGCGGCGTTTACGCCCTGGAGCACCAGGAAGTCGCGTACGGCGTTGGCACGACGCTCGCCCAGAGCCAGGTTGTATTCACGGGTGCCCAGCTCGTCGGCGTGGCCTTCCAGGCGTACGGTACCAGTGGTGGCGCCGCGCATACGGTCAGCGTGCTTGATCAGCAGCTCACGGGTAGAAGGCTTCAGCAGGCTCTGGTCGAAGTCGAAGTAAACGACGTTGTCCAGCGGCACTACAGTTTCGGTAGCAGTGGTATCTTCCACTACCGGAGGTGGGGTTTGCTCAACCATCTGGTTGGCGCTGTCGTCGGTATCGGTGCTGGAACAACCGGCCATTACTGCCAGTACGCAAGCCAGGCCCAAGCCGGTTTTAACTGATTTGAACATAAACAACTCCGCTTTAGTGTTATCGAGAAATCCTGTAAGGGGTAAAACCCGGTATTAAATCAGGGTTTCGCTTCTTCTTATTTGTTTGATCTCACACTTGTCGCAAAAAGATAATATATACGACAGGTACTGCATCAATCAAAGTAAGGCGACCACGCCGGCTCGCGGACATTTCCCTGCTGAGAAGGCAGGCTGTATTTCACCCCGGCATCCAGCGACACCGCAGCTAGAATACCCTTGCTCCCCCGCTTGGTGGCGTACATCAGCATCGCGCCATTGGGCGCAATACTCGGGGATTCGTCCAGGCGCGTCTCCGTAAGGACACGCATTCGTCCGGATACGATGTCCATCGTAGCGATCGTAAAAACCCCCCTGCTACGATGCACCATAACCAGTGTTTTGCCATCGGGGGATACCCGCGGACGCGCGTTGTAGTCGCCGTCGAAGGTTAAGCGGTCTACTTGACCCGTGGCAAGAGTCAATTGATAAATTTGTGGCTTACCTCCCCTATCCGAGGTAAAAACCAGCGATTTCCCATCGGGCATCCAGTTTGGTTCGGTGTCGATGGAGAAGTGACGGGTCAGCCGGGTAAAGCGACCGCTGGCCAGATCCAGCACGTAAATTTCCGGGTTGCCGTCCTTGGAAAGCACCATCGCCAACTTGGAGCCATCCGGCGACCAGGTGGGCGAGCTGTTCAGTCCCTTGAAGTTGGTGAGCTGCTGACGCGCACCAGTGCGCAGGTTTTCGCGAAAAATCGCCGGACGTCCTGTCTCGAAAGACACGTAAGCCACTTCCTGACCATTGGGCGACCAGCTCGGCGACATCACCGGTGCACTGAAGCGGCGGATCTGGCGTGCGCGCGCGCCGTCGATATCCGACAGCATCAGCGCATAGCTGGGCTGACCGCCGCGCTGGGTCTCCTGCACGTAGACCATCTGGGTACCAAAGGCCCCGCGAATACCGGTAATCGCCTCGAAAACCTCATCCGCTGCGCGGTGGGCAATATCCCGCAGCTGTTGTGCGCCACCGGTGACCTGCTTGGTGAACACCTTGCGCTGGCCAAAAATATTGACCAGGTCAAAGCTCAGCAGGTAGCCATTGGCCTGGGGCTGCATGCGGCCGGTCACCACATACTCGGTGCCCAGCATACGCCAGTCGCGAAAGCTCACCTGCTCCGGGGTCTTCGGAAAAGAGAGCATGTCCTCGCGGGGTACCGGTGCGATCAGGCCGCTGCGGCGCAGGTCGGCCGCAATGATCGCCGACACATCCTCGGCCAGAACGCCGCTGCCGGACCAGTCAAACGGCACTACCGCAACCGGTGTGGGATTATCGTTACCGTCGACAATTTCAACCACCAGCTGGGCCCGGGCGGAAACCGCCAGCACACAGCCGAGTAACGTGGTGAGCAGAAGTGAGACTGTTTTTTTCATCATTGGCGCAGGCCTTCGACTCTGAATATCAGTTTGGTGGTTCGTATCTGGCGCTCAAACAGCGATGGCTCCTCACGGGCTACCTCAGCCACCTCGGGGAATACCTCGACCTTCTTGACCGCGGTGAGCACCGATCTGTCCACGGCAGCATTGCCACTGCCTTTGGTAATGGTTGAGGCAATTACCCGGCCGGTGGGCACAAAATTGATCTGCACTTCCACCACCATGCCATTGCGGGCACTGGGTGGCCGACTCCAGACTGCCTCGATGCGCTGTTGAATGGCCTGGGCGACGGACATCACTGCTGCGGAATCATCACTGGCTTCCTGCAGCGCCTCTTCATCTTCCAGCGCGTCCTCAAATGCACTCTTGCGCTCCTGCTCCAACCGCTCCTTGCGCTCTTTTTCTTTGCGGGCCTTTTCCTCTGCCTCACGCTTCTTGCGGGCGGCTTCGGCCTTGCGTTTTTTCTCTGCTTCCTGCTTCTTTTTGCGCTCGGCCGCGGCTTTGCGTTTTTTCTCGGCCTCGGCCCTGCGCTGGCGCTCCAGCTCCTGCTGGCGGCGCTTCTCGCGCAAATCGACCTTGGGCGGCGCTTTGGGTTTGTCCGATTTGGATTCCAGCTGCACCAGCTTGGCCTGCACGAACTTTGGCATGGGCTTCAGCTCACGCTTGTGCTCCGCCTCCCAGCCAAACGTCAGCACTGCGATCAAAAGCGCATGCAAAGCCACACTGATAACGATAGCCGGGCCGTAGGAGCCTTTCATACTTGCCTCTTGCCCCGGATCACTCTGACGGCGGTTCGGTAACCAGCCCGACGCTTGGCGCCCCGGCCTGCTGGAGATGGGTCATGGCCCCCACGATCAAACCGTATTTGGCGTCCGTATCGCCCCACACCAGCACCGGCGTTTTCGGCTTCTGGCGCAACACTTTGGCCACGGTATCCTTGATCTCTTTCAGCGGTTTGGCGACTTTTTCGTCCTCACCGAGATTCAGGTAATAGGTGCCATCCGCTTTCACCGACACGATCAGAGGCTCGTCATCGGTATCTTCAATTGGTGCGGAGGGGGCATCCGGCAGGTCAACCTTCACACCCTGCATCAGCAGGGGCGCGGTCACCATAAAGACGATCAACAGCACCAGCATCACGTCGATGTAGGGCACCACGTTGATCTCGGAGACCAGTTTGCGCTTCGGAGCCTTGCGAAAATTGCTCATGGTTTCGCTGTCCTCGCGCCTCAGCTAGCGTGTACTTTGCGATGAAGGATGGAGGAAAACTCCTCAGCGAAGGTCTCATAGCTGGACAGCAGCCACTCCGCCCTGGCGGAGTAACGGTTGTACGCCATGACCGCAGGGATAGCGGCAAACAGGCCCATGGCGGTTGCCACCAACGCCTCGGAAATACCCGGCGCGACAGTCGCAATAGTGGCCTGGTGCATAGTGGCAAGACCGCGGAAAGAGTTCATGATGCCCCATACGGTGCCAAACAGGCCGATATAGGGGCTGACGGAACCCACAGTGGCGAGGAACGGCAGGTTCATTTCTACCTTCTCCTGCTCGCGCGACATGGCAACCCGCATCGCCCGCTCGGTACCCTCCATCACGGCCGCAGGGCTGCTTTTGCCCTGCTGACGCAGACGTGTGAATTCGGTGAAACCGGCGCGGAATAGCGACTCGACCCCGTCGATACTGCCCTTCTCCGCGGCGGCGTTGCCATCGCGAAACAGCTGGTTCAGGTCTGCACCCGACCAGAACTTGCGCTCGAAGTTGATCATGGACTTGCGCGCCCGCGACAGATAGCTGCCCCGCTGGATGATCATCACCCAGGAGATCACTGAGGCCAGCAACAGCATCAGCATCACCAGTTGCACCAGCAGGCTGGCGCTGGAAATCAGGCCCCAAAGAGAAAGTTGTTCACCGGCATTCATGTCTTAACTCGCTGCCTTCAATGCTTGATAGATGGTTTCAGGTAGTGCACAGGGTTTGCGGCTGGCATCGTCCACACAAGCCACTTTGACCACGCCCTCGCAAATAATTTCATCGCCGCGCCAGATTTTCTGCTCGAAGGTAATCGCAGCACGGCCGAGCTTGCCAATACGGGCAGAGGCTCTCAGCGCATCATCCAGTATTGCAGACCGGCGGTACTGTACCTCAGCGGAATGCACCACCAGCAGCAACCCCTGCTGCGGCATGGCGGGCTTATCATAGCCGAGGGCGCGGACCAATTCTGTGCGCGCGCGCTCCATATACTTTAAATAATTGACGTAATAGACGATTCCGCCAGCGTCCGTATCCTCGATATAGACGCGAATGGGAATAGAGAAAGGTTCTGACACACACCGTCCTTAAATGACCGACCGCAGACGCGTTTTTGTTGTTGATAGCGGTTTGGGGGCCGCCGGTGCAATTTCAAGGGCACACAGCGGCGACAACAGGACATGCTACAGGATCGCGACCGGTTCGTCAGGTACGGTCCGGGGCGGGAATACCGAAATGCGCGTAGGCCAGTGCCGTCACCACGCGCCCGCGGGGAGTGCGCGCCAGGTAACCCTGCTGGATCAGATAGGGCTCCAGTACATCTTCAATGGTATCCCGCTCTTCACTGACCGCCGCCGCCAGGCTGTCCACGCCCACCGGACCACCATCGAATTTCTCGATCATGGTCAGCAATACGCGCCGGTCGAGCTGATCGAAGCCACTGGCATCCACATTGAGCATGTTCAGTGCGCGGTCAGCAGTCTCGGTGCACACGTGGCCATTGCCCTTCACTTCCGCGTAATCCCGTACACGACGCAGCAGGCGGTTGGCAATACGCGGGGTGCCGCGGGCGCGGCGCGCCACCTCATGGGCCCCGCCCTGGTCCATGGCCACCCCCATCAACCCGGCAGAGCGGGCGACGATGCTGGTGAGATCTTCTACCGAGTAGAACTCCAGGCGCTGCACGATACCGAAGCGATCCCGCAGCGGTGAAGTGAGCAGTCCCGCCCTGGTGGTGGCCCCCACGAGGGTAAACGGCGGCAAATCCAGCTTGATGGAGCGCGCTGCCGGGCCTTCACCAATCATGATATCCAGCTGGTAGTCCTCCATCGCCGGATACAGCACCTCTTCCACATGGGGACTGAGGCGGTGGATCTCATCGATGAACAACACATCGCCGGGCTCGAGGTTGGTCATAATGGCGGCGAGGTCGCCGGCTTTCTCCAGCACCGGCCCGGACGTGGTCTTGATCGCCACGCCCATTTCTGCCGCAATGATGTTGGCCAGGGTCGTTTTACCGAGCCCGGGCGGACCAAATACCAGCGTGTGGTCCAGCGCTTCCTTCCGAAGCTTGGCGGCCTGGATAAAAATTTCCATCTGCTCGCGCACCACCGGCTGGCCCACATAATCGGCCAGGGTTTTCGGGCGCACGGCGCGGTCGTACTGTTCCTCTTGCCCGGAAGGGCCGATGGGTTCGGGGGCGATCAGGCGGTCGGCTTCAATCACAGGGTCATCTCAATACGTTATGCAGGGGCCATGCTTTTCAGGGCGAGGCGTATCAGGGTCGCGCTATCGGCTTCGGGCTGCGCCTTGGCGGCGCGGGCGACCATCTTGCTGGCGTCGGTGGGCTTGTAACCCAGCGCGGCCAGCGCGCTCTCCGCTTCACCGGCATGGTCGACCTGTGGCTCGGCGCTGGCAGCCATCAGCGGGATATCACCCAGGTCACCGCTCTGCGGGGTCAGCTTGCCACGCAGCTCGATGATCAGTCGCTCGGCGGTCTTCTTGCCCACGCCGGGTACTTTCACCAGCGCGCCAATATTGTCGTCTGCCACACAGCGCGCCAGTGCGGCGCCATCGAGGCCGGACAGGATGGCCAGGGCCATTTTCGGACCAACGCCGTTGACCTTGATCAGGGTACGGAACAGCTGCCGGTCGGATTCACGAATAAACCCGAACAATTGCTGGGAGGTTTCCGACACTGCCAGATGAGTATGCAGCTGCACGCTACCGCCCAACTGCGGCAATTCAAAGATGGTGGTCATGGGGGCCAGCACTTCGTAGCCCACGCCCTGTACGTCTACCAGTAATTGTGGGGGCTGTACGGCGGCCAGTTTTCCGGTGAGTCTTCCTATCATTCTTTTTCCAGGCTTGATGACACGGTTGAATCCAGTGGCACCTATTTTCTTAGTCTTGTGGCGGCGCCACTGCCGGTAAAGGTTTGCCAGACACGCCGTAAACCCATCCATGGGGGCTCTTCTGCGAGGTCCCTCTCGCAGAAGGTCTGGCAAACCTTTACCGGCAGCAGCGCCTTCGAGTCATGGTCATTCGCCATCACACACCACCGAGCACACCCGGTGATTGCCAAGCAAGCAGCGCTAAAGTGCTAAGGCTTCGATACCGGGGACACCTTCGCGGGACCGCCGAAGCCAAACTCAAGTAACACTGAGCCGCCCCCGACGAAACCGAGTGCGACTCCCGGCAGAGGTTTGAATCAACGTCTGCATCGTATGCATATGACAAAGCGCTACGGCCAACGCATCCGCAGCATCTTCCTGTGGAGAAGCCGGCAGTTTCAAAAGGGTTTTGACCATATGCTGCACCTGCAGCTTGTCCGCACCACCGTTACCCACCACTGCCTGTTTCACCTTGCGTGCTTCGTACTCCGAGACAGCCAGATCCGCATGGGTGGCAGCAACGATGGCCGCCCCCCTCGCCTGCCCCAGCTTAAGCGCCGAACCGGCACTCTTGGACATAAACACATTCTCAATCGCCATCTGCTGCGGCTGATACTGCTGGGCAATCTGGCTGACGGCATCAAATATGAGCTTCAGGCGCTCCGGGAGTGGGCCATCGGGGAGTTTGATCACCCCACTCGCCACATAGCGGGCGCTGGAGCGCTCGACATCGATGAGGCCGTAACCGGTTTTGCGCGAGCCGGGATCAATTCCCAGAATTCGGGTCACGACGGGCCACCCCCTGTACATTTATACAATTGTTTGCGGAAGTGTCCCAAGGCGACGCCGGGGCGTCAAGGCTGACCGCCGGGTATATCGGCGGCAGATACAAAAATGCCCCGAAATTCGGGGCATTGGGTGGTGGCATCTGGCGAATCTACGCGAGCTCCGCCATCACCTCTTCCGGAATGTCAGCATTGGTGTACACATTCTGCACATCATCCAGATCTTCCAGCATATCCACCAGTGCCATTACTTTCTCCGCGCCATCTTTGTCCAGCGGGATGGTGGTGGCCGGAATCATGGCGATTTCCGCATTGTCCGGCTTGAAACCGGCTTCGGTGAGCGCGTCTTTCACCGGCATGTAGTCGGTAAACTCGGTGGTGACTTCGATGCTGCCATCGTCGTTGGTTTCGATGTCCTCGGCGCCGGCTTCCAGGGCGGCTTCCATCAGCGCGTCTTCATCGGTACCCGGCTCAAAGTACATCTGGCCCTTGCGCGCAAACAGATAAGCAACGGAGCCATCGGTGCCCAGGTTGCCTCCACGCTTGGTGAACGCGTGGCGTACCTCGGCCACGGTACGGTTGCGGTTGTCGGTCAGGCACTCCACCAGTACCGCCACGCCGCCCACACCGTAACCCTCGTAGGTCACCGCCTCGTAGTTGTCACCGTCGGCATTACCAGCGCCGCGGGCAATGGCCTTGTCGATGGTGTCGCGCTTCATGTTCGCGCCCAGGGCCTTGTCAATGGTGGCGCGCAGGGTCGGGTTGTCATCCGGGTTGCCCCCGGACTTCGCGGCCACGGTCAGCTCGCGAATGATCTTGGTGAAAATCTTACCGCGCTTGGCGTCCTGGGCCGCCTTGCGGTGCTTGATGTTGGCCCATTTACTGTGTCCCGCCATCGATGAATCTCCGGTCTTTCTCCAATAAGTTGGCTTAAAGGTGGCTTACTTTAATTCACGGTCACCCCGGCGCGCGCCGGGGTTTACGTTCAGAAACTTTAGCCCACTTGCTCTTCTTTCTGGCGCAGACGGATGCTCAGCTCACGCAGCTGCCTGGCGTCCACGGCGCCCGGTGCGTCGGTCATTACACAGGCCGCGCTCTGCGTTTTCGGGAAGGCGATGACGTCGCGAATGGAATCGGTGCCGGTCATCAGCATCACCAGCCGGTCGAGACCGAAGGCCAGGCCACCGTGGGGCGGCGCACCGTATTTCAGCGCATCCAGCAGGAAGCCAAACTTCTCCCGCTGCTCTTCCGCACTGATACCCAGTGCGCGGAATACGGTCTGCTGCATGTCCTGATTGTGAATACGGATGGAGCCGCCACCCAGCTCGGTGCCGTTCAGCACCATGTCATAGGCTCGGGACAGGGCTTCCAGCGGGTTTTTCTCCAGCTCTTCCGGTGCACAGGAGGGCGCGGTAAACGGGTGGTGCAGTGCGGTGATACTGCCGTCGTCGTTCTCTTCGAACATCGGGAAGTCCACCACCCACAGCGGCGCCCACTCGGCCACGTACAGGTTGAGGTCTTCACCCAGCTTGCAGCGCAGCGCGCCCAGTGCTTCGGAAACAACCTTGCCTTTATCGGCGCCGAAGAAGATCAGGTCGCCGTTTTCCGCCTGCAGGCGGTCGAGAATCGCCCCGCGCACGTCATTCGGCAGGAACTTGACGATCGGCGATTGCAGGCCGTTTTCCAGATCCGCCTTGTCGTTCACCTTGATATACGCCAGACCCTTGGCGCCGTAGATGGAGACATACTTGGTGTAGTCGTCGATCTGCTTGCGGGTCAGCTTGTCGTTGCCACCGGGCACCTTCAGGGCGGTGACACGGCCTTTCGGGTCGTTGGCCGGGCCGGAGAAGACCTTGAAGTCCACTTCCGTCATCAGGTCCTTGATGTCCACCAGTTCCAGCGGAATACGCAGGTCCGGCTTGTCGGAGCCAAACTTGGCCATGGCTTCGGAGAATGGCATACGCGGGAATTCACCCAGCTCCACCCCTTTCAGCTCTTTGAACAGCTTGCGAATCATGTTCTCAGTGATGGACATGATGGCGTTTTCATCGAGGAATGCGGTCTCGATATCGATCTGGGTAAATTCCGGCTGGCGGTCGGCACGCAGGTCTTCGTCGCGGAAACACTTGGCGATCTGGTAGTAGCGATCAAAGCCAGACACCATCAGCAGCTGTTTAAATAGCTGGGGCGACTGCGGCAGGGCAAAGAACTTGCCTCCGTGGGTGCGGCTCGGCACCAGGTAGTCGCGCGCGCCTTCCGGGGTGGCTCGGGTGAGGATCGGGGTCTCGATGTCGAGGAAACCTTCACCATCGAGGTAGTTGCGGATAGCGGTGGTGAGCTGCGAGCGGAAGCGCAGGTTGTGCTGCATCTCGTTGCGACGCAGGTCCAGGTAGCGGTACTTGAGGCGTACGTCTTCGCCCACCGCGGTGTGCTCATCCAGCTGGAAAGGAGGGGTTTCCGCACTGTTGAGGATTTCCAGCTGCAGGCCGTACACCTCGATTTCGCCGGTCACCATGTTGGGGTTCACCGCTTCCGGTGCGCGGGCGCGCACACGGCCGGTTACCTTGAGGACGTACTCACTGCGCACACGGTCGGCAAGCTCGAAATGCTCTGCGGCATCCGGATCGAATACCACCTGTGCGATGCCATCACGGTCGCGCAGGTCGATGAAAATGACTCCCCCGTGATCGCGGCGGCGGTCTACCCAGCCACACAGGGTTACTTCGCGGTCAATATCGGCGGATCGCAGGGCGCCACAGTAGTCGGTGCGCATGGAGTCTTATTCCCTTAGTAATGTTTCAATTCTGCTGGTTGTTCTGAATGCCGCCTGTCTTAGCTTGGCCCAGATGTCTCAGCTGGCTTTGGATTCGGTGCCACTTCCGCTGCTGGATTTGGCGGCATCACCGGCAAGGTTCTTCTTGCTGCCGGTTTTGAAGTCGGTTTCGTACCAGCCGCCGCCCTTCAGGCGAAAGCCGGCCGCGCTGATCTGTTTGCTCAGTTCCGCCTTGTTGCAGGCGGGGCAGTCTTTCAGCGGAGCATCGCTCATACGCTGCAGGGCTTCCAGATGGTGGCCACAGGCCTTGCACTGGTATTCGTAGATAGGCATCGTGATGTACCCGGATCTCACTGAATATAAAGGGGCGCAGATTATACATGAGCACCTGCGAGGGAAGAAGAAGCCTGTAATTTGAGGGCGCCCGCCGTCCAGGTGCCGTGCGCGCAGCGGGATTTGAGGGCCATTTTTCGAGCAAAACCCTGTAAAAAAGCACTTTTTTTCTGTTTTTACCCCGTGCGCGCGGACAAAAACTGGATATACTTCAGCTCAGTACTTGGGTAAGCCCTGGCCCAGCAGCCCGGCAAGCCTTGTTGTACACACACTTTCACTGGAAAAACACGTATATAAAGAAGGAAGCTAACGATGGCCGCAAAGAAGAAAGCCGCAGCTAAGAAAGCCCCCGCCAAGAAGACTGCAGCCAAAAAGGCTCCAGCCAAGAAAGCCGCAGCCAAGGCCGCTCCGGCCAAGAAGAAAGTGACTGCGATCAAAGAGAAGTACACCAAAACCCAGATTCTGAACCAGATCGCCGAGAAAACCGAGCTGTCCCGCAAGCAGGTACAGTCTGTACTCGACGAACTGACCGACGTGATCGAAGGCCACGTGAAGAAGCGCGCTGTAGGCGAGTTCGCCCTGCCCGGCCTGATGAAGATCACCACCGTGAAAAAGCCGGCCAAAAAGGCTCGTAAGGGTATCAACCCGTTCACCGGTGAAGAGACCGTGTTCAAGGCCAAGCCCGCGAGCATCCAGGTGAAGATTCGCCCGCTGAAGAAGCTGAAGGAAATGGCCGAGTCCTGATCCCCACTGCGTTCAGCCCCGAAAACCCCGCTTTTGCGGGGTTTTCTGTTTTTGGAACACGAGTTTTGTGCGAATTGCGCTCCTTGGCGGCACCTGCACCTTCGCATCGAGTTCGGTGGCCCCTACCAAAACCCGCCCCCACCGGCGTAAAATGGCCGCCCTCTAACCTTGCCCTAAATTCCACCGACAGAAAAAGAAAGCACTATGCGCGCATCCCGCTATCTGATCGCCACCCAGAAAGAAACTCCTAATGACGCAGTGGTCATCAGCCACCAGCTGATGCTGCGCGCCGGCATGATCCGCCGCCTGTCCTCCGGACTCTATACCTGGCTGCCCACGGGTCTGCGGGTACTGCGCAAGGTCGAGAACATTGTGCGCGAGGAGATGAACAACGCCGGCGCACTGGAAGTACTGATGCCGGTGGTGCAGCCGGCCGAGCTGTGGGAAGAATCCGGCCGCTGGCAGCAATACGGCCCGGAGCTGCTGCGCATTCAGGACCGCCACAACAATCCCTTCTGCCTGGGCCCCACCCACGAAGAAGTGATCACCGACCTGATTCGCAACGAGGTCAACAGCTACAAGCAGCTGCCGGCCAACTTCTACCAGATCCAGACCAAGTTCCGCGATGAGATCCGCCCCCGCTTCGGCGTGATGCGCGCCCGCGAGTTCACCATGAAGGACGCCTACTCCTTCCATGTGAACGCGGACTCCCTGCAGGAAACCTACGACGTCATGCACGATGCCTACTGCCGCATTTTCGACCGCATCGGCCTCGACTACCGCCCGGTACTGGCAGATACCGGCTCCATCGGCGGTTCCCACTCCCACGAATTTCATGTGCTGGCCCAAAGCGGTGAGGACGATATCGCGTTTTCCTCCGAGAGCCGCTACGCCGCGAACGTGGAACTGGCCGAAGCCGTGGCCCCCACTGGCGAGCGCCCGGCGCCCAGCAAAGACATGCAGGAACTGCACACTCCGGGGCACAAAACCATTGCGGCGCTTGAGGAAGCATTCGGCATCGCCGCCAATACCTCGGTCAAAACCCTGATTGTATTGGGTGAAACTGCGGAAGAAGGCGACGAGGCGCCACTGGTGGCGCTGGTGCTGCGCGGTGACCACGACCTGAACGAGCTGAAGGCAGAGAAACTCCCGGGCATTGCCAGCCCGCTGCAATTTGCCCCGGAAGCGCGCATTGCCGCGGAGCTGGGCTGTGGTATCGGCTCCCTGGGCCCGGTGGGTATGAACATTGACGTGGTCGTCGACCGTGCAGCGGCCCACCTGGCGGATTTCGTGTGTGGTGCCAACAAAGATGACTACCACCTGACCGGTGTGAACTGGGAGCGCGATGTGGCGCTGGGCCGGGTCGAAGACCTGCGCAACGTGGTGCCGGGCGATGCCAGCCCGGATGGCAAAGGCACTTTGGAGATCAAGCGCGGCATCGAGGTTGGCCATATTTTCCAGCTGGGCACCAAGTACAGTGAGGCGATGAATGCCACGGTACTGGACGAGAACGGCAAGGAGCAGGTGATGGCCATGGGCTGTTACGGTATCGGCGTTTCCCGCGTGGTGGCCGCAGCCATCGAGCAGAACCACGACGATGCGGGCATCATCTGGCCGGAAGCCATCGCGCCGTTCCAGCTGGCGATTGTGCCGATCAACATGCATAAGAGTGAGGCGGTGCAGCAGAAGTGTGAGCACATCTACGAGGCGCTCTCGGCGAAAGGCATTGATGTACTGCTGATGGACGAGCCGAAAGCCCGTCTCGGCGGCATGCTGGCGGATACCGAGCTGATGGGCATCCCCCACCGCATCGTCGTCGGCGACCGCGGACTGGAAAAAGGCAATATCGAGTACAAGGGCCGTCGCGATTCTGAGAACCAGGAATTTTCTGCGGATCAGATTCTGGATATTCTGCTGGAGAAGATTGCCCACTAAGCTGCCGGCTTCGAGGTTCTTTGGGACTTCGTAAGCGAGCCCGGTGGCGGCCAAGCACTGGGGGAAGGCCCTGCCCTTCCCCAGCCCATTCCCGTAAAATCTCACCCCATGATAAGAAAAGTTCTCTCCACATTGCTGCTGTGCCTGCTCAGCACCGCGGGCTACGCCCAGGTCAAGCAGGTGGACCCCCAGCTACTGGCCGCGCTCAAAGGTGCCGTGACCGAAGCCGACTCCTTCGTCGACCGCTTCGATGCCGAAGTGTGGCTGATGTCAAAGTCCCAACCCCTGGCCCGCTACATCAAGGAACCGGAAGAACGCATGCGGGTGCTCAAGGCCATACACCGGGAAGCCACACGCGCGGGACTGCAGCCGGAAATTGTGCTGGCCGTGATACAGATCGAAAGCGCATTTAACCCCTACGCAGTGTCCCGTGTGGGTGCCCAGGGCATGATGCAGGTGATGCCCTTCTGGAAAAATGAAATCGGTCGACCCGAAGACAACCTGATCGACATGGACACCAATCTCCGCTACGGGTGCACCATCCTCAAGCACTACATCAAGAAAGCGAAAGGCAACATGCCCAACGCCCTGGCCTATTACAACGGCAGCTACGGCCGTCATACTTACAGCCGCAAGGTGCTCGATGCCTGGGTCGATCGCTGGCGCTGAGTGCGCAGTCCGTTAGAGTCTGTACAGCGTGGAAACGTAATACAAGATAAGCCCGAGGTCGCCGATGGATTATCGTTTTTTTACCGGCGCTGCTTGCGGCCTGCTGCTGCTCGCCGCGGCACGCATTGCGATCGGGCACCGACACCGGGTTGGCAGCTGGTGGCTTCTGATTCTGATGTTCGGCGCGAGCCTGTATTTGCTGCGCCCACTGCTGGATAACCAAAGCGCGCTGACAGGCCTGCTCATCAACCTGCCCACTCTCCTGATTCCCGGTGCTTTCTGGGTTTTTACCTACCAGCTGTGCAACGACAAAGAACCATTTCCCCGCTGGGGCTGGGTCGTGATCGGGGTGGAAATTGCGATTGACCTTGCCAGCCAACTACACCTACACCCATTTTTTTATCTACTGGCACAGCCCTGTAAATTGGGACTGATCGGCGCGGGACTTGCGACACTGATGCAACAGCTGCAGTCCGACCTGGTGAATGAGCGCCGGCAATTGCGCATTGGCCTGCTGATCGCGATCGGCAGTTACATGGTGATTGTGGTGTGCGCGGAATTTGTATTTTCCTATTTTCCCATTCCAGCGGGTGTTGCCACCCTGCACGCTATCATGGCCAGCGCTCTCGCCTTCGCCGCCTGCTTGTGGTTGCTCGCCCTGTCTCCCAGGGCCCTGGAAGAATCACTTCCCAGCATCACAGAGGACTCGGAGCCAACCGCACCGGCGGAGTCACCCACCCGGCCAGAGCCGCTGGACGCAAACCAGCAAGTTTTGCTGACAAAATTACAACAGCACATGCAAGCGGGCGGTTATCGCCATACCGGCCTGACCATCCGCGAGCTGGCGGATCAACTGGCAACCCGCGAACATGCGTTGCGCGCACTGATCAACCAGCACCTGGGGTTCCGCAACTTCAACGAGTACCTGAATCAATTCCGCATCGATGAAGCCAGCCGCCGCCTGTGCGACCCCAATGAGGCGCACCTGCCGGTACTCTCGATTGCACTGGATATTGGTTATCGCTCACTGAGCCCGTTCAATGCGGCCTTCAAGCGCCGCCATAACCAGACGCCCACCGAGTTTCGGCGAGCACAGTTACCCGAGTGAAGCAGCCATCGCGCCAGCGACCCGTTGCGTCGAATACAAAAGCGGGGCAAACCCTGCGTGAGTGAAGAGATGGGTGTGAAGGTAGAGAAAGAGATGGATGAAAAGAAAGGGTAAATAGGAAGTGTAAAAATCCGTCAGATTTTTTTAGATTTACGCAAGCCAAACACTGCCACTTGGGCCACACTGAGTCTTGCAGGACCTGCTCTGCAGGCGAATAGCCCAGTCACCACCTTGTCTGTAGACAGGTTCCTGCAAGCTTTTCAAACGCCCGGCCGCGCTCGGGCTACAGGACCACTGAAGCCCCAATGCGGCCGCCTGTGCCCACTTACTGTTTGGGCTCGGACATAAACTTGATCAGCGCCTTGTACTCCTCGTCCGTGCAGTCCGCACACAGGCCGCCCGGAGGCATGGCATTCATCCCATTTTTAATGGAACTCACCAGCGCATCCATGCCCTTGTCGAGACGGGGCTTCCACGCCTCGGGGTCATGTACCTTGGGTGCATTGGCAACGCCACTGGCGTGGCAGACATGACAGGCCCGCTGATACTTCTCCTCAATGGTCTCCGACACGGCAACGGCAGAAAAACCCGCCACACACGCCGTAAAAATGCCGCACACCGCAGTATGAATCATTGATTTCATAAATTCGCCTACTCCATCGGTAATCACTATCGAGCGTAAGTCATCGAGTGTAAGTCTGGCAGCCCACGCTGGCGCGCCGGCCCAAACTGGCCCGCCAATGACGGACAACTATAACCACGGCACCGGCGGTATCCAAATTTCCCCGGGGATTCCAGATCAGAAAAAAAGAAATGCCTGCCAAGCACGATGATGGCTTCAGGGACCACCACAGCAAATTCCTATTCTTGAACTATCCTCAATGGGCATAGGAATACGTGTGCAACGAGCCGTCGTCAAAAAAAGAGCATAAATCGGAGTTCGTGAATGGACTTGCGTTGGATCAAGGATCCCAGCCTTCAATTCGCCGCGGTTGGCGCCGCACTCTTCGCCCTCCATGGACTGTTCCAGACTGTCTCCCCCGGAGATGGGCAGGAAATCGTCATCACCCAGAACCGCATCCAGCACCTGTCGAATGTCTTCGAGCGCGGCTGGCAACGTCCCCCGGGTCCCGACGAACTGCAGGGTCTGATCGACGAATACGTCCGCGAAGAGGTGCTGTACCGGGAAGCGGTCAAAATGGGTCTGGACGAAAACGATACCGTGATCCGCCGCCGGCTGCGGATGAAGATGGAGTTTCTCGCGAAAGATCTGGTGGACGCCATTGAGCCCACCGATCAGGTACTGGAGACGTTTTACTCCAGCAACCTCGACAAGTACACCGTGCCCTCTCACTACACCTTTGAACAGGTGTTTCTCGACAGCGGCAAACGCACAGAAGTCGCCGAAGATGCGCGACTCGTCCTCACCAAGCTCACCGCCGGCACCGACCCCCAGACGCTCAGCGACAGCAATCTGCTGGAATACCGGTATGACAATGTGAGCAGCGAGCGTATTGACCGCTTGTTTGGCAGTGATTTTTCCCAACAGTTTCTCGAACTGGAGACTGGCCAGTGGGCGGGGCCCCTCACCTCCGCCTATGGCGAGCACCTGGTTCGAATTTCATCCTGCGAGCCCCGGCATCAGGCCGACTTCAACGAGATTAAAGCGGATGTACTGCGCGACTGGCAGCAGGCAGAGCAGAAAAACATTCTGCAGGCCCAGTATGAAACCCTGCGCGCAAACTACCGAATTCGTGTTGCGGCACCGACCGCAGGGGACGCGGAGGGCGCACAATGAGACGCCTGCTACTGTGGATCGCCCTGCTCTGCACCGCCCTCTCGGCCAGCCTCCCCAGTATCAGCTTCGCCCATGAACTGCGCCCGGCCGCACTGAGTATTGTGCAGACCGCAGCGGAACAGTTTGATGTAACCTGGCGAGTCCCCGCCCGTGGCGAGATGCGACTGTCACTGTACGTGCAGTTTGATGACCAGACCCTCGAGCGCAGCCTGCCCAGCGCCCAGATGGTCGGGGGCTATTACGTCGAGCGCTGGGAAATTTCCCATCCCCAGGCACTGGTCGGCAGTACAATTTCCATCGACGGGCTCGCCAATACCATGACCGACGCGCTGGTGCGTATCAGCTGGCTGGGAGGACGGGAACAGGTCAGCCGCCTGATGCCGGACCAGACCCAGCTGCAGGTTGAAAACCGGGCGGGCATGCTGCAGGTTGCGGGAACCTATTTTGTGCTGGGTATCGAGCATATCCTGCTGGGCATCGACCACCTGCTGTTTGTGCTGGCGCTGGTGGTGCTGGTAAGTGGCGGCGGGCAACTGGTCGCCACCATTACCGCCTTTACACTGGCGCACAGTATCACTCTGGCGCTTGCCGTACTGGGCGTGGTCACCGTGCCCCAGGCACCGGTCGAGGCCGTCATTGCATTGAGTATCGTGTTTATTGCCACGGAGATTCTGCACAAGCTGGAAGGGCGGAAAACCCTCGCCATACGCAAGCCGTGGGTGGTGGCGTTTGGATTCGGGCTGTTGCATGGACTCGGCTTTGCCGGCGCGTTGTCCGAAATCGGGGTTCCGGAGCATGCGATTCCCCTGTCTCTGGGGCTGTTCAATATCGGCGTGGAAGCGGGTCAGTTGGCGTTTATTGCCGGTGTCGCCGGACTGATGCATCTGCTGCGGCGGGTAAAGCCGGTACAACTGTGGGAGGTGCGTACCGGCACTTCGATCACGGCGGCCTCTGCGCTGCCGGTGGCCTATCTGGTGGGCGGGCTTTCCGCCTGGTGGCTGATCGACCGCACCATCGCACTGGTGGTGGTTTAAGGCCGCGGGCGCTGGGATCAACCCCCGCTGCCACTCAAAAGGCCCGAGGCCTAGAGAGGTCCAAGGACGGCAAGCGCCCTGCGTTCAATCCTGGAACAGAAGCTCCAGGGGATAGCCGGTAAACGGCTTGGTTTTCTCAATCACCAGGTGCGACGTCATGCGGGTAATCGCCGCATCCTCATCCGCCAGCAATTGTTCCGACACGCGATTGAAGTCCGCCGCATCCGGGCACACAAATCGCAGCATGTAGTCAAACTCGCCGGACATTTTCACACAGGAAACGATCTGCTCGATCTTGTTGATGGCTCGGCGAAAGCTCTCGCTGGTTTTCGAGTCCTGACGCTTCAGCGCCACATTGACGTAAAACTCTGCGTGGCGCACCTTCTCCAGGTTGATCTCGGCCTGGAACTCGCGGATAAACTTTTCACTGGTGAGCTTCTTCACCCGCGCCAGGCAGGCACTCTCGGAAAGGCCAATCTGGTCGGCCAGGTTGAGATTGCTGATCCGGGCATTGGTCTGCAGCACTTCGAGAATTTTCAGGTTGTGGCGGTCTACTTTCACGGTAATCTACTTTTCATTCTGCCGGTGGCTCGGCTGAGCCCGGGAGGCGGGGCAAGGTGCCCGAAGGATAACGCAATTCGCCGTTGCGAACACGTGAGCCACTCGCGGTCCTCACGTGTTCCCAAGGCTATAAGCAGCGAGTTTTTTAGCCGGCTTTCAGGCAACCACCCGTCACGAACCGCTCAATGCGATCCAGCGCCCGGGAGAGCTCGCTCTCCTCCGCGGCCAGTGTCAGTCGCACGTGGTTCACAGCACTGGGACCAAACGGTTTTCCCGGTAGTACCGAAACCAGTTCCGCATCGAGCAGTGCATCGGCAAAGGCTTCCCCGCTTTCCGCCACTTCCGACACATCCACCATCACAAACATGCCCGCATCCGGGGAGTAGCAGCTGAGGCCCGGGATGCGCCCTACCCGCTCCACAATCAGGTCGCGGCGTTTCTCATAGGCCTCACGCATCTGGCTTACAAAATAGGTATCGAACTCCAGCGCGAACGCGGCGGCCTCCTGGATAAACTGAGGCACCCCAAAAATGGTCGCACCGGCAAATTCGATCAGGCGCTCAACCATCTCGCCCTGCGCCACCGCCCAGCCCAGACGCCAACCGCTCATCGCGTGGGACTTGGACAGGCCGTCAATCACGATCACATTATCCAGCTGCTCGGCCGCCGCGCGCAGGGAAGTATGTCGGCGCGCGAAGGTGATCATGGAATACATTTCATCAGAAATCAGCCACACATTGCGCGCCCGGCAATAGGCGGCAAGCTCGCGCAACTGCTCCGGGGTTGCCATGGCTCCGGTGGGGTTGACCGGGGTGTTGATCATAACCGCGCGGGTGTCATCGGTAATCGCCTGTTTGATGGTTTCGATATCAAAGGCAAAGCCCTGCTGCGCCGGGCAGGCGACCTTCCGGACGTCCAGTTGCAGGGCATCGGTAATGGGCACATAGCCGATGTACATGGGCTCAGGGATGACGATCTGCTCGCCCGGGTTCAACAGGCAGGAGAGCACGGCAAAAATGGCATTGGTGCCGCCGGGGAACACCACCACGTCATCGGGGCTACAGGGGTGGGGTGATACCTTGCTTTCGATATCCGCAATGGCACGGCGCAGCACTGCCTCGCCAGCCGCCGGCGAGTAGTGGGTACGGCCTACCCCCAGGCGAGCGCGGGCGAAATCGAGAATGGGCTCCGGGGTATCGAAGTTGGGGTCACCCACACACAGGAAAATGACATCCTCCCCCTTGTCGGCAAGGTCGTGGGCACGATCGCTGACCGCCCAGACGTCGGCGTCGGCGGAGTGCAAGGCCTGGCTCTGTTTGCTGAATCGGGGGCTGTACATCATTGGCGTCCATCTATTCGGGTTGTTATCGATCTGCTCACGATAGCAACCGTCGGGCTAATCGATGCCGATTAACCCCCGAGGTTTTCGCAGCATGCCGATTTATTTTCCCGGTTTACCGCAGAAAATTCGGCGTCAGAACCGATAGTTCAGGCTCAGCCCCCCCACGCTGTCGTCCGGGCGCACCAGTAGGTCTGCCGCCACCCGCAGCTTTTCATTGATACTCACCCCCACCATGGCACCAACACCACTCTGGAAGAAGCCGGTTTTGTCGCTGCGATAGGAGGGCAGGCGCGCCCAGTTGTTATAGATGGATTTGACCCCGATACCAAGATCGGCAAAGTCATCGCCGGTGGTGTTTTCCAGCCACAGCTCGCCAAACCACTGGTGTTCCGCGGCATCCGGGCTGTTGTAAAAGAAGCCGGCGCGGTAGCGCAGGTACTCCCGGTCCTGCCCGTGCACCCAGAGCCCCAGGGGGTCCCGGGGCAGGCCCGCGCGGTCGGTGTAGGTGCGCATGGGACGGGTGCGCTCGACAAACCCGTTCACATCAATTTCGGTCCAGTCGACCGCGACAAAGGGCCCCATCTGGCTAGCGAGATTGCGGCTTGCGTCATAACCGGCGCGCACAAAGGCGTTGTAGCCTTCACCGTCGGTGTCTGCGTCCAGCCGGTGACGGAAGCTGTGCCCCAGCTGGATGCTGCGCTCAATGTCATCGTACTGGATGTCGGAGAAGCCGAGGCCACCATCCACAAACCAGAAGCCGTCGTCCCAACGGGCAAAGGCACTGAAGTTCAAATTGCGGGAGCGGAAAAACAGCTTGTCGGGCTCGTACTCACTGCCACCGTAGGACAGGCCGAGGCCCCATTCGAAGTCTTCAAAGCCCGCGAAGCTCATGCCTAGAAAGCCATCCCACACGGGCTGCTCGTCACTGATCGCCGGGCCGGCGCCCGGTTCTGCGTAGCCCACACTGGCACCGAAAAATACCGTGGTAAACGGATCACGGTAGCGCTGGGACATCAGGTGATGATCGATATTGATGCGATGCTGGCGCAGGTTCTGATACCCGAGGTCCGGCAACACGCCAAAACCCACCGCGGCGGTCAGTGTCTCGTAGTAGTAGTCGGCGAGCACACGCTGCCCCACCAGGGTGGGGTGAATCCCGTCATAAAACACCAGCAGGTCCGGGTTGGGATTAGTGCCGTTGGCACCGTAGACCGGGTCCGGGTTGGCGCAATTGATATAACAGGTAGCGCTCTGGTTGATGTCGGCGAGGCCGAACGCCACCGGGTCCTGCAGTACCAGCTCCAGTATCCCTTCCATATCCAGTAGCAAGATATTCCCCACGTCATAATTCAGCTGGCGCCGCAGGGCGTTATTGAATAACTCGGTGCCCCAGTTGGCATACTCGACGGCGGCCTGCCCCTGGGCAACGATCGCGGGGGTGCGCCCGATTCTCGGCGCATTCGTCATCACGATGTACTTGGCTCCAGCGCCCTTGAGTTCGCTGGCGGCGGTGGAGAGGAAGGTGGCCGCACGCTCCATCGACATGAGACTCAGGTTACCCGCGCGCACACCGTCGAGAATATTGTTGCCGCCCCCGTTCAGGAAAAAGAGATCACTGCGCGACGGCATATTCTGCGACAGGTACCCCTGGCCGGTGGCAAACGGCACACCGGTAAGGGTGATGTTGTTGTTCGGGTCATCCACCAGCGCCTGCAGCGCAGCCGGATTATTGAACGCCGCCGTGGCGGCGAGTACTTCCGCGGTGCTCAGATAAGGGCTCTCGCCCGCAGCCGGGTCGCACACCCCATCGGCACCGCAGCGGCTTGCGTCCGGCAAGATGGTCGAGAGCACATTGTGATCGGCCACGGTGGTGTTGGGGAACAGCGCACGAAAACGCTGCGGTCCCACCAGGTCCAGCAGCACATCGGCGGTGCGGTTGCCTCCCACCGCCCAGTTGGGGCCGTTGACCCGCAGCGAATCAAGGATCTGCGCAAGCTGTGCGTCCGGGCTACCCGGCGCTGGGGCGCAGGGAATCAGCCCGCCGAAATCGGCGCCCAGACCAAAGCAGGAATTCTGTGCGGGCACACCCAGACGGTCGGCGAGAAAAGAAACCGCGGGCTGACGCGGGTAAACGCCCTGGGGATCGGCGTTGGTAAACACGCCCGCGTTACCGTTGTCGGCAAGGCTGTCACCAAAGACTACCAGCGAGCGGAATATGGGTTCTTCCGCCAGAGCAAGGGGCGCGCTCGTCACGGCGCTGATCGCCAGCGCCAAAACCCTTGGCAGACAGTACCTGCGGGTGTCCGTTACAGATTGAGAAGTTTGCTTCGAGCGCACGGCGGCCTCCTTGCCACGGCAGAATTTCGTGGCAAGTATAGGTCAATGGCACTGCGGGATTTCTGGATAAGACGGATTGCCTGTAGGTCAGGACGCGCGGCTCTCGGTGGCGTCCATCTGTTCGATCAGGGGAATGAGCACGCCGCTCAGAAACGCCGCCAGCAGGCCCCACACCAGCGCAATGGCCAGCAGACACTCCCACACCGGGCGCCCCCAGGCAGCGGGACCAAACTGCACGCTGTTGAAGTAGAACGCGGGGGCCACGAGAAAGCCAACCAGTGCCGCCCACAGGGGTTTATTGACCAGCCAGGCCAGGGAGTAGCGCATGGTGGTGGCGAGCATGGCCCAGATGCAGATTACCCAGGCCGGGGGCAGGCTGGAGCGGTATTCCTGCACCCCATTCGCCATAAACGCCCATTCCACCGCAAAACCGCAGAAAATGAATCCGAGAATGACAAAAATATCCCGGACATCCCGCCAGATCACAAAGTGCAGCATTACCACAACAAACAGTGCAATTAATGCCAGCGCATTGCCATACAACAGGGCCATCCACCATCCGGCGACAAACAGGGTGAAATTGGCCAGTTTTTTATAATTCATTGGCGACTCAATTATCAGAAAGACTCTGTACCACGAGCGCGTCACTTCGGGGCAAGCCCGAATACTGAATAAATCAGAGGACTGCTAAGACTTCAAGTTAGCAAACACCTCGATTGCCCGTTTGCGGGAGTCGGTCACATCGCAGATGGGCGGCGGGTAGTTTTCCTCGGAGAACAGGTCCTGCGGCGGGCAGTGAATGTCCCGGTCTGACAGCGAAGCCAGCTCCGGCACGTATTGGCGAATAAACGCCCCTTCCGCATCATAACGCTTGGACTGGCTGTAAGGATTGAATACGCGAAAGTACGGCGCCGCATCGGTGCCGGTAGAGGCGGCCCACTGCCAGCCGCCGTTGTTGGCGGCAAAGTCCGCATCCACCAGCTGCTGCATGAAGTAACGCTCGCCTTTGCGCCAGTCGGTGAGCAGATTCTTGGTCAGAAAGGAGGCCACCACCATGCGCAGGCGATTGTGCATCCAGCCGGTCTGATTGAGCTGGCGCATGGCGGCATCGACGATGGGCACCCCGGTCCGCCCCTCGCACCAGCGCTTGAAGTCCTCTTCCCGGTTCGACCAGGGCACCTTCTCCGTTTCCGGCTTGAACGGTTTGTTGCGACACACCCGGGGAAAGTTGACCACCAGATGCTGGTAGAACTCCCGCCACAGCAGTTCACTCAGCCAGGTGTTCGCGCCGTCACTGGCACCCACCCAGCGGCCGCCGTTTGCCTCCAGCGCCATCTTCACACACTGCCGCACGGACACCGCACCGCAGTTCAGATACGGCGACAGCCGCGAGGTATTCTCCTGCGCGGGAAAGTCCCGCAGGCGATCGTAGTCATCCACCTTGTCGGCAAAGGCCGCCAGCAGGCGCGCGCCCGCCGCCTCCCCCGCGGTCCAATCCAGCACCTGCTTTTCACCGCCGGGGGCCACGCCGTAGTCGCCGACGGTGTCAGGTATCGTGCGCACCAGGTTGTTCGGGCCGTCCACCGCAATCCATTCGGGCCACTGCGCCTCGTGATCGGCACCCAGCGCACGGGGTGCCGGCAGGGGCGAGAACGCTTCCCCGCTATTGTCATGCTGGGCAATGAACGCGCGTTTGAACGGGGTGAACACCTTGAAACCATCGCCACTGCCGGTGGTGAGGCTGCCGGGCGGCACCAGGGTACGGTCAGTGGAATACTCTACCGGCACTCCCTGAGCTTTCAGGTGTTGCCGCACTGCCTGGTCCCGCGCCAGCTCATTCACCGGGTACTCGGCATTGGCGTACAGCGCGTCCACCTGCAGTTTTTCCACAATCTGCGCCAGTGCCGCGGGTACATCGGCAAACTGCGCAAGCTCGATGAAATACAGGGGTATCTGCTTTTTCGCCAGCGCCGACTGCAACTGGCGAAGGCTGCGCAGGCGCATGGCGACCACGTTGTCTCCATCGCCATGGCTGCGCCAGGTTTCCGGACAGGCAATAAAGAAAGCGGCCAGGGCTTTGCAACCCCTGGCCGCGCGATACAGGGCCGTGTTATCCGCCATGCGCAGGTCGTTGCGCAGCCACACCAGCCCGCGTTCGTAGACTTTTTCAGACATACATCAGCTCAGTGGAATTCACACAGACCAAGCTCCGCGGGCTCTGCCGCCAGCAGTACCTGACTGTGGATAAAGCTGTGGGGGCTGCGCGGTAAAAAGTGGCGCAGCAGGGTCAACACCGCCGACATGGGCTTGCGCCCGAGCCGGTACTCCTCGATCAGCTCCTTGAGCTCGGCCTTCTCGCGCTTGTCGAGAAACTCACTCAGGTGACCCGCGCTGTGCATCAGGGCGTTGGTTTTATCTTTGCGCGAGGCCGGACGGGAAAGAATGTCCATGATCCGCCCACGCACTTCGAACCGCAGCTCGTCCTCCGGGATGGTTTTGGCGTCCGCCAGATAGCGACCCAGGGCACGGGTTTTGTCCTGGCTGTGGGCCAACAGCAGGTATTTATAGGCGGTGTAAAACTCGATCACGCGGGCAATCAGCGAGCGCGGCTTGTCGGCATCGGCCTCATTGCCGTCGTCCAGCATGCGCTCCGGCGGCTGGTCATCCTGCCCTTCGACACAGCGGAACCAGGCATCATAGGTGAACACCCGGGTCAGGAAGTTCTCGCGCAGTTCACTGTTGTTCAGGCGCCCCACTTCCTCCATCGGCAGGTGCGGGAACTGCTGCTGCAAGCGCCGGGCAAAAACACCCACACCTTCACTGTCGATGCCGTGTCCATTGGCCAGATAGCGGCGCACCCCGTACAGACCGCAGCTGGGGGAGTTCTGCATAAAGATATAGCCGCGCACCCGCTCCAGCTCGGGCACCACCGAGTCCGCGTAGTCACGCAGTGGGCCAGTCACATCCACCTCGGGGTCATCCACGCCGATGACACGCACCGCGTCCACCGGGGCACTGGCTTTCTCTACCAGCAGGTGGATGGGTTTGCGCGGCACCCCCATGCCAATGGCCACCTCCGGACACAGGGGCACATACTCGAAACACTGCGCCAGCAGTCCGGTACAGACCTTGCTGTGTTTGTGTCCACCGTTAAAGCGGACTGGATCGCCCATGGCACACTGGCTGATGCCTACCGGTATTTTTCGCGGCAATCGTTCTGTCTTCATCAATACTCTATCTCGGGCAGGTATGCGTTTACTTTCCACAGTGTACTCTACGACACAGGCGACACCGCGGATGACCCGAAAAGACCGGGCGACCATCTCGCAACAACCCCCTAACAACCCCGCAACAATCCTCCACAGGGAAACCACTTTCCCGGTAATTGTTGCGCAGCACGCCACCGCCGCTAAAATGCGAGTCCGCGTTGCCCAAGTACCCCTTGGGTACGCACCAAGTCTTACCAGATCCCGGGGCCCGGAATGATTCCAGCACTGCGCGAAATCAACGATGTACAGGCGCTTTACCTGCAGTTCCTGCATGCGCTCAAGCAGGCAGGCTTCCACGGGGATGCGAGCCCGAGCTATGCCAGCCGTACGGTGCTCTCCACCGACAACTCCATTTACCAGGTACTGCCGCAGGCGGTGGTGTACCCGCGGGATATTCACGACCTCCAGCTGCTGCTGTCTTTGGCGGACCGCGAGGAGTTCCACAAGGTGGTACTGTCGCCCCGCGGCGGCGGCACTGGCACCAACGGCCAGTCGCTGACCGATGGCATCGTGGTGGACCTCTCCCGCCACATGAACCGCATCCTCGAAATCAACGCCGAAGAGGGATGGGTGCGCGTGCAAACCGGGGTAGTAAAGGATCAGTTGAACGCTGCGCTCAAGCCACACGGACTGTTTTTCGCCCCAGAGCTGTCCACCAGTAACCGCGCCACCATTGGCGGCATGATCAACACCGACGCCTCCGGCCAGGGCTCCTGCCTGTATGGCAAAACCCGCGACCATGTGCTGGAGCTGAAGACCGTGCTGATGGGGGGGGAACTGTGGCACTCCCACGCGATCGACGACGGCGAGCTGGAAAACATTACCCATCGGGACAGTCGCGCCGGCCGCGTCCACCGGGTGACCGACAGCGTCGAGCGCGATAAACGCGCTCTGATCGAAGCCAAGTTCCCCAAACTGAATCGCTGTCTCACCGGCTACGACCTGGCGCACATCCGCGACCGGGACCCGGGCAAGGATGGCCGCTTCAACCTCAACAATATTCTGTGTGGCTCGGAGGGCACCCTGGGGTTTATCGCCGAAGCCAAGCTCAACGTGCTGAAAATCCCCCGCTGCGCCGCACTGGTGAACCTGAATTACGATCATTTCCAGGACGCGCTCAAGGACGCCACCGACCTGATGAGGGCGGGGCCGACGTCCATCGAAACCGTGGACAGCAAGGTGCTGCAGCTGGCCATGGGCGACATCGTGTGGGACAGCGTCAGCGCGTTCTTCCCCCAGGACGAGCGCCCGGTCAAGGGCATCAACTTGGTGGAGTACACCGCGGACTCCGAAGAGGCTTTGGACGAAGCGCTGAAGCGATTCACCGATCATGTGGACGGCCGGATCGGCCAGCCCGGCAAGAGCTTCGGCTACACCATTGCCCGCGGTCACAGTGAGGTCAACAAAATCTGGGGTATGCGCAAGCGCGCCGTCGGACTGCTGGGCAATGTCGAGGGCGAGCAGCGCCCCATTCCGTTTGTGGAAGACTGCGCGGTTCCCCCGGAAAACCTCGCCGAGTTCATCCGCGAGTTTCGCGCGGCGCTGGATGCGGCCGGGTTCGACTACGGCATGTTTGGCCATGTGGACGCCGGCGTACTGCATGTGCGCCCGGCCATCGACATGAAAGACCCCGAGCAGGCCAGACAGGTGCGGGTCATCACCGAGCAAGTGGTGGCGCTGGCGCAGAAGTACAACGGCCTGTTGTGGGGTGAACACGGCAAGGGGGTGCGCTCGGAGTTCGCACCGGCCTTCTTCGGCGAGCTATATCCGGAGCTGCAGAAAATCAAAGCGGCTTTCGACCCCCGCAACCAGCTGAACCCCGGCAAGATCGCCACCCCCAGCGCCGCCTCCGGCCTGCTCAAGATTGACGAGGTCCCCACCCGCGGCGAGCACGACCGGCAGATTCCGGTACAGGTGTGGGAGGGGTACTCGGAAGGGGTCTACTGCAACGGCAATGGTGCCTGTTTCAACTGGAATCCGGACGACGCCATGTGCCCCTCCTACAAGGGCACCCGCGACCGCATCCACTCACCCAAAGGCCGCGCCTCGCTGATTCGCGAGTGGTTGCGGCTGCTGGCGGAGCGCTCGGTGGACCCGGAGGTGGTGGCGCGCAAAAGTCGCGAACAGTCGTTCCTGATCGGGCTGCCGGGGCGCATCAAGAACTCCCTGGCGCGCGCCCGCGGTGAATACGACTTCAGCCACGAGGTGAATGCGTCCATGCAGGCGTGCCTGGCGTGCAAATCCTGCGCAGGCCAGTGCCCGATCAAGGTGGATGTACCCACGTTCCGCGCCAAGTTCCTCGAACTCTATTACAGCCGTTATCTGCGCCCGCTCAAGGACTACTTTGTGGGCGGCCTGGAATTCATGATGCCGCACCTGGCGCGGGTACCGCAGCTGTACAACTGGCCGCTGGGGCTCAAGCCCGTGCGCTGGCTGATGGAACGCGGCCTGGGGCTGACGGACTCGCCCAAGCTGTCTGCCACGCGCCTCGACCAGGCCATGCAGGAGCTGGGGGCTCCCTACGCCAGCCGGGAATCCCTGCGCGCCATGGGGCCGGCACAGCGCGCCAAGGCGGTGGTGATCGTACAGGATGCCTTCACCAGCTACTTCGATGCCGACGTGGTGGCGGACACCCTGCGCCTGCTCAAGCTGCTCGATTTCAATCCGCTGGTAGCGCCCTATCGCGCCAACGGCAAGCCACTGCATGTGCACGGCTTCCTGCGCCAGTTTTCCCAGGCCGCCGCCGGCAACAGTGCCATGCTCAACAGCCTGGCAGAGTGCGGGGTGCCGCTGGTGGGCATCGACCCCTCCATGACCATGACCTACCGCGGGGAATACCAGAAGCTGCTGGGAGACAAAGCCCCGCAGGTACAGCTGTTGCAGGAGTGGCTGGCACAGCACACCGAGCACCTGGCCAGCAACCGCAATCGTCTCCAGAGCCGGCGCTTTACCCTGCTGCCCCACTGCACCGAGCAATCCAACGCCGCCGGCGCCGCGCGCCAATGGCAGGAGGTCTTCCGCGCACTGGGGATGGAGCTGGAGACCCAGGCGGCGGGCTGCTGCGGCATGGCGGGCACCTACGGCCATGAAACCGCCAACAAGGAAACCTCGCGGGTGATCTTCCAGCAGTCCTGGGCCCCCAAGCTGCAGGGCGATACCAGCGCCACACTGGCCACCGGCTACTCCTGTCGCTGCCAGAGCAAGCGCTTCGCAGAGGTCAATTTGCGCCATCCGTTGCAGGCACTACTGGCGCAGATCGAAGATTCGGGGTTTACTGTCAGTAATCACTAACTTGTTCGCCGCGGTTTCAGGCCGCGGCGAACCCTGAGATGGACTGACCATGTTGCGCCTGCGACCATTCCGCCGAGGCCGCCTGCTCGCCCCGCTGGGGCTGGCAATCTGCCTTGCATCCCCCGCTATCACGCACGCCCAGGTGGCAGGCGCCGACATCGACGCCTCGCCGCTTATCCTGCAAGCGGAAGAGCTGGCCCTTGAGGGTAACTACGACGAGGCGCTGCCACTGTACGAGCGCGCCATCGCCGGCCTCGCCGCCGAGCCCCACCGCCAGAACCAGCTGCGCTACCGCTACGGCATCATCCTGAACGCCCTCGGCGGACAGCAGCCAGATCTCTACCCCCTGGCCCGCAGCCAGTTTGAGGCGGTGCTCGGCTACATTGAATCGTCCCCCGGGCTGCCCTTCGAACACTCCGCTGCGCGGGTGCGCTCGGCCATCGCCCACACCTACCACCAGCACTCGGCCCTGCAAGACAACCCCACCAAACGCGCCGCCATGCTGCGCAATGCCTATCTGCTCTACCGCAGTGCCATCGACGCACTGCGCCGCGAAGAAGACTGGCAAAACCTCGCCATTACCGCCTTCAACATCGGTCAGGTGTGCGAGTGGCAGGGCAATCTGGAAGAGGCCATTGAGTGGCTCGAACAGGCGGTAGCGCTGGACCGGCGCCATGGCTTTGCGGATCTGGAAGAAGACCAGGCGTACCTGACGGCCCTGCGGGAAATGGTCAACCCTTCGCGCCCGGTGGGCAATACCGCCATCTGAGCAACGCTGGCGATGGGCCGGGATTCCGGCCGCCCCCGCCAGCACGCCGGAACAGTCTTCCGCTTGCCCGATCCGCCCGATTGGAAAAACCCCCCGCCTTACCGCTTCCCCATCGGCCAAATACAGGCTGATTCTTTCGATTTACGCCGTTTCTTGTGATGAGTGTTCCGGCTATAACGCTGTCATCAAAAATCAGTGTGACTTTGGACCGACAGTCGCAAATAAGTCGAAAAAAATTTTGTTCCACAGGATAGCGGGTCACCGTGCCCGAAGCGTACAAAAATCCACCAATCCCAGATGGCATCGCTGTCAGTGACGCCCCGGGATTGGCAACCCCGTACCCGCAGACGACCCGTTAAGTAACTCTTTGGGACCGCCCCGACGAACAAAATGGGTATTTTTCCTTAATTTCAGTCAATACGCGCCCTAATAGACCTCAAAGGAAAACTAAACGAAAACGCTGTGCAGGATTCACCACTCTCCGCCGCAAAGATTGATTACCCGCTGTGGATCTTTAATATGGCCAGCCCTGATCAATTATTGATCACTTATGAAGAAATCAACTTGGAGGCCCGGCAGATGTAACCCATCTGCGACTGAAGCGCTTTCGGAGGTACTGAACACTATGCGACAGAGTCTTAAAAAGTACGTGATTGTACTCGCAGCGTCACTCTCGGCACTGGCCGGTGGCGACGCCTTTGCCGCGATCAAAAAGGAGCCTGCGAAGAAAAAGAAGTCCATGACCGTCACCGCGACCGCCTACAACTCTGTTGAAGGCCAGACCGATGACGACCCCTGGACCGCGGCCTGGAACAACCGCCTGCGCCCCGGTGACAAGATCATCGCAGTCTCCCGCGACCTGGAAAAGCACGGCCTGACCAACGGCGCCAAAGTGAAGATCGAAGGCTTGCCCGGCACCTACACCGTGCGCGACCGGATGAACAAACGCTACACCAAGCGCATTGATGTGTGGATGGAAGAAGATATCAAGAAGGCCCGCAAGTGGGGCAAGAAGAAGTTGAAAATCATCTGGCACCACGACAAGAAATAGGTCGCCGCTGCCCGGGGACGCCCTGCGCACGCGGGCAGACCCAGGCTGCATGAATACAAAAACCCCGCCTGTGCGGGGTTTTTTGTTGCTTGCAGGAAAAGCACACCACTCACGGTTCCGTGGTGGTCTCCACGCCCTTCAGCTCGCGACAATCCTCGTTGTCGATATTTAACATGCTCGGCTGGCGCGCCTGATTGTAGCGGTGTTCAATGCCCTCATCGCGAAACACCAACAGATACTCTTCCTTTTCCCAACCTTTGTCCGTGCGGTATTCACTCAGCCACAACAGCGCCGGTGAACTTTCATGGCAATTGCCATAAAACATGCGGGTCTTTTCCACCAGCTCTTTGGTGAGGTAATCCCGATAGGTGCCCGGATAGGTAAAGCGCTCGCCGGAAAGGTCGACGTCTGTCACACCGTCTTCGCTGCCCTCCAGCTCTGCCTGGGATTGATCCCGTTGCGCGGCGGTGCTTCCCGCAACATCGTCCTGTTCAAGCCGCGCGAACTCCTCAGGCTCCGGCGGTTCTTCACCCTCCGGCCGCGCGCGCTCGGGTTCAGCGCCCCGGTCGACGATACGCTCAAGAAAAATTGCGGTGTTTTCATCGCAGTCGATGCAGGTTCGCCCGGCAATGATCGCGTAGCCGTTCAACTCCGAGATCAACTTGGCCTCGGCGAGATCCACATCGATCACCCGATCATCCGACAGCGTCAGCGAAATGCCCGACTGCGCCGGCATGGCGGAGGAAAAGCACAACAGGGGAATAGCGAGAATGGGAAGGAAATTTTTCATGCAGAGCAACCACACTTTATACATCTGCAACTGTGGCGGCCCGGTGACCGCGATCAGTTGGCACCGCCAAGGCAACATTCCTTGCTGCCCGTTGGCGGCGCCGCGATTGGGTAGTGCTGTTACACTGTCGCGATTCCCTTCTATGTATAACCTTAGCAGGCCATTCGAAACCTGCAGCGGGCAGCGCTGTTTATTTGTAAACGTACTTGCCGCACCGGGTCACCGACGCTAGGGCGCTTCCCAGCCGCCGCTGGCCTCCACAGGGCCAATAAATGCCCCCAACCCCTCTTCTTTCAGTGCATCCAGCGCTTCCTGCAAGGCCTCTTCTTCGGTCTCGAAGGCGTCCTCCCACACCGTGGTGTTGTTGTTCTCGTCAACAATCTCCAGTAACCAGCCACCCTCGCCATCGGCATAAATGTCGATATTGAGCGTGTGATTGCCATCGCTGTAGGCGCGGCTGAGAGGGGATTCTTGCGGAGTGATTTCTTCGGCCATGGGGATAACCTCGCTGGCAACCGGGGCGACAAGGAAAATGCGGAGTTTTCCGCGCCCACTGAATCATGGGTCACGGGGCGCCCTCCGCTGTCGAAAAAGTGTACGACAGCACAGGGATTTTTCGTTAGAATGCGCGGCGATTTTTACCCACTGCCCCGGATTTACGCTCCGGCCCGCAAAAGGACAACACCATGACCCACGCAACCGACGTTGTGGTCTGCGCGCTGTACAAATTTGTCAGCCTCGAAGACTACGAATCCCTGCGCCAACCGCTGCTCCAGACCCTGCTCGACAACGAGGTGCGCGGCACCCTGCTGCTGGCCCGCGAGGGGCTCAACGGCACCGTCGCCGGTAGCCGCAGCGGGATTGATAACCTGCTCGCCTACCTCAAGTCTGACCCGCGCCTGGCGGAGTTGGACTACAAGGAATCCTATACCGCAGAAATGCCCTTCCTGCGCAGCAAGGTCAAACTCAAGCGGGAAATCGTCACCATGGGTGTCGAGGGCATCGACCCGCGACGCACCGTGGGCACCTACGTGAAGCCGGAAAACTGGAACGCGCTGATTTCAGACCCGGAAGTCCTGCTGATCGATACCCGCAACGATTACGAATTCCAGGTGGGCACCTTTGAGCGCGCGGTCAACCCCAACACCACCAGCTTCCGCGAATTCCCCCAGTACGTAAAAGAGCACCTGGATCCGCAAAAGCACAAGAAGGTGGCGATGTTCTGCACCGGCGGCATCCGCTGTGAGAAATCCACCGCCTACCTGAAAGAGCAGGGATTTGACGAGGTGTACCACCTGCAGGGCGGTATCCTCAAATATCTGGAGGATGTGCCCAAGGAAGACACACTGTGGAAAGGGGAATGCTTTGTGTTCGACGACCGGGTCACCGTGAATCACGACCTGGAGCGCGGCAGCTACCAGCAGTGCAATGCCTGCCGGATGCCGGTCACTGACGAAGAGATGCAGTCTGCGCAGTTTGAACAGGGCGTCAGCTGCCCACACTGCTTTGATTCCGTATCAGAGGCAGACAAGGCCCGCTTCCGCGAGCGCGAAAAGCAGATTCAACTGGCGAAGGCGCGGGGCGAAGACCATCTCGGGCACGACGCCAAGGCCTCTACCCTGGCCCGCCGGGAGCAAAAGCGAGCGCTGCGCCGCCAGCAGGCGGAGCAGGCGAAAAGGAAGTCTCAGGTAACCGGTTGAATACTGGCGATATAGGCGATATAGGCGATATAAAGGGAGCCCGGCACTCAGGGCTCCCTGCTGGCAAGCCACTCCAGCGCAGAGTGCTCGGTAACGAACTCCACCACCCGCAGGCCTTTGGCAGTAGCCGCTTGGTCGATCCCGACGTTGGCATTGTGGTGCGGGGCGTGTAATACCGCGATGTGCGCATGACTGAGGCCCGGCAGGGTGGCGGCGTAGACGCCAAATTCCTGCCGCTGCTGCATATCCAGCAACACCTTCGCCTCACGCACATCCACCACCAACAACAGGGGGTGCAGGTGGCCATACTTCTCCGCCACCTGCCGCGCCGCCGCCATTTTCTGCTCGATGGATACCTCATCAAAGAATACCGCCCGCACTACGCGGTTTGGCGCATCGTATCGAATTTGAAAGCTCAACTGTCTATCTCCCGAACCGCCAACGATTTCGCCCTAGCATGCCTACCGGTCAATTAAAAACCCTACTAACAACGAAAACTATGCCCCCATTAGGGCATAACAAGTGATTTAAGGCGCCAGCGTCACACATTCTCGATGTCCGGCACCGCGTCTTCTTCCCCGCACAGCCACGCCTGTGCCGCGGCTTTTCGTGCAATCGCCATGTAAAGGCCGGCCACCTCGCCCTCTGGGTCTTGCGACACCGTCGGCTGACCGCTGTCTACCTGTTCGCGAATGGACATCGCCAGGGGCAGCTGCCCCAGCAACTGGGTCTGATAATCCCGCGCAATCTTTTCCCCACCGCCGGCGCCAAAAATGGGTTCCCGATGACCGCACTGCGAGCAGGTGTGCAGCGCCATGTTTTCCACGATGCCCAGCACCGGCACCGAGACCTTGCGGAACATCTCCACGCCCTTGATCGCATCCACCAGCGCCAGGTCCTGGGGTGTGGTCACGATCACCGCACCGGCCAGAGTCACCTTCTGCGCCAGCGTCAGCTGGATGTCACCGGTGCCCGGGGGCATGTCTACAACGAGATAATCCAGCTCGCCGTCTTCACTGCCCTGCCCCCACAGTGTCTGGGTCAGCATCTGGTTCAGCGCACCACTGGCCATGGGCCCGCGCCACACCGCCGGGGTGCTCTCGGTGAGCAGATAGCCAAGCGACATGGTCTGCAATCCCTGCGCCGGTATCGGTACAAAGAACTTGCCGCCCTGCACCTCGGGCCGCAGCCCTTCGGTGCCCAGCATGGTGGGCAGGCTGGGACCATAAATGTCTGCGTCCAGCAGGCCCACGGAAGCGCCCTCTGCCGCCAGCGCCAGTGCCAGATTCACCGCCGTGGTGGACTTGCCTACGCCTCCTTTACCGGAAGCGACCGCGATGATGTTCTTTACCGCGCGCAGGGCCTCGACACCCTCACCGAACTCTGTACGGCCGATATCGAAATACAGATCACTCTGGATCGACGCCCCCTTGAGCGGGCCGTCGGCGAGCAGCGGCGCACAGGCGCTATGGATGCGCTGGGCCCAGGCATCCTGCTGACTCGCGCAGGGGTAACCCAGGGTCACACCGGTGAACAGGGTGCCGTCGTCAAAGCCCACCTCAATATCGGCCTCCAGCTGATCCAGCGGCAGCCCGGTGGCAGGATCCTCAAGCGCCCCGATTACCTCCGCTACGCGCTCCAGCTGAGCCTGGACGTCTGCGGGAATATCCTCGTGGTCATGTTCATGCTGATGGTCGGTCACACTGCGATCCTCGCTGCTGGCTGGCGGGAAGGGATTTCCCGCGTGGGTTTGCGGCGGCATTGTGGGCAAGGTACGCAGCCAACACAAGGGTGATACGGCCCATCGCGGGTGCCTTGCAGGGCCCATTTCTGCTATATTCCGCGCTCTTTTCCGGTCGCCCCCGGCACCGGCAAGCGCCCCCGAACTACTTGGACAATCCAGTCTCGCAGCTTTTGGAATCAACGATGTCTCAGACTCGCACCCAGCCCAGAAACATCCTCGTCACCAGCGCCCTGCCCTATGCCAATGGCTCCCTGCATCTGGGCCATATCCTCGAGTATATCCAGACGGATATCTGGGCCCGCTTCCAGCGCGCGCAGGGTAACCAGTGCCTGTACATGTGCGCCGACGATGCGCACGGCACCGCCATCATGCTGAAAGCCGAACAACTGGGCCTGACCGCGGAACAGCACATTGCCAATATGCAGGCCGAGCACCAGCGGGACTTCAACGACTTCCTGATCGGTGTGGATAACTATCACTCCACCCACTCGGAAGAGAACCGCGAACTGTCGGCGATGATCTACAAGCGCCTGCGCGACAACGGGCACATCGCCTCGCGCACCATTACCCAGGCGTTCGACCCCGAGAAGGAACTGTTCCTCGCCGACCGCTACATCAAGGGCACCTGCCCGAAATGTAAAACAGAAGACCAGTACGGCGACAACTGTGAAGCCTGTGGCGCGACCTACAGCCCCACCGAACTGATCAACCCGGTCTCCGTCATCTCCGGCGCCACACCGGTGGAGAAAGAGTCCGAGCATTTCTTCTTTACCCTGCCGGCCTTCACCGATTTCCTGAAGCAGTGGACCCGCGCTGGCCACCTGCAGAATGAAGTGGCGAACAAGCTCGCCGAGTGGCTGGACGAGGGGCTGCAGGAGTGGGACATCTCCCGCGATGCCCCCTACTTCGGCTTCGAAATCCCCGATGCCCCGGGCAAGTATTTTTACGTGTGGCTGGACGCACCCATCGGCTATATGGCGAGCCTGAAAAATTACTGCGATGAGAAAGGCCTCGACTGGCAGGAATACTGGAAGAAAGACAGCAGCGCCGAGGTGTATCATTTTATCGGCAAGGACATCGTCAACTTCCACGCCCTGTTCTGGCCGGCGATGCTCGACTCCGCCGACTTCCGCACCCCCAGCAAGGTGTGTGTGCACGGCTTCCTGACCGTGAATGGCAAGAAGATGTCCAAGTCCCGCGGCACCTTCATCAATGCGCGCAACTACCTCGACCACCTGAGCCCGGAATACCTGCGCTACTACTTTGCCGCCAAACTCACCGCCGGTGTCGACGACCTGGACCTGAACCTGGACGACTTCATCGCCAAGGTGAATTCGGACCTGGTGGGCAAAGTGGTCAACATCGCCTCGCGCACCGCTAAGTTTGTGAGTAAATCCGGCGGTAATCTGGCCAGCGAGCTGGCCGACGCCGCACTGTGGAACCAGTTTGTGGAAGCCGCGCCGCGTATCACCGAATTCTTTGAAGCGCGCGAATACAGCCGCGCAACCCGCGAAATCATGGCACTGGCCGATGCCGCCAATGCCTGGATCGCCGACAAAGCACCCTGGTCGCTGGCGAAGGAAGAAGGCAAGGAAGCGGAAGTGCTGGCGATCTGCTCCCAGGGCGTGAACATGTTCCGCGCGCTGATGACCTGGCTGGCACCGGTACTGCCGGAAACCGCAAAAAAAGCCGAGGAATTCCTCGGCGTGGCGCTGGACTGGAACGCCGCCGTGACACCGCTGGCCGGCCACACCATCAACAAGTTCAAGCCGCTGATGCAGCGTGTGGAAAAGCCCCAGGTGGAAGCGATGCAGGAAGCGGCGAAGGAATCCCTCGCACAGCTGCAGGCAGAAGCGAAGGCGGCGAGCGGCCCGCTAGCGGACGATCCACTGGCAGAGCAGATTCAGTTCGACGATTTTGCCAAGGTCGACCTGCGCATTGCGCTCATTGCCAATGCGGAGCATGTGGAAGGTGCCGGCAAGCTGCTGCGCCTGACCCTGGACCTGGGTGGCGAAACCCGCAATGTATTTGCCGGCATCAAGAGCGCCTACAGCCCGGAAGACCTGATCGGCAAGCACACGGTGATGGTGGCCAACCTGGCGCCGCGCAAGATGCGCTTTGGTGTCAGTGAAGGCATGGTGCTGGCGGCGGGCCCGGGGGGCAAAGACCTCTGGATTCTGGAGCCACACGCCGGTGCGCAGCCGGGTATGCGGGTGATGTAAATCCAGCTCGCGCCCGGGGCTTTGTTTGAAGTTCCGGGCGGCCCTCAGCGGTCGCCTTCAGCTCCACAGCCTCATCGGCAATCGTTCCGCAGAACGTGCCCCCTGGGGGCCCTGGCTTCAACTTCATTAAATTAAAAAGGATATTGGAAATGCGTGGGGTTTTTCTGGATACGCTGACGATGAAACTGGAGGAGCTGGATACGGCCGCTCTGGAAAACGCGCTCGATCAATGGGATTTTTTTGAAACCACCTCGCCCGAGCAGACCGCAGAGCGTATTGCCAACGTGGACGTGGTGATCACCAACAAGGTGGTGCTCGACCGGCAGTTGATTGAAAGTGCCCCAAACCTGAAACTGATCTGCGTCTGCGCCACCGGCACCAACAACATCGACCTGGACGCCGCCGCGGAAAAAAATATCCCGGTCAAAAATGTCACCGGCTATACCGGCGCATCCCTCGCGCAACATACCCTCGCCCTGATCCTCGCCCTCGCTACCCGCTGGCACCAGTATCACGCGGACGTACGCAATGGCAGCTGGGCCGCATCGCCCGTATTCTGCCGCCTTGATTATCCGGTAATCGAACTGGCGGGAAAAAAACTAGGTATCATCGGCTACGGCGATCTCGGGCAGAAGGTCGCACAGCTGGGGCAGGCGCTGGGCATGGACGTGCTGGTTGCCGAGTCCTTCAGCGGGGCGCAAAAAGCAGGGCGGGTACCCCTCGGCCAACTGCTGGCAGAGTCGGATGTGGTAAGCCTGCACTGTCCGCTAACGCCAGCCACCGACCAGATGGTAGACGCGGCCTTTCTCGCAGCCATGAAACCTACCGCGTTTCTGATCAACACCGCCCGCGGCGGGCTGGTGGATGAGAAAGCCCTGCTTGCCGCGTTGCGCAGCGGTGACATTGCCGGCGCGGCCCTCGATGTGTTGAGCGTAGAGCCGCCGCCCGCCGATCACCCGCTGCTGGCCGACGACATCCCCAACCTAATTATCACGCCCCATAACGCGTGGATCAGCCGTGAGAGCCGCCAGAGACTGCTCGACGGTGTGGTCGACAATATCACCCAACAGTTTTCCATATAAAAAGCCCCGGACTGCCCCTGGGACTGCCCCTGGTAGGAGGTGTGAAACTGTCGTGCGCGGTGCAGAACTCTCTTCCGCGGAGCAGAACTGTGCATGCGGGACCGGGTAGTCCGGGGCTTGATAAACCGAAAACCCGCCCTGTTCACGCCTGTTCGATCTATCGCGTGACTCGCTAAGACCGATTATTTTTATCGGTGATTTTTCTCTCCCAACGCCCCCGCCACAAGCCTATCCTTCGCGCTCAACCTGACTATCAGAGGAGAACGTCATGGCATCTGCAAAAATGCCCAACAGTGGCACACATTCAACTCGCGATAAATTGAGTCAAGCCTATAACCTGGCCGGCGAGGCCGCGCACGATACCGCGGAGCAGGTAAAAACCCGCGCTCGTGAAACGGCAGATCAGGTCAAGTCACGTGCTCGTGAAACCGCCGATCAGGTGAAAGCGCGCACCCAGGCCGGTGTAGAACACAGTAAGCAACGCGCCCACGATGTGGCAGAGCGCGCAGAAAGCTCCATCAAGGCCCATCCGCTGGTCAGTGTGGGCTGCGCCTTTGCCGCCGGCTGGCTCATTGCGAAAATCTTGAAATAACCTTGAAGCAACTTTGCAACAACCTTGAAGTAACGAAGAAACAACGAGGCTCTATCTGTTCAGGCCGCATGCCTGAACAGGCAAACTGTATAACTTGCTGGCGATTCTGGGGATTACTGCATGGCCGGATCAGAAAAACCGGAACAGAGACAGGATACCGCTAACAGCGACGCTGCATCGACCACGAGCAAGGAAGGCGTTCAGCAATCCCCTGACCCGGCTGCCGACACCAGCGGCCGGGCACACTATGCTGAGAAAGACGCGGGTGCCGGTGAGTCGATCTCTGGCATAAAGACCGAAATCGATGCCCTCGTTCAACGGGCCGAGGCGACCATGACACTGGCTACCGCCTGGTCAGAGAATTTCACCCGCCTTGTGCAACTGGAGTTCCAGCGCACCCTAAGCGCCGGAAAGCGCATCGTCGTATTACTGCTGTTCCTATTTTTTCTCGCCGTTGCGTTGATCGTGAGCCTGTGCGCAGGCTTGGGATTGCTCGGTTATTATTTCTTCCAGTCCATCTATCTGGGTTTCGGGATTTTCTTCCTATCACAGTTGCTGGTTTTTTCCGGCTTGCTGTTGTCGATCAACCGCCTGCGCGGGTTACTCGGCTTTGAAGAAAGTAAAAAACAGGTCAATGAGGCACTGAACGATGTCACTGCGCTCTTTAAACAGACAGATTAAACACTGCCGGGAGGAAATGGACTTGCAGCGCGAAAGTGCGGTGTCCCTTCTGGAGCAGCAGCGTGTCCAGGCACTGACGCAAACCCGAAGAGTTCCTTTGCCCGTCGCCATGGGCCTTGCATTTGCGGGCGGCTATGTTCTGCAGCGTTTCTTTAATACCCCCGCGCCACATACACTGATCAACTGGTACCTGACACTGCGGGCATTCTGACCGCCAGCACTGTCTCGCCAGCGGGATTCGGTTCAAACCGGTTTGCCATCTCCCGTTGTGGATCTGGGCCGCGCACTGCCGCCACCGGGCTTCGCGGCACTGCGCTGGTTTCCGATTTCAATAATTTTTTGCGCCACGTCCGCCAGCCTGAGATTCATTTCCATCGCTCGCTGCTGCATGGTTCGATAGGCATCGTCTTCACTCAGGCGCAGGTTGCGCATCAGTACGCCCTTGGCCCGCTCAATCAACTTGCGCTCCGTCAGCGCCCGACGGGTTTCTTCCAACTCCTCGTTCACCTTTTGAATATGCGCCACCTGCGAACGGATCAGATCGTACAGGGAGTGCGTCAGATTCTGGCCGTGCAGTGTTGGCACTGCTGCCGCCTCCGCGCGGCCGTAGAGCCCGGGCACTTCCGGATCGAACAAAACCGCCAGCGCCGGTACGCGCCCCCAGTCAGAGGATTTCATTTTCTGCAGTTGCGCGCGATGATGACCCAGCTCCGATTGTGCATCGGCCACCCGCTGACGGCTCACCTGCAACAGGCGGGCGGCCATCGCATCTTCGACACCGTGCATGGCATCAATACGCGTGGTGGCCAGCTGATACCAGACTTCGCTTACCTCGGGGGAAATGGGCTCGCCGTTTTTCAGCCCTGCAATCACCCGGCGCAGACGATTCAAATCCCGCGATGCCTCACTGTGCATAATTTCCTGCCAGCTGGATTCTTCGCTCTCTCCGGCGAACTCCAGAAAGACTTCTAGGCTGCGCCGCTGGCAGTCCTGTAATTGTTCAAGACGCAAATGCAGCTTTTCGTCGAACCGGCTACCGGCAAAACCGATGGCACCCCAGGCCCGCTCCTGCCCCGCGAACTCCTTGGCCTGCATAAAATTGAACAGCGCCACCAGCAACCGGGTTACCTCCGGGTCATCTGCCACGTCGGCGGCCTCAAACACCACCGAGAGCAACCCGGCAATCAATCGGCAGTAAGCATCCGTGGATGCCAGGGCGTTCACCTCAAATGCGTCGATGTGACGTCGCAGCTCTTCAAGCTCATCCAGGCCATGCAGTGAATAGGCGATGCTGTTCAACAGGCGCATATCTCGCGGACTGCTGCAGCGGTCGCCCTGTAGATACTGATCATGCAGTAACTGGCGGAAGGTGTCCGCACTGCATGTACCTTCCCGGATCTGCTCCATGCGCAGTGCGGCGAACCGATGCCCGGAGGACACCAGGTAGATATTGCTGATACCGCGCTCCCGCTGCAGCTGGTGAACCAGGTCCGATACGGTGGTCACCAGTTCACAACTACTCGCCAGTCGCTCCAACGCCTGGATCTCGGAACGCTTGGCGGCGAGCAGGAATTTTTCTGCGTCTTCACTGTGATTGGGCATAGAGGCACTTTTAACAAAGAGTAATAATCCGCGGGCTGGGCGCCGGCGATGGTGTTATGAAGTATTAACGAGCAATAAATATTCCATTGTTGAACGGTTTTCTGGTGAGACATCAGTCAAACTTTGCGCACCCCAGCGGCTAATTGCACGCCCCGAAACACACCATGCCGTGACCGCTCGCACCACAATCGCGCATTATGTGAGCGGCGCTGCGGCACCTGCCTTCCAAAACAATGGATTTCACCCGATTTTTTAATCATCCGCCGACGTTGGCACCGAACTTGCTTCAAGCCTAAGCGTAGGCTTCTCGCGCAACAGGTTGTGCGAAACCTGCTGGGCTTTGGCCCATGCAATAAAAATATTCTGGATAAAGGCGTCCATCACGTTCCGGCTACGGCTGGTCTGTGTGGGCGCTTTTTTTGTGCCCGGGAAAAGTTGTTGTGGACAACACGCCGTTAGCGCAGACACCCATTTCCAACACAGATGGCCAACCGGCTCTCAAACTTTCAAAGGTGACAACTATGGCTTATCTCGTTCCCAACGAATTCGTGACCAAAATGGTCGACGCGGGGGAATCCAAAATTTACATGTCCACCCGCGACACCCTGGTACGCGCTTATATGGCGGGTGCCATCCTGGCACTGGCTGCGGTGTTCGCGGTAACCGTGGCGGTGACCACAGGCTCGCACCTTGTCGGGTCAATCCTGTTCCCGGTGGGCTTCTGTATGCTCTACCTGATGGGCTTCGATCTGCTCACCGGTGTGTTCGTGCTTGCGCCGCTGGCCTGGCTCGACAAGCGACCGGGCGTTACCTGGGCCGGAATCCTGCGCAACTGGGGGCTGGTTTTCGTGGGCAACTTTGCCGGCGCACTCACGGTCGCGGTGATGATGGCCTTTGTGTTTACCATGGGCTTTAACACCGAGCCGGGTGCGGTGGGTGCCAAGCTTTCCTCCATCGGTGAAGCGCGTACTCTCGGCTACGCCGAGTACGGAGCCGCTGGCTGGTTCACCATCTTCGTGCGCGGCATGCTGTGTAACTGGATGGTATCTATGGGCGTGGTTGGGGCGATGGTATCGACCAACGTCAGCGGCAAGGTGATCGCCATGTGGATGCCGATCATGCTGTTCTTCTTTATGGCCTTCGAGCACTCCGTGGTGAACATGTTCCTGTTCCCCACCGCAATCATGATGGGCGGCGACTTTTCGGTGATGGATTATCTGATCTGGAACGAAATCCCCACTGCACTGGGCAACCTCGTTGGCGGTCTCGCGTTTACCGGCCTGACCCTGTACAGCACACACTACAAAACCGCACCGAAACGCCAGCTGACCGCGGCGGACACAAACCCGGCGCTCGCCTGAACACAGCCTACAAGACCCGCTCCTGCGGTAGTGGTGTTCACGTAACACAGCCACGGGCGAAGGTGGCGATGCCGGGTGCGGCACCGCCACCAAAAGGCTTAAGTGAACACCATTACGCACCGGCGGGGCTCTTTTATTCTATGAACAACACTCTGCAGCTCGACATCGGCCAGTACAGCAGCGCCGGCCTCAAAGCGGAAAACCAGGATAGCTGCGGCAGCCGGGTTCCGTCTGGGCCGCCACTGGAACTGAAAGGCGCCGCCTTTGCGATCGCCGATGGCATCAGCTCAAGCGCGGTCAGCGCCATTGCCAGCGAGACTGCGGTAAAAAGTTTTCTCGACGACTACTACTGCACGTCCGACGGCTGGAGCGTACAAAGCTCTGTGACACAGGTATTGAAAGCCACCAATGCCTGGCTCTATGGCCAGACCCGGCAAAGCCCCTACCGATACGATAAAGACAAAGGCTATGTGTGTACCTTCAGCGGGGCAATCTTCAGGGGTATGGAAGCCCACCTGTTTCATGTTGGTGACTCGCGCATTTACCGGCTGCGCCGCGGGTCGCTGGAACAACTCACCCATGACCACCGCCAATGGGTGGGAGAAGGCCGCAGCTATCTCAGCCGTGCCCTCGGGGTTACACCGCACATAGAGGCCGATTACCAACGGCTGACACTGGCCGTGGGTGACGTGTTTATTCTTACCACCGATGGCGTGCACGAATCCCTTGCGCAGGCTGAGCTGGCCGGACATCTCAAGCGGCGCGATAGCGACCTGAGCGATATCGCGAGGACCCTGGTCGACACAGCCCTGGCCAACGGCAGTACGGATAACCTGACGGTGCAACTCGTGCGCATCACCGGACTGCCCGATGCCACGCCACAATTGATCGAACCGATCGAAAAACTGCCGCTCCCGCCGCTACTGAAAAGCGGCGACCTGTTCGACGGCTACCGCATTGAGCGCGAGATACATGCCAGTAGCCGAAGCCACGTCTACCTGGCGTACGACCAGGCGAGCGATACCCGTGTGGTACTGAAAACCCCGTCCATCGACCTGTCGGACGATCCCGCTTACCTCGAACGGCTGCTGATGGAAGAGTGGGTCGCCCGCCGCGTGAACAGCGTGCACGTGGTACGCGCAGCCGCCACCCATCGCCCCCGCCACTATCTGTATACCGCGATGGAACTGGTGGACGGTCAGAACCTGCGCCAGTGGATGACCGATCACCCCAACCCGGATCTGGAAACCGTGCGCGGCATCGTGGAACAGGTGGCCAAGGGCCTGCAGGCACTGCACCGGGCGGAAATCCTGCACCAGGATGTGCGACCGGAAAACCTCATGATCAGTCCCGCAGGCACCGTCACCCTGATCGATCTGGGCTCGGCCCGGGTCAGCGGTATTGCGGCAAGTTACCGGGTGAATCATCCAGAGAGTGATGCGGCAACCGCAGGGGAAACCGGCGCGCAGATTCTCGGTACGGCCCTGTACAGCGCACCGGAGTATTTTCTTGGTGACCTGGGCAGCCCCCGCTCGGACCTTTTTTCTCTGGCGGTGCTGACCTATCACCTGCTATCCGGCGAATTTCCCTACGGCACCCGGGTGGCCCGCTGCACCACTCAGGCCGCACAACATAAATTGGGCTACCGCAGTGTACTGAACGAAACCCGGGCAATTCCCGCGTGGATCGATGCCGCCCTGAAAAAGGCACTGCACATAAACCCGCTGCGACGCCACGAGGCTCTTTCCGAGTTTGTGCGCGAGCTGCGGTACCCGAACCCGGAATACATCCATGCCACGCGCCCGCCGTTGATGGAACGCTACCCGGTGCGTTTCTGGCAGTCGGTCAGCGGCATTCTGCTGCTGATCATCGTGTACCTGCTGAACCTGATCGGCACAACCACCTAAACACACATTCCCCCAACCGTTCGACCCCAGACAGGAGCAACCCATGATCAGTAACCGCGAACAAGTCACCGCAATGATTCTCACCGCCAAAGTGCGTAAAGCGCTTAAATGGAGTCAGGTCGCCGATGCCATCGGCCAATCCAAGGAGTGGACCACCGCCGCCTGTCTCGGGCAGATGACTCTGACCAAAGCCCAGGCCGACGTGGTCGGGGAGCTGTTTGACCTGAACGACGAAGCCACAGCCTGGTTGCAGATAGCGCCCTACAAAGGCTCACTGCCCACTGCCGTACCCACCGACCCGCTCATCTACCGCCTGTATGAACTGGTGAATGTGTACGGCAGCACGATCAAAGAATTGATTCACGAAGAGTTTGGCGATGGCATCATGAGCGCCATCGACTTTTCCATGGATATCCAGCGCGAGGAAGATCCAAAAGGGGATCGAGTACACATGGTGATGTCTGGCAAGTTCCTGCCCTACAAAACCTACTGAGTAACCGGTATCGAAGGCGGGCCGTTGCCCGCCCTCGACACCAGGAACCTCAAAGGCTACTCGCCATTTTCATCGCCGATTTTTTCCTGTGTACGCAGCTCAAAATCGCTGGCGTCGTGCCGTTCATGCAGCTGCCCGGCGGGATCACCCCAGGTCCGATTCACCATAGCTCCCCGCTTGGCCGCAGGGCGCTCGCCGATCTCGTCGACCCAGCGGTTTACGTGTTTATAGGTGTGGGCTTCCAGAAACTCCGCCGCATCGTAGGCCTTGTTTTTTACCACCGCACCGTACCAGGGCCAGATCGCCATGTCGGCAATGGTGTATTCCTTGCCCGCAACAAACGGATGCTCCGCGAGCTGGCGATCGAGCACATCCAGCTGGCGCTTTACTTCCATGGTGAAGCGGTTGATGGGGTACTGGTATTTTTCCGGCGCGTAGGCGTAGAAGTGGCCGAACCCGCCGCCGAGATAGGGCGCGGCGCCCATCTGCCAGAACAACCAGTTGAGGGTTTCGGTGCGCTGTTGCGGGGTGTGCGGTAGAAACGCCCCGAATTTTTCTGCCAGGTACAGCAGGATGGAACCCGACTCAAATACGCGAATCGGCGGATTGGTGCTGTGGTCCACCAGCGCGGGAATTTTGGAGTTGGGATTGATATCGACAAAACCACTACCGAACTGATCCCCCTCGGTAATGCGGATCAGATGCGCATCGTATTCGGCCCCCTCAAAGCCCAGCGCCAGCAGCTCCTCGAGCATGAGGGTGACTTTGACCCCGTTGGGGGTAGCGAGGGAATACAGCTGCATGGGGTGCTTGCCCACCGGCAGGTCTTTGTCGTGGGTAGGGCCGGCAATGGGGCGATTGATATTGGCGAACTGGCCGCCGCTTTCGGAGTCCCACTTCCAGACTCTGGGTGGGGTATAACGCTCGTCCGACATAATGACTCCCTGGTTAGGCTCCTGAATGAGCGACCTAGGGTAATCCTGTGACGATGAATTTTAAACGTCCGGCAGGTTTTCCAGTACCGTGCGGCAGCTGTCGCTGCCCTGCAACAGCGCAATGACCTGCGGCAACGGCGCCGCATAAAGGTCTGGAAGGTGCCGTTCACCCTCAGCCGACGGAGTGTAGGCGAGACGCTCCTGGGGCGGAATAAATTCGGTGGTAATGCCCGGCTTGTTGCCGCGGGCATCGATGCGAATCCAGCCGTAGGCATCCAGGTGAACGGCGTTGAGACCATGCAGGCCGTAGCGGTTGTGCGCTTCGTCCAGCCGCAGCCGCTGATAACAGAAGCCCGCGGGGATGTCGTTGGCACGCAGCAGCGCCGCCAGCAGGTGGCTTTTGGCAAAACACACACCGGTGCCCGCGGCGAGCACTTCCGAGGCGCGGCAGGTGACCGGGTGCAAATCAAAGTCACCACTGTGGCGAATCTCGTCGCGAACAAACTCGAAACTATTGCGCACGGTACCGAATTTTGCGCCGGAGCGACATTTGAGCTCGGCAGCCGCGGCCAGGATCTCCGGATGCTGCCAGTCAATAATCGGGGAGTCTTGTAGATACGCCTGCATGTTCACGTGGTTTGCCTGAATTCGCATGAATTGGTGTGGGAAGGTCTGCAATGGGCCCGCCTGATATAAACGCTGCCGGTTGCCATGTCTATGCTACGAACGTATGACACCCGCTATCACCCGGTTCGGCGCAGGCCGCGACGCACCTCTTTGTTGGTCATGTTGGGCAGCCCGTTTGTTGGTCAGCGCGCTTGCCGCAGCCCGGCGCCACTTGGCGCGGCAATCATCCATTATAAAGGCATTCTCCGCGCTTATCTCCGCGCTTATAACAGCCGTCGCAGCGCTGCCGCTCCATCAAAAACCGCCCATCACGGTGCGCGCCCGCTTATGGCCGGCGATCAAAACCCGCCGTTGCCCCCGCCGGGCAGTTAAGGCAAGTTGAACGCCTATACCCTCTCGCCCATAATACCGCCCCCGGATCAGGCGGCACTTGCTGGCCTGTGACGCAGGCCCGGGGACCTGAAGTCGCAACCTGCATGGCTATCCATTGCAATCTGTCCGCTGCAAACTTTGCGCCAGCGCTGTGCATGCGACCTCCAGTGTCGGCCAGGTCGTGTGTCACCCGCAAAAATCGCCTGCCGACGGATAGTCTACTTTTTGTACTACCACAGTCGCGCCCCGCGACTCCATCTGCGCGAAACACTTGCGCTAAACGCGGCCCGGCGCAGTGGGCAGAACGGAATCTCTATGACCGAATTTACCGTCATCCTGCTTTCTACCATCCTGGTGAACAATTATGTGCTGGTGCAGTTCCTTGGCCTGTGCCCGTTCATGGGGGTTTCCAACAAGCTCGAGACCGCCATTGGCATGGCGGGCGCCACCACCTTTGTGCTGACCCTGGCGGCCATTTGCTCCTACCTGGTGAATACCTACTTACTCGAACCCTTCGGGATGGAGTACCTGCGCACTATTTCCTTCATTCTGGTGATCGCGGTAGTGGTGCAATTCGCACGCATGTTCATCGAAAAAACCAGCCCGCTGCTGCACCGGGTGCTGGGTGTCTTTCTACCACTGATTACCACCAACTGTGCGGTACTTGGTGTGGCACTGCAGAACACCCTGAAAGCCAACAATTTTGTGCAGTCCACCCTGTATGGCTTCGGCGCCGCGGTGGGCTTCTCGCTGGTGCTGATCCTGTTTTCCGCGATGCGCGAGCGCCTCGCGGTGGCCGATGTACCCAAACCCTTCAAGGGCGCAGCCATTGGCATGATGACCGCCGGGTTAATGTCACTGGCCTTTATGGGCTTCAGCGGGTTGGTATAAGGAGGCGATGATGGAATGGCTGTCTGAAATATCCACGCCCCTGCTGATTCTCGGTGGCATGGCCCTGGTATTCGGCGCCCTGCTGGGTTTTGCCGCGGTGCGCTTCCGGGTGGAGGGCGACCCGATTGTGGACCAGATCGATTCGCTGTTGCCGCAAACCCAGTGCGGCCAGTGCGGCCATCCCGGCTGCCGGCCTTACGCCGAGGCCATTGCCAACGGCGAGGCAATCAACAAGTGTCCGCCGGGAGGCCAGGCCACCATCAACGAGCTGGCCAATCTGCTGGATGTGGAGCCGACGCCGCTGGACGCGGAGCACGGGGTGGAAGACGTCAAAAAAGTGGCGTTTATCCGCGAGCCGGAATGTATCGGCTGTACCAAATGCATTCAGGCCTGCCCGGTAGACGCCATTGTCGGCGCCGCCAAGCAGATGCACACGGTGATTGTGGACGAGTGCACCGGCTGCGACCTGTGTGTGGAGCCCTGCCCCGTGGACTGCATCGATATGATTCCACTGGAAACTAGCCTGCAGCAATGGCACCCGAACAAACCCAAAGACGGAATCCAATTGATTGCCAGTGACAGACCGGACCTGCACGATGACGACCGGAGTGCAGCATGAGCCAGGTAGACCACAGACAGAGCGCCAGCGAGCGCCGCGCCGCCCGTGAAGCCCACCTGATCGCCAGCGAAAAGGCACGGGATCTGTCCCGGGAGCTCAAGGTCAACGATTTCCACGGCGGTGTCCATCCGCCGGAGAACAAGCACCAGTCCACCGGTGAACCCATCGGCACCGTCCCGCTGGCGGAGGACCTGATCGTCCCGCTCAACCAGCATATTGGCGAAACTGCCATCCCGCTGGTCAAACTGGGGGATCAGGTACTCAAGGGCCAGAAAATTGCCGAAGCGGACGGACCGATCAGCTGCCCGGTACACGCACCTTCCTCCGGCACCGTGGTAGCCATCGAGCCAATGCCGGTGCCCCACCCCTCCGGGATGGCGGCGGACTGCATCCAGATCCGTACCGACGGCCGCGACGCATGGTGCGCGCTCTCCCCCCTGAACGACTACACCGGTCAGAGCATCGATACGGTGCTGGAGAAAATCCGCGACTGCGGTATCGCCGGTATGGGCGGCGCGGGCTTTCCCACGGCGGTCAAACTCAACCCCCGCGGCGGTGCGACCATCGACACCCTGATCATCAACGGCACCGAGTGCGAGCCCTACATCACCGCCGACGACATGCTGATGCGTGAGTACGCCGACGAGATCATCGGCGGTGTGGAAGTGCTCGCACACCTGCTGGAGCAGCCGGAACGGGTACTGATCGGCATCGAAGACAACAAGCCCGAAGCGATCAAGGCCATGCAGCAGGCCGCAGAAGGCACCCGCTTCCACGTGGTCACCTTTCCCACCAAGTACCCCTCCGGCGGCGAGAAGCAACTGATCGAGATTCTCACCGGGCGCGAGGTGCCAAACGAGGGACTGCCGGCCAACGTCGGCGTGGTCTGCCAGAACGTGGGCACGGCGCGGGCGGTGTTCCGGGCCGTCACCCTCGGCGAGCCGCTCATCAGCCGCGTAACCACCGTGGTGGGCGAGTCCCTCGACCGCCAGCGCAATATTGAAGTGCCGCTGGGCACGCCCATCCGCCATATCCTGGAAAACCACGGGGTAGACCGCAAGCGACTGCAGCGCATCGTGATCGGTGGACCAATGATGGGCTACACCATCGAGGACGAGTCCGCGCCGGTGGTCAAAACCACCAACTGTATCCTCGCGCCCACCGACAAAGAACTCCCGCCACCGCCGCCCGCCCAGGCCTGTATCCGCTGTGGACTCTGCGCGGAGGCTTGTCCGGCCAGCCTGCTGCCCCAGCAGCTCTACTGGTATGCGCGCGCGGAAGACCGCGACAAGCTACAGGCGTACAACCTGTTTGACTGCATCGAGTGCGGCGCCTGCTCCTATGTGTGCCCGTCCAGTATTCCGCTGGTGCAGTATTACCGCGCCGCCAAGGGCGATATTCGCGAAGCGCGCCTGGAAAAAGAAAAAGCCGACCGTGCGCGCGAGCGCTTCGAGTACCGCAAACTGCGGCTGGAAAAAGCCGAGCAGGAGAAAGAAGCCAAGCGGCTCGCCCGGAAGAAAGCCGCCGAAGAGGCGCGCAGGCAGCGCGAGCAACAGGCCTCCAGCCCGGACGCGCAGGCGGCCAAGCAGGAATCCGATGTGGTGGCGGCGGCACTGGCGCGGGTCAAGGCCAAACAGGCCAGCCCGGACCAGCAGCTTGCCCGTGCCCAACGCACCCTGACCAGTGCCGAACACCGTGTAGAGCGTATGCAGGGCAAGCTTGATGCGGCCGAGGAATCCCACAAGCCGCAGCTGGAGGCCCAGCTGAAAACCGCCGAACTGAAGCTGAAAGAAGCCCGCGACAAGCTGGCGGAAGTGCAAAAGCTGGCAGCGGCGGCACCGGCACAGGCAAGCCCGCAGGCCGACCAGCCCGAGCCGTCCATCACCGAAGACAAGCTCACCGTCGCCAGCGCGTCCTCCTCCGCCGCGAATGCGGCCATCGAAAAAGCCAAAGCCGCGGCCGCCGCCCGCGCCACCATGAGCCCGCAGGAAAAGCTGGCCCAAGAGATCGAGGCCCTGCAAAAACGGGTGCAAAAAGCGGAGGCGCGGCTGGCCAAGGCCCGCAGCGAGGACGACCCGAACACCAGCGCCTTTGCAACGGCGCTGGAAAAAATGCAGGGCAAGCTGCAGGAAAAGCAGGCCCAGCAGGGTCACAACGGCAGCGGGAATTGAGGAGTAAGCCATGTCCCTGATGCGAGTCACTTCCCCCCATGCCCACTCTGGCCAGAGTACCTCCAGGGTGATGCTGCAGGTCGCCGCCGCCACCATCCCCGGAGTGCTGGCGCTGGTGGTGTACTTCGGCCCCGGCGTACTGATCAATATCGCCCTGTGTATTGCCGCGGCGCTCGGCACCGAGGCGGCGGTGCTGAAACTGCGCGGCCGCCCGGTGGCCTTTTATCTGAAGGATTACAGCGCGCTGGTTACCGCGTTGCTGCTGGGTATCGCCCTGCCCCCCTACTGCCCGTGGTGGATTCCGGTGATTGGCAGCGTGAGCGCCATTCTGCTGGCCAAGCAGCTGTACGGCGGCATCGGCTACAACCCGTTCAATCCGGCCATGGTGGGCTATGTGGTTCTGCTGATCAGTTTCCCGGTGGAAATGACCCGCTGGGCTGGGGCTGCCGAGTTGATCCAAGGCGCTCCGGGGCTGGATGAAACCTTTGCCCTGATCTTCGGCAATATGAACGTGGATGGCTTTACCCGTGCCACCCCGCTGGAAATCGTGCGCCACAACCAGTCCACCGTGCTCGCCCACCTGTACGAGATGGAGCCCGTATTCAGCCAGGGCACCATCGCCGGCGTCGGCTGGGAAATGGCCAACATCGGCTTCCTGCTCGGTGGCCTGTTCCTGCTGTTTCGACGCCTGATCACCTGGCACGCGCCGGTGGCCATGCTCGCCACCCTGGCCGCCCTGTCTGTGGTGTTTTATGACGGTGGCAGTTCCCTTAGCGAAGGCTCCCCGCTGCTGCACCTGTTCTCCGGCGCGACCATGCTCGGGGCCTTCTTTATCATCACCGATCCGGTGAGCGGCTGTACCAGCAACAAGGGCCGCCTGATTTTTGGTGCCGGTGTCGGGCTGCTGGTGTTCGTTATCCGCGCCTGGGGCGCCTACCCGGATGCCGTCGCCTTTGCGGTCCTGCTGATGAACTTCGCGGCGCCATTTATCGATAACTACACCCTGCCCCGCACCTACGGCCACAAGGCCCCGCGCAAGGCAACCGACCTGGAGGAACAGTGATGCTGAGGCGCTCTATCGGCAGCAATGCCGTCATCCTTGCCCTGTTCGCCCTGGTGACCGCCGGCACGCTGGCGATCACCCAGATCACCACGCGCGAGCCCATCGAGCGGGCTATACGCGCAGCGGCTGCCAAGGCGCTGCTGGAAATCGTACCGATCGAGCGCCACAGCAATGACCTGCTGGTGGACACCTATCCCATCCCCAAACAGTACTGGGCCATGCTCGGACTGAAGCAGGGCGGCAACATCAACCTGGCCCGGCAGGGCGACGGCAACATCGATGCGGTCATCATTCCTACCGTGGCGCCAGACGGCTACTCGGGCCCCATTGAGATGCTGGTGGGCGTCAACCGGGATGGCACCATTGCCGGTGTGCGGGTGACCAACCACGCGGAGACACCCGGCCTCGGCGATAAAGTAGAAGTAAAGAAAAGCGACTGGATACGCTCATTTGACGGCACTTCCTTGGACGATCCCGGCCGGGACATGTGGAAAGTGCAGAAAGACGGCGGTGCCTTCGACCAGTTCACGGGGGCAACCATCACGCCGCGCGCGGTGGTAAAGCAGGTGCGCACGGTACTGGACTTCGTCGCCGAACATCGACAGGAAATATTCAGTGCACCGGTGTCACAACGTGCAGTTGAGGTCGAGCCGTCTGCGACGGACGATACCAAGCAGCAAGGGGACAAAAACTGATGGCCACCCCGGAATACTCAGAAATTACCCGCAATGGTTTGTGGAACAACAACCCCGCGCTGGTACAACTGCTGGGCCTGTGTCCGCTGCTGGCGGTGACCGGTTCGGTGGTCAATGCCATCGGCCTGGGCCTTGCCACTACCGCGGTGCTGGTCTGCTCCAATCTCGCCGTGTCCCTGGTGCGGCGGCAGATGCCCGAAACCGTGCGACTGCCGGCATCGGTGATGATTATTGCCACCTTCGTGACCTGCGCAGAGCTGCTTATGAAGGCGTTTACCTACGAGCTCTACCTGGTACTGGGGATTTTTATTCCACTGATTGTCACCAACTGCGCCATTCTCGGCCGCGCCGATGCCTTTGCCAGTAAAAATCCGGTACTGCCTTCTGTGGTGGATGGACTGATGATGGGTTTGGGATTCAGCGCGGTGCTGATCGTAATCGGTGCCGTGCGGGAAATTATCGGGCGCGGCACACTGTTCAGTGACATGGATCTGCTGCTGGGCCCGGCAGCCGCCAATTGGACACTGCCGGTGCTCGGGGCGGATTACTCTGGATTCCTCGTCGCCGTATTGCCGCCGGGTGCGTTTCTGGTTGCCGGTTTGTTGATCGCCGGGAAAAACGCCATCGATGCAAGCATCGAGCGCCGCCAAAAACTCGGGGCGGACATCGTACGCGGCAGCAAGCGCGTGCGCACTACCGGAAAAATTCAGTAGCGCCGACGCCATTCGTTTTTGGTGATCACTTTTATATTCGTGGGTGATCACCCGGCGGGGCGCGTGAAACGATTCAATGCTCTTTCGCGCGCCCCTCTTGCCACGCTCCCCCATTCGCACATGATCCCGTCCGGGCTCAGCCACTTTTCGCGCGCTCACCGTTGACGCTGCCCACAAGCCCCCAAGCAAAAAAACCTGACCAAACACACTGACAATTCAGACCAATTTTTCTCGTATATTCATACCAATTCCGCAATTTACCGAAGCATCCTTCGAATTAAATTCCCTGTAAGAGAATGTAATGGGATTTTTTTCACAATCTCAAATTAATAAGTAGCCAAAGGGTCTCACATCGCTAAAATAGCGCGGCCGTCTCAGATTGGCTTTGCGGTCATCGCTATTCATGGAAGCGAGGCTGCGACATTCGTTAAACTGTTTGCCAACCAATAACACAATAGATTTTCTGAGGCAGGCCGATTGTGGGCCAACAAAAGCACCACATGTTTTTACCACGCTATTTATTTCTGGATTATGCGTTACCTGATCCCGATAGCTTTTCGCCTACTAACGCAAAGGAATTCATGTTGCCATGGCTTTAGACAAAGGAAAGTCTGAACTGGTTTATAACGGGCGCAAAGCCCAACGTGCAGACAGCCGTCAGCGCCGCAAAGCCATTCTCGAAGCGACCCTGCGCATCATTGTCAAAGAAGGGATCCGCGGGATCCGTCATCGCGCGGTGGCCAAAGAGGCGGACGTTCCCCTCGCCGCAACCACCTATTATTTCAAACACCTCGACGATCTGATTAGCGATGCCTTTACTTACTTCGTGGAACAGAACATCGATCATACCCGAGCATTGCAGGAAGAAAGTTTTTCTGTCGCACGGGAACTCACCCCGGAACAACTTGCCGCGCCCGCCGGCCGTCGCCAGCTGATTCAGCAACTGAGCCGTTTTGTACTGTCTCACATCCGCTCGCAGGCCAGTAATCGCGACCACCGCGTCATAGAGCTGGCCTTCAAAAACGAAGCCCTACGCAATCACCAGCTCACACGCGCCGTGCGCATGGCTAATCAGGCCACGGAGAACATGATCATCGAGTTCTTCGAGCTGCTGCGCCTCGCCGATCCTGTCGCCGCCGCACAGATTGCCCACGGCACCATCCTCAACCTGGAATTCCAGATACTGAGTGGTGCGACCGCCATCGACTCACCGCTGCTGGAGCGTACTGTGGCCATGATGATCAAAGGATTGATCCCCCCCACTGCAGACACGCCCGAAAGCGACCAGCCCTGTGATACCGCAAACGGCCAGTTCATGCGCTTTACCGTCAGCTAAACATGCCGCACCGCTGCCCGCCGGCTCCGGTGCGGTAACCGGTGTTTCCCCCTTCCTAACGGCGAGCACGCCAGTATGGTGGCGCGCGGCTCACACCCGGCTCACAACCAACCGCCACCATTCAGCTAGACTTTCAGGGAATGTATTGGATGATGTAAAGACACACCATGAACCTGCCTTCTGTTCGCGGCATTCTCTGTTGCCTGCTACCGCTGCTGCTCTGCCTTTCCGCCTGCCAGCGGGATGTTGATGCACAATCCGGAAAAGAGACGCCGGCGCAAGGTGCCGCCGAAACCATCGAGGAGCAGAGCCCGGCCGGCAGCGATGCGCCACCGACCACACCCGACGCCGACGAAAACAACGCGGCGGATCAAGAAAAGGCCATGCGCATGGCCGGCAAAGATGACGTGAGACCGGAAGCGGCATGGGCGCCAGAAACTACCGGTGAATTTCCAATTAACGCCTACGACAACTATGTCGACACCGGCGACCTGAGCGCCTTGCGCGAACACGGCAAGCTGCGCATCCTCGTTGACATCTCCAACACCGACTCCCTCCACCGCGCTGCCACCCAACAAGATATTGAGATCGATGCGGCCAAGCGTATGGCTCGCCAGATGGGTCTGGAACCAGTAGTACTTTACGCCGAAAACTTCGACCAGCTGCTGCCCCTGCTCGAGGCGGGCAAAGGCGACATCATCGCCAATAACCTGGTAATGACCGAAGAGCGCAAGCAGCAAGTCGACTTTTCTATCCCCACCGCCAACACCGAACTTATTCTGGTGTCGGAAAAAGATGCAGAACCGGTGACCGATGATTCCGACCTGAGTGGTAAGACCCTGGCTGTCACCAAGGGCACCGCCTACGAAACAGCAGCGCGGGAATTTGCCAAAAAGCATCCTGGCTTAAAGCTCAAAGTGACGGAAAAAAATTACGTCGAGCTGGTGATCGACGTTGCAGAGAGTGATCTGGACTACACCGTGGTGGAGCGGCAGGTGTTTGACCTGGTCGACCAGTTCAAGGACAACCTGCAGGAAAACTACGTGTTCCCCGGTGAGCGCCAGATGGCCTGGGGGGTACGCAAGAACTCTCCCGAACTGGTCGAAGCCATTAACAAGTTCGTCAGGGACCACAAGCTCACGCGCACATCCGACCGCTCGGTGGGCGACCTAGATGAGATCAAAAAACGCGGGTACGTGCGCGTGGTTACCCGTAACCATCCCGGTACTTACTACATGTGGAAGGGGCGGATTCTCGGGTATGAATTTGAACTGGCGGAGAGCTTCGCCAAAGACCTCGACGTCCGCCTCGAGATCGTTGTTGCCCCTACCCATGCGGATTTACTCACCTACGTCGTCGAAGGCAAAGCCGACATCGCCGCCAGCCTGCTATCAGCCACCCAGCGCCGAGACGATCAGGGCGTCGATTTTGGCCGTCCCTACATGAAAGAAAAAGTGGTCGTGGTGGGAGAGGAAAACGACAAGATCGACAGCCTTGATGACCTCGCCGGCAGAACCCTGCATGTGCGTAAATCGAGCAATCACTACGACGTCGCGCTCAAGGTCAAGCAGCAAGTGCCGGATGTAAAAATTGAACTGGCACCGGAGGAATTGAACATTCAGCAGATTATCGACAAGGTTGCCGATAACGATTATGACCTGACCATTGCCGACGATGTTTCCGTAAAGCTTGAGCACAGCTGGCGCAAGAATATCAAGGAGCTGATCGACCTGCACGAAGACGATAATGTGTACGTGTGGCTGATACGGGAAGGCAATCCGAAACTACAGGAAGCCGTAAACGCGTTCTTCGATAAGAAAAGCACCCAGAAGAAAATGGCGGTGCTCTATACAAAATACTTTGATGCGCCCAAAAGGACCCGCCCCGAAATTAACGAAGTCAACGAGAACGGCACCATCTCCCCGTTCGACAAATATGTCAAAAAATACGCGGACAAATACGATTTCGACTGGCGCCTGGTCGTTGCACAGATGTTTCAGGAGAGCACCTTCAATCCCAAGGCAAAGTCCTGGGTGGGTGCCCGAGGGCTCATGCAGGTCATGCCCGATACCGGTAAGCAGATCGGTGAGAAAAACCTGTTCGACCCTGAAACCAGCGTGCGCGCCGGCATCAAGTACCTGGAATGGCTACATCGGAAATTTGAAGACAAGGGCATCAGCCCGGAAAATATGATGTGGTTTACCCTGGCCTCCTACAATGCCGGACTTGGGCACGTTTACGACGCGCAGGATCTGGCAGAGCAAAAAGGTTGGGATCGCCGGGTGTGGTTTAACAACGTGGAGAATGCCATGTTGTTGCTGTCCGAGAAGAAATATTACGAGAAAGCCCGCTACGGCTATGCGCGAGGCCAGGAACCCTACGACTATGTGCGCAAAATCAACGCACGCTTCCGCACCTACGTGGCACTCCTTGAGGACTACGAGCGCAGGCAGGAAGTGGAAACCGGTATGCTGCTGGATCCGCTCTACCCCGAGTTCCTGCAATTAAGTAACCTGGCGGGCCGGCGACAACCAGCGGTTGCCGCCACGCCAGTGTCAGCTGCAGTTGCCGGGCATTGAGGCAATCCATGCGTCGAGCAACGCCGCCCCTTCTTCGTGCACCAGGCTGCGCCCCAGCTCGGGCATCATCGCGCCCGGGTCGGTGGATTCCACTCGAAAATTAAGGATGGAGTCCTCCGGGCTTCCCGGAACAATCGCAAACAGCCGATCACCGGAACCGGTGCCCGCGGCCACCGGCGGCTTGCACACGCCAAGCTTGCGCATGTCATGTTCTGCGCTGTACAGCATCAGCCCGGATGTATCCGCTGGACCACTGGGGTTATGGCAGTGGCCGCAGTTAATATCCAGGTAGGAGCGCGCCCGCTCGTCCAGCGTCGCGCTGGTGTCCCGGTAATTCACATTGCGCGGCACCTGCGCAAGATCGGGCAGGTTGCTCAGGTATCCCATCTGTTGCCAGTACACCAGCTGGTTTTCGCTGCCCGCAGCATATTCATAGTGCTTGTTCAGGTGGCGGGCCCGCGGGCCGATAGGGCGAACCGCTTTCTGCGTGTGGTTGTCCGCGTGACAACCGGCGCATTGATTAGCATCCGGCACAACATAGGTAAATGCCTCCCGGTTGCCAGCCTTGTTCACCAACTGCAGTGACATGGCTTCGCCCGCGATTTCAAGCACGGCATCAGTCTGGGCTTCATTCCAAACATAGGGCAGCGCCTGCCAGCCATCCGTGCGCTTTACCAGGATGCGGGTTTCGATCAGTTTGACGTTACTCAGGTCAAGGCCGTTCTCGGCGAAGTCACGGGAATAGTCATCGGTCCGTAACACCGAGCCATCTTCAGCCAACGGATAATAAAATGTCTTGCTGATGATGGTCCCGACCGGATAATCGAAATGCGCATCGCCATAACCGGCACTGGTCCCTTCCGGCATCCATACGGTGCGCAGCTTGTGGGCGTAATCCGTAAACAAAGCGGTATTCAGATCATACGGTATCACGCGCTCGTTGAGTGCAAGGGTACCGTTTGTCACATTGACCAGATGCCATTGGCTCAGGTTGTCGGGTACCGCATTGCGTTCGTGCAGTGCAACCGGCTCGCGAGGGGCGCCGCACCCCAACAGCGACAACGCCAGCGCCGCGCTCCCTAACCAGCGGAGCGAGCATAATTTACGCATCGGCCACCTCATTCTCCGCGTGCTGCGCCTTGTCTTCTTCCTGTTCGGAATCAAACTCAAGAACGACTTGCGGCAATTTCTTCAGGCTACAGTTGTGGGCCGCAATGTCCGTAGAGATATTCTTGAAGTCGTTCTGCACATCGATATTGATGATGCCGACACCTTCATTCTCGATGCATAGCTTGAGCGTCGGCGGCAGTGCACCATCAACCATTTTCTGGCTGTCGACGGCCCCATCCCACAAAACGTCGGGCAGGCGGCCGGTGAGGCCGAACTTGGCCACTTTCAGCGCTTTCAGCTCCAGGTGATCCGGGGACGTGCCACCACCGGTAAAGGTGTTGTCGTAGATGTAAATACCTTCCGGGTACGGGTCAAAATTTTCCTGGGTGGATTTATCGCTGTAGTAGCCGGCCGAAAAATAACTGCTGACAATAATGTTGGCGGTGTCGTTATCTGATATCTCGTTGTTAAAGATCTCAACAAAATCATTGGAATTGATCACCACACCAGAGCCCGCCGGCACGGCCGCGACAGGGGTGCCTTCGTGGCCAAAATTTTCGGTATTATTCTTGTATACCTTGTTGTTATACACACGGGTACTGTGGCCCGGTTGCGGCAGGTTGGGCATATTAAATACCAGGATACCGCCGGTATTATTGGTGGCTACATTGTCGTAAACATCGGCACCGATCGTATTTTCAATCTCGATTCCCGCCACATTAAATTCCGCACGGTTGTTGCGCACAATCACATTGCGCGACTGGCCGACGTAGATACCCGCATCAGACGCACCGATGGCAACAGTGCCTTCTACCAGCGTGTTTTCTGTCTGTACCGGGTAAATTCCATAAGCGCCGTTCTCGGTGGACGGGCCATTGGTCCACTCCACGCGGATATCCCGAATAATGATGTTCTTGCCTTCATTGACCTTGAGGGCATCACCGATTGTGTCTTCCAGCGCGAGATCCTCAATGGTGAAATCGCTGGCGTTTACCAGCAGCCCTTCCGCCCCCTGAATCTGGTTTTTGAAGGACAGGATGGTTTTGTCCATGCCCGCGCCGCGGATCGTGACCCCGTCGACATTCAAAGAAAGACTGCGGTTCAACTCGTAGCGCCCTTCCGGAATCTCGATCACGTCGCCCGGTTGCGCGGTAATCAGCTGTTTGAGCAGCTGCTTCTGGAAATCGGCCGCCGCGGTCGACTCGGCAGGCGTATGACGGGTATCACCCGGTGTACTGTCCTGTGAACAGGCTGCGACCAACGCTGCCAGTAATACAGCACCAAACTTGACTGGTGTTTTCATGGAATCTCCCGCTTTCCTTTTTTATGGCAACAATGCCGTATTTATTCTTCAGGGAGGCTCTCCCCCTCCACCGGGCGGTGTTGCACCCGTCGTACATGCAGTCAATGACAAACAGCGATATGGCTGGAAAACCATGACCATGTTTGCCAATCAGGTTCTAACTGGTACGACTGTACCAACTAGGAAGCGCAGCGCCTGTCGACTGCCGTTGCCCGGATACTATCCAATGCCCCGAAACGCGGCAACGGTAAAACAGGACCTTTGTCTCGTTTTAACCAGTCGATAGATGACCGACTGGTGCAATACCCGTCCGTCACCACCCCTGAGCCCTCTCCCACTCCGTGCCGGTGGGCAGCGCATGCTCATGCCTCTCCAAAAAAAAGGGCGCACCCGGAATTGCTTCCGGGTGCGCCCGTTTTCTAGCGCTCTGGGTTACACCGAAATCACATCAGTGCTGGAACACCGGTGCGGCAACAAAGCTCCAGAACAGCACAGTGCCGACCATCACTACCACTGCCATAACCAGGCACGCTGTAACCACCGCGCTGGCAAACAGGAAACCACGCTCCTCATTGACGTTGAGCACAATGGGAATACCCACATACAGCAGGTACACCGCATAAGCCACCGCCAGGGTTGCCAGCAGGATATCCAGCCAGAGGATAGGGTAGAGACCGGCAGCACCGGCAATGAAGATGGGGGTCGCCGTGAACCCGGCAATCACCATGCCCTTCATGGGGTTGGACTTGGCACCGTAGGTTTTCGCCATCCAGTGAATAAAGTAACCCACGGCGACCACCGCAAGGATCATGGTGACATAGAACACCGCCACCAGGGACAGGGCACTATTACTGGTCAGCGTCCGCACCTGACCGTTGCTGCCAATATTCCAGCCGATTTCCGTGGTGCCAAAATACCAGCACAACGCGGGCACTAACGCCAAAATAATGACATAAGGAATCTGACGGTTGAGCCCTTTCTCAGACAGTCCAGCAATTTCCTGCCACTGCCTGCGCGGTTGTACCATCAGGCCATAGAGATGATTCAGCATTCCCGTTCTCCTCACTTGCGAGGAACCTCGCAGCTTGTGGCTGCGGGGGAGAGCCTTTTTTAAGGAGTCACAGCCGAAATTCGACCCCTGTGTCTCAAATTGATCTGGATACTACTTGTCAAAGTGAGGGATACCGCCAAAGGCTTTTCCCAAAAGTTCCAGTTTTTTTATTGTTAACGCACGCCTTTGGTTCGGCCGCGCTTTACCCGCACACAGCGCGGGCGCCAGCGCTGCAAGCCCATGTGACTGCCTGATAGTGCAGAGACGGGGATAACTTACAGCGCACAGTAGATTTGTAACACCTCGGTCATTCAAGTCAACGCAAGCCTGCGGAAAAGTAGAAATAAAAAAGCGGCTGTTTCCACTGGAAACAACCGCCTGTACAGGAGTGCTACCAATACACTCGAACCGCCAAAGCCGGCATTTATCGCCACTTTGCCGTGAAAAAAAGCGACATCAAAAATATCCGATGGAACCCTGAGATGTCAGTAGCTGGCTACCGGCACCTTTTGCATCCAGCCAAAGCGGTCTTCGGCCCGGCCTTCCTGAATATCCAGCAGCGAGCGGCGCAATAGCTCGGCAACGGGGCCGGGCGCCTGCTGCAGGCGATAGCGCTGGTCACCATCACCCAGTTCGCTGATCGGGCTGACAATGGCCGCGGTGCCACAGGCAAAGGCTTCACTGCAAGTACCTGAGGCCACCAGTGCCAACAGATCATCGATATCAATCTCCCGCTCATGCACTTCAAGCCCCTGCTCCCGCGCCAGAGCAAGCATGGAATCCCGGGTGACCCCCTCCAGGATGGAGCCATTCAGGGCCGGCGTGTGCAGAGCGCCATCCATCACTGCAAAGAAATTCATGCCTGAAAGCTCGTCAACGGTGTGGCGGTTCCCCGGGTTGAGCCACAGGGACTGGTCGTACCCACGCTCCTTGAGCCCGGCGATGCTCAGCAAGGAAGCCGCGTAGTTTCCGCCAACCTTCGCATCGCCGGTGCCGCCCACCGCCGCGCGGCTGTCTTCACGTTCCACCCACAGGCGCATGTTCCCGGCATGGTAAGCCTCGGAGGGGCTCGCAATGACGTAAAACTCGTAGGCTTTGCTGGCGGTGACCGAAAGATCCGGCTGGGTGCCCATCAGGAAAGGGCGGAGATACAGCGATTCACCGCTATTGCCCGGGATCAGCGTGGCGCAGTGGGACGCCACCGTGCGCGCCGCATCCATGAACAGGGATTCCGGCACCGGCGGCATACATAAGCGACGGGCCGAGTGCGCCATACGTGCCGCATTGCGCTCGGGACGGAAAAGCCCCACACCATCGCCATAGCGATAGGCCTTGAGCCCCTCAAAGCAGGACTGGGCGTAATGCAGCACCTTTGCCGCAGGATCCAGCGACAGAGGACCATAGGGGATCAGCTCGCCATCGCTCCAGCGCCCGTCCTGGTAGCGGGCCCGGAACATCACCGGGGCCATGACCGTGCCGAAGCCAAGACGCTCCGGCATTTCAAATCCCCGCAGGCTGACGATGGCTTCAGGTTGTATTGTTATGTTCACAAAGCGCTCCCACTAGAAAGTACACAATTCGTCAAACCTGCGGATTATGGCCCCACACCGCGCTTATTCCAAATATTGCGACCAAAGGGTATGGGTATCGCGCAACACAAGAGGAAAAAACCAACCCTCAATAGGACAATCCTTTCTCTCACGTGAAAATCAGCGACTGGTACGGGACTCACAGTCGCACAGTGCGCTCTCGCCGGATAGCGGGGCGCCCCACCCCACAAGCTAGCGTGCTTGCCGTGCCGCGCGAGTGTAGCGCCGTCACAATTTCCATTGCGCGGCAAATTATTGGCACCGGGTTTTCTGAGAATTCCCACCCATCTTTTCCCCGGCTGCCAGACTCATTGAACCCCCGCACAGGTCACGCTAAGACCCATGGACTGGCACCAGGCAGGTGCACACTGAAGGCCGCGTGACCGACCACCGGAAGAGTCGTCCAGAACAGTGGCGCCGCAGCACACCTGTGGAAGCAGGGGGCGAAAATTCGTTGGCTATACTGAAACTACATGGACGGTGAACGCCAATTGCAAGGGAAAGCAGTGCCAATTTACGGCCAAAAAATCCCCGCGCCACCAGAGTCCAGTGTCGACAAACGACAGCACACCGGGTAACCGGCAGGAAAGTGAACGAACCACACGTCAGGGAGAGAGGTTCCGTGCAACCGGGGTCAGCGCACACACGTAAGTGCGCACCGGACGATCATCGCGTCGCACGGATTTCGAGCTCGTCAGCCCAGCCCGCAAACGGCTGTCGACGGGTCAGGAACAACATGCAATGGAAGTGGTTCAACCGTGACACAGACAGATACCAGCAACGCAATTGCTATCGGCTTGATGTTTACAGCCTCAGCTCTGCTGTGTGGCTCTGTTACGGCGGAAGAAATCTCCGCCGTAGACTCGGCCCTCGACAACGCCAAGGCTCCTCCCGCAGCTTATATAGAAGCGGCATCCAAACCGCTGGAAAAACCGAAGCGTAAGCTTCGCCCCTCGAAAGCGGCCGAGGATTACCGCCGGCGCATTGAAGACATGGAAGCCGAGCACGGCGCATACGGTGCCGGTATCGACGAACAATTGATGGGCCTCGCCAGCGCGCTGCAGCGCAGCGGGAACCACGAAGAGGCAGTTGCCGAATTTCGCCGCGCCATGCTGATCAATCGGGTGAATGAAGGGCTCTACTCCCTCAACCAGGTACCGATGATCGAACGAATGATCGAGAGCCATATCGCCCTCAATCAATGGGAAGAGGCCAACGACAACCACGAATATCTTTTCTGGTTGCATGCCAAAAATTATGGTGAGAAAGATCCGCGCATGCTGCCGATCATCAACCAGTTGAGTAACTGGCACCTGCAGGCCTATATCGATGAAAAAGGGGCGACGCTGTTTGAGCACTTGATCAACGCTACCAACCTCTACGCCCTGGCGGTCGATATTATTTCGCAAAACTATGGCGCCAATGACTTGCGTATGGTCGAGGCATTGCGTGGCCTCAAGGCGACAAATTATTACCTAGCCACTTACACCGGTGAACCCCAGGAGGCCATTGTCATCAATGCGGGTTTTGCCGGTAGTGGCAACGGGACGCCAGAGCGTCGGGCGCAGCTCGACCACTATCGAATGAACAGCTTCAGCTCCGGCAAAACCGCGATCACCAAAATCATGGATGTGTATCAGAAGAACCCGTCTTCGCCACCGGCGGCATCGGCAAAGGCCAAAGTGGAGCTGGGTGACTGGTACATGATCTTCAACAAATGGCATTCCGCGCGCGAAACCTATGGCCAGGCCTATCAGGCGCTGTGGGATAACGGCGCTACCAATGAAGAAATCGACGAAATCTTCGGTCGTCCGGCGGCGCTACCCACTCTGCCGTTGCTGGACGAAGATCGTGAGGCACTGGCCAATTCCTATGTCACGGTTTCTTACGATGTGACGGCGTTCGGCAAGGCGCGCAATATCCAGATTTTAAGTGCCAGGCCGGAAGATAAAGTGAGCATCCGTTCGCGGGTACGCAATGTGCTCAAACGGGCCAAGTTCCGGCCCCGGTTTGAAAATGGTGAGCCAGTAGCCACTACCGGTATCGTGCAACGATTCGTATTCGATTGAAAAATTAAGGAAACAACACACTGTGTTCGACTGATGTAGCGAAGTAGGTTTGATTTCAGCATTGGGAAAAACTGGCAGCAAATCTTTTCTGCCAGGAAAACCCCGCTGAAGGAAAACTGTCGAACAGACAAGGAGCAAGACGGGCCGCCGCGATTTCGCGGCGGCCCGTGAACGCATCAGGAGATAGCTCATGGCATTACGGACGATCGCTCAGCGGTTTACACAAAAAACTGGCAAGACAAACAATGACGCCACTGGATGGCGCTGGCAATCGCTGGCGTCGGTGGTGGTATTGTCCGCGGTAATAAGCGGCTGCAAAAACCAGCAGACACAACAGCAACCGCCGGCGCAGCCTCAGCAGAAGTCACAGTCCAGTGCTTCACAGTCGCAATCGCAATCGCAGTCGCAGTCGTCCAGCTCGTCTTCGAGCAAGTCGCAATCGAGCCCGTCCACGGCCAGCAGCATGCCATCGCCCAGCTCACCGAGCAGCAGCCGCAGCCCGAGCATGTCGACCGCCAGCAGCCCCGCGCAGCCGAATACCTCCTTCCCCAGCATTGAGTCCGCGGACCGCTCGAGCGAACAATCCAGCACCGCCTCGGATACCGGCGAGGAATCCGATCGCCGCTCGCGCGAGCCCAGCAGCAGCGCGGAAGACCCCATGGCCAGCAGGAACCCATCGACGCCAGTGTACAGCGAGTCCGATGAGCGCCCGCAGGAAACCCGCATGCCGCCAGACCCCTCCTCCAACAGCGAGGGCGAGCCACCGGACGAAATCGATTTCTCCGAAGAACAGCAGACGGCGAGTAGCGCCTCGTCCAGCTCTTCCAGTGCCTCCAGTAACAGCGCGTCATCCAGCAGTGCCTCGTCCAGCAGCAGCGCCCCCGCCAGTGCATCCAGCAGTGGTGCCCCAAGTAGCGCATCCAGCAGTTCCCCTTCCGGCGCCCAGGGTGGCGGGCAAGCCAGCGCATCTGCCAGCGGACAAGCCGGCGATGGCGGCGCACCCGCCAGCGCTTCCAGTACCGGTAGTCCGGCCAGCGGTGGCAACCCGGCACCGAATGAGGCCCCGGCCAGCTCCGCGGAACGGGTAGCAGAGCTCGAAGGGCAGTTTGAATCCACGATGGCCAGCTACGACGGCATGATCCTGCGCGAGCGGGATTACGTGCGCAACCGCCCCGCCTCGGCGGAAGAACAGGAGGCGGCAGAGGACGAGGTGCCGCCCGGTGAGTCCCTGGAAGACCTGATTCAGTCTGCCGAGGCCGAACTGCCCGCCCCACCGCCTTCCGGCGGTGGCGAAGGTGGCAGCGGACCGGAGCAGAACAATTCCAGCGGACAGGCCACAGGACCGGGACTGCCCACCAAGGGCCGCACAGGTGAATACAACCACACCAACACCGCGGCGGTGGTACCCGCAGACATCCCCAGCGGTGACGATGACGATGTGGTCGCCCGCCAGATTCGCGAGGCCGCCATGCGCGAAGCCGATCCGGAATTGAAGGAACGACTCTGGGAAGAGTATCGGAAATATAAAAAATCACAGAAATGAAGATGAACATTCATCAGGGAGAGTAGTGACATGTTTTTCTCGCACACACGCACGACCCTGTGCACGCTGGTCATGAGCCTGCTGACATTGGTGGGCTGCACCACCACCGAGGTCCGCACCACCGCCTACACGCCGCTCACGGTTGAAGATGCGGCCATCGCCGAAAATCGCCTGCTGGATGTCGGCATTGTGCAATTCAATGCCGGGCTTGATCAGGAAGAGGAGCCAGAAGAAGACGAGCTGGTGTTCCCGGAATTGCGCCGCGCCGAATCCCGCTATATTGCCGTCACGCTTGCCGATGCGCTGCAGTCGAGTCAGGGCTGGGGCGCGGTGCGTGTTATTCCCAGCGAGCGCACCAATATCGATGTGACCGTCGCCGGTACCATCGTGAAATCCGACGGTGAAACCCTGACGGTAGACGTCACCGTGACGGATTCCCGCGGTCAGGTGTGGTTCACCAAACAATACACCGAGCACGCCTCCCACTATGCCTACGACCGCAAGCACCCGACCGAGGGTGACGCATTTCAGGGTATCTACAACCGTATATCCAACGACATGCTGACCTACCGCCAGCGCCTGTCGAGTGAATACATCGCCGAGCTGCGCACGATTTCTGAAATCAAATTTGCACAAAGCTTTTCGCCCGGTGCGTTCGATCGCTACCTGGTGCAGGACGACGAGGGTCTCTACCAGCTCACCGCATTACCGGCAGACAACGACCCGATGTTGATGCGTGTTCGGCGGGTCCGCGAGCGCGACTATCTGTTTGTCGATACGCTGCAAGGTTACTACGACACCTTTGTAAAAAGCATGGAGACGCCCTATCAGGAGTGGCGCGCCATGAGTTATGAAGAGGTCAAGCAGATGCGTGAACTGAAACGCAAGGCGCGCAATAACACCATCATGGGCGTCGCCGCCATTGTGGGTGGTATTGCGGCAGCCGGTGCCGGTGGCGGCGCGGCGCGCCAGGCTGGCAACGTGGCCGTGGCCGGTGGTGGCTACCTGGTAAAAAGCGGGTTCGATCGCCGCTCCGAAGCCAAAATGCACATCGAGGCACTGCAGGAACTCGGTGACTCGATGGAAGCCGAGGTAGAGCCGCGTATCGTTGAGCTGGAAGATCGCACCGTAACGCTGTCTGGCTCCGTGGAAAACCAGTACCGCCAGTGGCGCGAACTGCTCAAGGAAATTTACGAAGTGGAAACCGGGGGCATGAGCGATATTTAACGCGCGCACCATCCGGTTCCAGACTCGACCCTAGCTGACCGGCCGTGCGGCTCACGTAGCGGCGGCCGGCAACCGAAAATAACAGCAGACATAGCGGAAATACCATGCAACACCGCGATCCATCACCGGAAGACCAGTCCATCATCCAGCCTGCCGATTTTTCCTTCGGGGGCACCGCCACGGGCGACCAGCCGGCAGGCCCGGCGTCGGCTCATGCGGCAAACAAAAAGCCAGAAAGGAACCGCAAGCTGGCCCCGATCCTTATTGGCAGCAGCATGCTGGCCGCACTGGTTGGCGTATTCTGGGTACTTCCCCAGATGATTGAAAAGCCGGTCATTCCCGCCACTACCCCGGCCGCCAATACCAGTGCGCCAGTTAAAAACAGTGTGAAAAAAGTCCAGGAATCCCCCTTTACTGAGGCAGAAATTGCAGCCCAACGCCGTGAGGTGCAGAAGATACTGCAGGAGATTCTGCAGCTGCAGGAAGAATTGCTGGAGCGAAAGGTGGAAACCTGGGCCGCCGAGGAATATTTCGCCGCGCGTACGCTCGCCGAAAGTGCCGATGGCATCTACCGCCAGCGCAAGTTCATGCAGGCGCTCGAACAATACCGCCAGGCGCTGGCAGGTATGCAGGCAGTGCGAGACAGCATTCCAGAACGAATCGAAAAACATCTGGCAGACGGTAACGGCGCACTGGATGCCGGCGATGCCGAAGCCGCCCAAAAAGCCTTCGATCTCGCCCTGACGATCTCCGAGGACCACCCGCGCGGTGTCGCGGGCAAAGCCCGCGCGGAACAATTGTCGGAAGTGTGGCCGCATGTGGTCGCCGGTAAAGAGGCCTTTGAAGAAAATGCCCTCGACATCGCGAAGCAGGCACTGGAAACCGCCCTGAACCTGGACCCGGACACGGCGCCCGCCAAAGCACTTCTGCCAGAGGTCAACGCAGCCATTCTCGAGCGGGATTACAGCGAGGCCATGTCCGCCGGCTATGCCGCTATCGCCACCGGAGAGTTCACCAAGGCCAGGACCCACTTCGTCAAGGCACGCACATTGAAGCCAGACGCCAACGATCCGAACATCGGTATTACCCAGGCGGAAAACGGGCTCGCCCAGGCGCGCATCGACCGACTGTTTGCCACCGCCGCCGGGCACGAGCAGAGCGAACAGTGGCACAAGGCCGCGGAAAAATATGGAGCGTTGATTGCCGAAGACAGCAGCCTGGTGGAAGCACTCACCGGCAAGGCCCGCTCAGAAGCCCGTGCGAAGCTGGATGACCAGCTGCAGGAACTACTGAAAGATCCCCTCACACTCGGGCAGAGCAAACGCAATCAGTACGCGCGCAAGGTACTGGCCGATGCCCGCGCACTCAGGGCCAGTACTCCACGGCTCACAGGGCAGATTGAGCAGCTGGAATCGGCACTCACAAAGTCCCTGATCCCGATTACCGTGCTGCTGCAGTCGGATGCCAGCACCAACGTGACCATTTACCACGTAGGCAGGCTGGGGAATTTCTCAGAACGGGAAATTGCACTGAAACCCGGGCGCTATACCGTGGTGGGCACACGCCAAGGCTATCGGGATGTGCGCCGCGAACTGATCGTGGATCCATCCTCGGAATCTCCCGTAGTGACCATCGAGTGCGAAGAAAAAATTAACAGCGCCAATAAATCCTGATCGGTGAAACCCTTTGCCCGCGGGCAGATCAAAAACTGCGCGACGTCAAACGTCATCCGAATTTTACGTAGCCGTTTTTGACACAGCTTTGACCGCCTATATGGCCAGGCTGCCCGCGGGTCACGCCAGCACATTCTGACTGCCCGCCCACCTTCCGCAACCGAAATTCGCCCCCACACACTGGCTCCGAGCCGGTGACGGGCAATGGACGAAATTGTCGTCCTGGTATCGGTAAAACGGAAAAAGCTACGCCAAAAACACCCCCGCTCCGGCTGCAAGCGCGAGAGCGGGCTAAGCTGAAATGCGCGGCTCTGTCTCTGGCAGCAAGCCCCGGGTCGGACAGGTAACGCATGCGACAAGAATGTGACAAGCATGTAACAACACCGCCCGGCAGCAGAGATTCCAGCTACGTAAAAATCAATAAGTACGCAGTAACAGGACATCAAAAATGACAGCCAAGGAAGCGGTACCCGTTCGCGACAGCGAGCCGGCAAGCGAAGATGCATCCGTCATTCAACCCATCGGATTCACCCCCGCCCCGGTTGCCACCGGTGGCAGAAAACTGCTACTTACCCCGAAGGCGATTGTGGTCGCCAGCTGCCTGCTACTGGGCGCCCTGATGCTGGCCTACCTGCTGGTCGCCCGCTCACTCATTTTTGAAACACAGCCGGCCGATGCCGACGTATCGGTCAGTGGTCTCGCCCTCCCCCTGGGCGATGGCCATCTGGTTTTACCCGGTCACTACAACTACACCATCAGCGCCACCGGCTACCTCCCGCGCACTGGCGAGGTCGAAGTGAGCAGCGACAGTAACAGTCGCCACGCGGTGAAGCTGGAACGCTTGCCCGGCCACCTGCAGGTGGTAACCGACCCTCCGGTGCCCGTGCGCGTTTTGGTGAACGGTGCGGAAGTGAGCAGCACGGAAGGCCTGGCCTCGTCCATTCCCGCCGGCCGCAAGCGCATCACCATTCTCACGGAGCGTTACCTGCCCTTCAGCAAAGAAGTTGAGATCGAAGGACTGGACAACACGCAAACGCTCACCGCAACACTGCGCCCGGCGTGGGCCAACGTTTACATTACCAGCAACCCGGCGGGCGCAACCGTCAGTGTGGAAGGCCGGGTTCTCGGCACCACTCCGCTGACCGCCGAGCTGGTACAGGGAGATCGACTGGTGGATATCTCCCTGCCGGATCACAAGACCGCGCAAATCCAGGTGCCCGTCACCGCCGGCGTCGACCAGACCCTTGCCACGGTGGACCTCAACGCTGCCGACGGCACTCTCCGCGTGGTAACCAATCCCCCCGGTGCGAGCATCACCGTCAACGGCGAGTACCGCGGACAGGCCCCCATCGACCTGGCACTGGCCTCCAACAGCCGACACGAGTTGCGCTTTTTCCTCGATGGATACAGCACTGTCGAACGCACCGTCGATGTCCGCGCCGGAGATCTGCGGGATATGAACGTGGAGCTCACTGCTGTATTCGGCAAAGTTTCCATCACCAGTAACCCGGCAGACGCGCAGGTGTTTATCGACGGCAAACTGGCGGGTGTGGCCGGCCAGACCTTCACCCTGCCCACCCGCAGCCACAACATTACCGTGCGTAAACCCGGGTATGAGGACTACTCCACCACCATCGTACCTTCCAGCAAACTGAAGCAGTCGGTAAGGGCCGTGCTGCTCACCGGAGAGCAGGCACGCTGGAGTGGCATACCCGCTGAAATCACCCACGGTGCCGGCGGCAAAATGTTGCTGATGCGACCCAATGCACAGTTCACCATGGGCTCCTCCCGCCGCGAGCAGGGCCGCCGCGCCAATGAAGTCATGCGCAAGATTGCGCTCACCCGGCCGTTCTATATCGGCGCAACCGAAGTCACCAACCGCGAGTACCGCCGCTTCCAACGGATGCACAATTCCAGCCATGCCAATGGGGTGAGCCTGGATAACGATAACCTGCCGGTGGTGAATATCAGCTGGAATGATGCCGCCCTGTTTTGTAACTGGCTGAGTGCACGGGACGGGCTCAAAGAGGTGTACCGCAGCGAACGCGGACGCGTGGTGGGCTTTGACGCGAGCGCCAATGGCTACCGTATGCCGACCGAAGCGGAGTGGGCCTGGGCTGCGCGCTTCGAGCGCGGTGCCATGCGCAAGTTCCCCTGGGGCAATGCGTTGCCAGTGGGCAAAAATTCGGGAAATTACGCCGACAGCAGTGCCGGGCAGATAGTCCCAGCCGTGCTTCGCACCTACAACGACCGCTACCCGGCTACCGCCCCGGTGGGCAGCTTCACCCCCAACCACACCGGCCTGTTCGATATGGGCGGCAATGTCTCTGAGTGGATTCACGACCTTTACACCATTGGCACCGGCCTGTCCCTCAAGCGGGAAGAAAACCCGGTGGGCCCACAGGAAGGTGACTATCACGTGGTACGGGGCTCCAGCTGGAAGCACGCCGGACTGACAGAATTGCGCTTGTCGTACCGGGACTATGGTGCCGAGGCACGCAACGATATCGGGTTCCGCGTAGCCCGATGGGTGAACTGAAGTCACAGCCTGCGTGGAATCACGCAATTACCAACGAGGCACGGCGATGCAACCGACACAGTGTTTTACCCGCTCCCGCTATCAGGCATTGGCTTTCGCGCTACTGACCGCACTTGCCGGTTCGGTAGCCGCTCAGGTCGCCGGTGACTCGGCTAGCGAAGCCAGTGATAGCGGCACCAATCAGGCGGAAGCGAGCGCGCAACCGGTCAGCGTCAAGACGACAGAACCAGCGCCCAAACCCGTCGTTAAAAAAACACCAACGATCAAGGCACAGAGCGCAGAGAGTGCCGATGGCTATGAAGCCTCGGAAGAAATTTCGGAGGACCTCTCGGTCTCCTACCCAGTGGATATCTAAACCCAAGATCGCGTATTCAACAGGCACAGTCAGAGCAATACCCGGGCCCATCGCCAATGGAATGGCCCTACAAAAAAGCGGGAAAACCCATGAAATTCAAGTCTTCAGATTTCGTCTTCCAGCTGTTTGCCCTACTCGGGGCGATCATTCTGGTACATGCCATCTACGTGGCCATTATCCGTCCCAACGCCGATGCCTTGATCGCCGAACAAATGGCACGAGAGGAAGCCGGCGAAACCTACATACAGCAGCGATCGATCTACATCGTAATGCGCGACTACGAACAGGAAGCCTGCTTCGTACTCATGCTGTGGGCGATGGCCATCATGGGACTGAAAGCGCGGCGCGGCTTTCGCGAGCGCAAGCTGCTGGACCAGGCGCTATTAAATGTAAGCGAGGGAACACCCATTCTGCCGGAAGACGCCCGCGACCTGTCGCGACCGATACAGGCGTTACCGGAGGAAGAGCGTAATTTCCTGTTACCCCGCGCGCTGCTCACGGCATTGCAGCGCTTCGGTTCCACACGCAATGTGGCCGCTGTATCCAATTCGGTCAAAGAGGTCTGTGATACCGAAGGCGACCGGCTGGACTCGGAACTGGCGATGGTGCGCTACATCACCTGGGCGATCCCCTCCATCGGGTTTATCGGCACCGTGCGCGGTATTGGTGAAGCACTAGCCCAGGCCCACCGCGCGGTGGAAGGCGACATCGCCGGGGTAACCGTAAGCCTGGGTGTGGCTTTCAACTCCACGTTTATCGCGCTTGTCATCAGTATCGTCATCATGTTCTTCACCCACCAGCTGCAGCTTATGCAGGAGCGCCTGGTACTGGATACCCAGAATTATTGTGACAACAAACTGCTGCGTTTCTTGAAGGTGGGCTGACACAGAACGGCCTTGGTTCAGGCGTTCAAGCGCCCGGATCACGATTCACTGCATAACGCCGGCTGACCAGGGACATGGCCAGCCGCTACAGGGAAAACAGGAGCTTCCATGAGCAAAGGTGTACTGGATATCAACGACTGCGGTCTGCGGGTTTTTGTCGGCAACAATGAAGTGCTGGAGAGTCCGGGGGTTGCCATCGTCAATGACCGGGAAATTGTCACAGGCACCGCCGCCTTGATGCGTGCGCGCAGCCACCCCACGCAGGTCAACCACCAGTTCTGGCGTCGTCTCAGCCTGGAATCGGTCAAATCCGATAACCCGGGCTGCCGCCATCACGCGGACCTGGCGTTCTGCCACCTCCAGCATATCGCCGAACTATGTGATCTGCCCGACGAGGTCGCCCTCGCAGTGCCCGGCAACTTCACCCGCGAACAGCTGGCCCTGCTGCTGGGTGTCATCAAAGAGAGCCCGTTCAACGCCATCTCTCTGGTGGATGCCGCAGCCGCATGCATCAGCAGCTGCGCTCCGCGGGGGGTACACCTGCATATCGAACTGCACCGCCACCAGACTCTGGTGAGCCGTGTGGTGGTGCACGAACAGGCAGAGCTGGATATCGCGGAAACCGTAACCGATGCAGGGCTGCAACATTTCCAGGAAGCCTGGGCCCGCATGTTTACCGATGCGTTCATCATGCAGTGCCGGTTTGACCCGCTGCACTCGGCAGAATCCGAGCAACAGCTGTACGACATGCTGCCTCAGTGGATCGCCCGCGCGATGCGCCAGGGCGAAGTCATGGCAGAACTCGATGATCGCACCGCCAAAGTCAGCCTGCGGCAACTGCAGGACGCGAGCACGCCAATTCTCTCCCGGGTGCGCGCCATGATCGAGAACCTCGGCGAAGCCAACAGCGTTGTGTTTGTGTCGCACCGCTGGGCCGAGATCCCCGGAGGGGCGCAACTGGCCGAGCGTATACATCTGCTGCCGCATAACGCGGTGGCACAGGCGGCGGAAAAGCACTGGCAGGAAATTCACAGCGAAAGTGAACAGCTGCGGCTCGTCAATGCACTGAGTGCAGCTCCAGCCACCGAGGTGGCCGTACAGGTCAATGCTGCGGCGGAAGCTGGCGCAACACATCTGCTCTTCGGCCATCGGGCGTTGGCCGCGCAGCAACCGCTGTTTGTCAGCTGGCAGGAGGGCAAACTCAACATCACCCCCACGCCACCCACTCACCCGGCCGCCACCATCACCAATCACGCCGGTCGCCTGGCACTGCGCGTGGATGCCGGTGCACAGCTGATGCTGAACGGGCAAGAAATTTCTGCACCGGTGAATCTCACCGCGGGCGATCGCATCGGCGCGGCCAATCTTGAAGACGTAATTACTGCGATCAGCGTGGAACATTATGGCGCGTAAAAACCGGCGGTTCTCAGCCTTCAGCCTGTCGTTTCTGGACATCATGTCCTGCGGATTTGGTGCCGTCGCACTGATCTTCCTGATCATCAAGCACGGCTCCGATCACGACATCGAAGCGGAAAATCAGGATCTGGCTGCGGAGGTCAACCTGCTGCAGGAGGAAGTTCAGTTCGGTCAGGAACACCTGGTCCTGGCCCGCAACACCCTGGACACCACCAGCGATGAGTTGGCCACGGCGCAAGGTCTGGCGCGACGCATCATGGAGCAGATCGAGGAGGTCAAGGGCAACATTGCCGAGGTCGACAGCACTACCGACGAAATGGACATTGCGCGCCTGCAACAGAAGCTCAAGAAACTGGAGCAGGCCAAGAAGCAGCTGGAAGCGGAAAACAAGAAGCTGGGTAACAACGTGCGGAAATTTGTCGGCGATGGCGACCGGCAGTACCTAACCGGCCTGCGCCTGGGCGGTGATCGTATCCTCATTCTGCTGGACTCCTCCGCCAGTATGCTCGGCGATGAGCTGATCAAGGTGATCCGCACGCGCAATATGTCCGACGCGGTAAAGCGGGACACCGAAAAGTGGCGCCGCGCCAAACAGACCGTTTCCTGGCTGGTGTCGCAATTCCCACAGGATAGCCAGTACCAGATTTACACCTTCAATACTGAGTTCCGCGCCGCCCTGGTCGGCACCGAGGACCGCTGGCTGAATGTGGACGACCGCGACCAGATGGACGATGCCATGAAAGCGCTCGACAAGGTTGTGCCCGAGAACGGCACCAGCCTGGAGCGGATTTTCAACGCGGTGAACAGTATGTCACCACTGCCTGACAACATCATCCTGATTACCGATGGGCTGCCCACGCAGGGCATGAAGGCACCCCGGGGCAATACGATTTCCGGCAAGGCTCGCCTTAAGCTGTTTCGCAACGCGGTCAAGGCCCTGCCCAAGAGCATTCCCGTCAATGTGGTCCTGGCCCCCATGGAAGGCGACCCCTTCGCCGCCAGTGAATACTGGAAACTGGCCATGGAAACCCAGGGTTCATTCCTAGCACCTTCCAAGGACTGGCCATGAGTAGACGCAGTAAACGGCAACAAGAAGAGTTCAGCATCTCGTTCCTCGACGTCATCTGCTGTGGATTTGGCGCCATCGTATTACTGTTGATGATCGCTAAAACAGTGGAACCCATTGTGCTGGAGGAAGCCGAGCTGGATCTGGATGGCCAGGTTCAGGAGTTGCAGGAGCAGCTGGCGGAAATCCGCGGCGAAACTTCGGTGCTGAACCGCGACCTGAACGCCAAAAAGGAACAGCTGGATATCGAGACCAAGCGCATCGCAATACTAAAAGGCGAACTGGAAACCTTGCAGGCTCAGTATGCGCGCAAGACCGAGAGTGAAAGCGAGGAAGGTAAACTCAAGGGCGAGCTGACGATCGCCCTGCAGAGCATGACCGATGAAATGAAACGACTGCTCGGGGAGAACTACCAGCGCAAAAACAATGTCATTGGCGGCATCCCGGTGGACAGCGAATACATCCTGTTCATCATCGACACCTCGGGCAGTATGTTTAATTACGGTTGGGATCGCATGATCCAGGAGATGGTCAACACCCTGAACCTGTACCCCAACGTAAAAGGCATCCAGGTGATGAACGATATGGGTGACTACATGTTTTCCAACTATCGCAATCGCTGGATTCCCGATACACCGGGGCGTCGTGATGCGGTACTGTCCCGACTCCGCTCATGGAATCCGTTCAGTAACTCAAGTCCCGTGGAAGGAATCCAGAAGGCAGTACGCACCTTTTACGATCCAAACAAAAAAATCAGTATTTACGTACTCGGCGATGAATTCACTGGAAAATCCATCCGCAACGTCATGATGGCGGTGGATCGCGTGAACGCGCAACGCGGGGAGGACCAGCGCATGGTCCGGATACACGCGATCGGCTTCCCCATCCAGTTCTCTCGCCCACTACACCTGCAGACTACAGGGCTGCGCTTCGCCGCCCTGATGCGTGAACTGACCTACCGCAATGGCGGAACCTTTGTGGGCCTGAACGACTTTCGCTGATGGAAAACTAGAGACGACGTTGGGTTGGCAGAAACCCGGGAGCAAACCATGAATCGCTTGTTAAATGGAATTGGCGCGATCCGATATTTCACACTGGTGGCGCTGGCTGGCCTGCTGGCCGCCTGTGCCCATACGGTGTCGGTGGATGGCGAGTTCCCCGCACCCGTGGGCGATCCCCATCCTCTCACCGTTGGCGTTTACCTGAGTGACGACTTCCGGCAGTTCACCTACAGCGAGAACCGGGACGACCGCGATGAATGGAACATCGATACCGGCCGCGCGCAGAAGAACCTGTTTGAAACGGTACTCGGTTCCATGTTCCAGGAAACCATTAACCTCGCGCAATACCCGTCTGACCTCCCACAGGGACTGGACCTGGTGATTGTCCCCGAGGTGCGCGAGCTGCAATTCACCATGCCCCGGGAGACCCGGGTCAACATTTTCGAAGTGTGGATCAAGTACGACATGCATGCCTATAACCAACAGGGTGAGTCGGTGGCCGAATGGGTCATCACTGCGTACGGGAAAACGCCTACCGCCTTTCTGAAATCCCAGGAAGCCGCGCTGGCCCAGGCCATCAACGTGGCATTGCGTGATGCCGGCGCCACCCTGTATACCGGTTTTGAACGCGTACCCGAGTTACAGGCACTGATTGCCAACAAGCAGCGCGCCCTGAGCATGAAGCAGACGGGTAGCGACAAATAGTTTCCAGCGGATTCTGGAAACTCCATCCGTGTACCCGGTACGCGGAAATCTCAAGGAGGATGTACTGGTGAAATTCCTGAGCGCACTTTTTTCAATTTCGGTACTGACGCTGTTTTCCAGCGGGTGTACCACCGTGGTGATCGATGAATACCGGCGCAGCAGCGGAGAGCTCGCCGTTGGCGACTCTGTGGTGATTCTCGGGCGGCGTCATTCCAGCGACTACGAAACCGAGCCGGACCTGATCGACTGCGTGGGAAAAACCCTGCACAACCCGAGCGCGGGGGTGAACGTCATCCCCGAGCGGCAATTTGTGGATGCACTGTACCCCTGGTTTGAGCCGCGCACTGCACCCATGCACATCAAGTCACTGGATAAACTGATGGACATTCCCGATGTGCGTGACCGTATGGCGGAATATGGAGTGAAGTATATCGTCTGGATTGACGGCTCTACTGAGACCACCTCCAGCGCCGGCTCCATCGGCTGCTCTATTGGCACCGCCGGTGCCGGCTGCTTCGGCTTCGGCACCTGGGACAAGGAATCCGATTACGAGGCTGCGGTGTGGGACTTCCGCGACCAGGAGCTGTCCGGGAAGATCAGCGCCGATGCCCAGGGTACCTCGTATATGCCCGCTATTGTTGTGCCTATCCCGCTAATTGCACGGGTACAGAACAACGCCTGCAAAGGCATGGCGGCACAACTGCAGGAGTTTTTGTTACCGCCTCAATCCGCCAGCCGCTAGCGCGGCGGCGATGCTCACTGGAACAATAACGACAGGAGATAGCGATGCACACGCTCAATAAACTGTTGGCCACCATCTTGTTGACCACGGCCGCCGGCTGCGCCTTCAATCCGGCAACGAATCGTCCGGACCTTGTGCTGATGTCGGAGGAAAAAGAAATCAAAATTGGTCGCGAAATGCATGAAAAATTGGTCGCGAGCACCCCAATTTACAACGACCCTATCCTGACCGCCTATGTGAGACACGTGGGTGAGAAGATCGCCAAAGCCAGTGACCGGCCCGATCTCACCTATCATTTCACCATTATCGACAGTCAGGACATCAACGCGTTTGCCCTGCCCGGCGGTTACGTTTATATCAACCGCGGTTTGCTCACCTACCTGCAGTCGGAAGCGGAAATGGCCGCGGTACTGGCTCATGAAGTGGGTCACATTACCGCCCGCCATGCCGTCCGCCAGAAAACGGCAGCCACGGGTGCGGGGGTCGCCTCGGTACTCTCTGTGCTGGTAACCGGCAGCGGTGTGGTGGGCGACGTCGCCAACTTGTGGAGCACTGCTGCGGTAAAAGGCTATGGCCGCGAAATGGAACTGGAGGCCGACCGCTTCGGCGCACAGTACATGTACAACGCGGGGTACGACCCCCAATCCATGATCAATGTAATTGCGCTGCTGAAGGATCAGGAGACCTTTGCCCGCCGCCGCGCGCGGGTCGAGGGCAAGAAGCAGCAAACCTATCACGGGGTCTTTTCGTCACACCCGCGCAACGATGTGCGACTGCGCGAGGTAGTGGCCGCAGCCGGTGAACTGCCGGAAGACAAGAAGGTAACCAAAGTCGAGTACTACAGGGAGAAAACCGAGGGCATTGTGTACGGGCAGAATGCCCAGGAAAGCGACAAAAACCGCTTTAACCACAAGAGCCTCGGGTTTTCGTTGCTGTTCCCGGACGGATGGGAAGTAGAGAACCAGCGTACCGCCATTGTGGGTAAGGCGCCGGACAATTCCGCCACACTGACGATACGGGTCGCCAAGCGTGACGGGAATCAGCCGGCAGATATGGCGCTGCGCGGCGTGTACGACGTCCGCAGCCTGGAAGAGGACGAGGCACTCAGCCAATACCGCCTGGAGGGGCATACCGGCAAGTTACCCGTGAGTGGTGAAGACGTGCCAAACCGGGTCGCGGTGCTGTTTTACGGCAGCCGCCAGTACATTCTCGAAGGCCGGGTGACTGAACAACCTTCAGACACCGACGCAGAGACCGAGTACGACAACCTGTTCTTGACCAGTATCCGCAGCTTTCGCCCATTGCGTAAAACGGACATGGTGCAGCCGGACATTAAGCGGGTGAAATATGTGCAAGCCAATGAGAAAACCACCTTCTCATCCCTGGCGCGCCATATGGAGATTGGCGAGTACGCCGAAGAGCAATTACGCCTGCTGAATGGCTACTATCCGCGCGGCGAACCCAAGCCCGGTGAGTGGATCAAGATAGTGCAATAGGCTATTAAACTCAGGCTGGCTCCTGATCTGCCCCATCCACCATTTCAATCTGGAAGCTTGGCTGTGATGGGGCACTCTTGGTCGATACGTCTGCGGAGTACTCCACCACAATATTGCGCCCGCGCTTTTTAGCGCTATACAACGCCTGATCAGCGCGGCGCAGCAACTGCTCTACCGTAATTTCTGCATCGCGATAGGCGATACCAATACTGGAGGTAAACTGCACCGTTTCCCCTCCGGCATCCAGGCGAATAGCGCAGATACTGTTACGCAGGCGCTCTGCGATGTGCAGGGACTCGGGCCGGCTCTCGGTAATCAGCAGCGCGAATTCCTCTCCGCCCAGACGCCCGAATACATCGGTTTCGCGCACCGCTTTCCGAATCGTGTGACTAAACTGGCGGAGTGCCTCATCGCCCACACCGTGGCCGTGATTGTCGTTGATCGATTTGAAGTGGTCGATATCGAACATCAGCAGGCTGACGGGCTCTCCCTTGCGCTGGGCGCGCTTGATCGACAGGCTGGCCTCGGCGAGGAAACTGCGCCGGTTACAGATACCGGTTAGGGGGTCGGTGCGCGCTTCCTGCTCGGCTTGCTGCTTGGCTTTCTCCAGCTCTTCGGTGCGCGCGCGAACCAGCCCTTCCAGTTTTACCTTGGACTCCTCCAGGTGGCGGCGATACTGCCGCTCAGATTCAAGCCCTTGCAGCCGCACCCGGCGCAACTTCATCCCCATGGCCGCCATGATAGTCACCATCTCGATGAAGGAACTCAGTGGAGGCAGATAGTAGTTGACCAGATTGTGCTCCACATAACCGAGATCGCGCAGAGCCTGGTAAAACAAACCCAACAACAGCAGAGTCCAGCCCACAGCAAATACTGCGGCTTCGCTCGACCCCTGACGCCAACGCACCAGCGCGATGATGGTGCTTGCCGGGTACATCAGCAGTGCGAGCGTAATGGTCATCAGGGCCAGTGCCTTTATCTGCAATAGCGCACTGGCCAGTAGCACACAGGCGTTGACGATCATCAACAGCAGAATGTAATCCAGCTTCGGTGTGTATTTGCGGGTTTGCAGGAACAACCGATCAAAAACCACGCCACACAGAATACTGACCGCGCCCGCGGCCGACATGTAGTACCAGTGAAACGCATCGCGCAGTACATACTGGTGGGCAAATCCCATGATGGTGCCCCAGGCGACGACCTTCGACAGGCCATACACAAAGTAGGCAAAAAAGCTGGACTCGCCGGTGGTCAAACCCACGATCAGGGAGAACAGAGAGATCAGCGCAATACCGCCAAACAGGAAAGCCAGTACCGCGGTTTCGCCAGTGTGTGCCTGGCTCAGTCTTTCCGGTGTCCAGATTCGCATGGACGGGAACACGAACCCTGCCTCTTCCGAATCAAACCGCACGAGAAGCTCAACGGTTTCACCCGCACCGAGGGTAACGGGCACCACGAACCGGTTGTGAAATACCGGACGCGCAGAAAATGGATCCCCCATGGCCTGCTCGGCAACTTTGTCATACCCGCCTGTCGGACCGACCGGGCGCGCGTAAGCCTGCAGCCGCATTAGTTGGTGATCCACATATTCCAGATGCAGGGTCACGGCGCCGGCAGCGGTGTTACGCAGCGCAAAGTGCGACCAGTAGCTCCCTTTCTTCAAGCCGGTGGACCCGGCACCCGGCAGCGGCTGAAAGGCACCCCGCGCGAGGGCTTCCCGCGCGGTTTGCAGCCCGGCACGCCCGCTTGGATCGTGCCAGATGGCGTCCTGGCCCGTGCGCTTGCTCCCGTCCTCGAGTGCGCGAATGGCTATCGGTTCCTGCGCGGGCGTTGCCGCAACCGCGGTCGCACACAGCAAAAGGGCGACGATACACAGGGCGTATACCAGAAAAAGCCTCGCTGCAGACGCGAGTAATGAAAAAGAAAGGCGGAACGCTGTCATCGTGGTCCTGAAAATCAGGTTGCCGCAGAAAGCCTGCGAGAAAATTAAACCCGGCCGCGTTATTGGATCTTATCGATTCAGCACCGTGCGACCGGTAGGCCTGCCAGTGTCGACTGGCGGGCCTGGAAAACAATTCCTTAGCAGTGTACCGGCTCACAAAACGAGAATCATGTATCAGCCTCGGTTTTGACGGACAAAAATCACAAAAAATACAAGGACAGACACAGCATTAGCCCCAAGGGGCCACCCGCTCAGAAGCGGCACTTTACGCCGGTTCACTGGATCAATACGCCTACCGCATGGGCACAATCTTCACCCCCATAAAAACAAAAAGGGCCGCCAGAGCGACCCTGTAGAATTTTGTTTTAATTTAAGCGGTAAAAGTACTTTATAAATCCAACCTGAAGCCGAAATCTAGTCGAACTTCGAAAAGTCCGCCGGCCGTTTTTCCATAAACGCGGTCGCCGCCTCACGAAACTCTTCCGATTGCAGGCGATTCTGGAAGTGTCCCGCCTCTTCACGAATCACCGCCAGACCGGTTTCCATCGTGCCGTGACGCAACAACTTCTTGGTCAGACGCACCGCTTCGGGCGCCTTCTGCGCAAGCTCAACCGCGTACTCGCGCGCACGCCCCAGGGCTTCCCCGGAGTACACCACCTCGTTGCAGATATTCACATCGGCGGCGGTCTGGGCGTCAAACTTTTTCCCCAACAGCAGAAGCTCCGAGGCCTTGGCGTGCCCCATGATGCGAGGCAACAGGAAGCTGGAGCCATATTCGGGGCACAACCCCAGGTTAACGAATGGCATCTGGAACATCGCATCGTCATCGGCGATGGAAAGATCGCAGTGCAGTAGCATCGTCGTTCCGATGCCCACGGCCGGGCCACTCACTGCGGCAACCAGCGGCTTGGGAAAGTGATACAGCGCAGACATAAACTGAAATACCGGCGAATCTTCTCCCGCTGCGGAGCCGCCGAGAAAGTCTCCCAGGTCATTGCCGCTGGTAAATACACCGCCGGTGCCGGTGAGGATGACCACGCGCACACCCGGATCACTGGCGGCGCTGTTGAGCAGCTCGGCCATCGCGGAATACATGGCCATGGTGAGCGCGTTCTTGCGCTCCGGCCTGTTGATGGTGATTTCCAGTACCCGGTCGGATAATTGGGCCTGGATTTCTGCGCATGTACTCTGCATAGCGGGCTCCGCATTGTGTGGTTATCAGAGATTTTGTTCCGGGAAATACTCTGTGACCCCAAAACGGAATTACGGTCACAACAAGTTAGTCACTAGTTTAGCCACTCCCTCTTCCGGCACGAGGTCCAATTCGACCAGTTTGGATAACGGATTGTGGGGCTGGCGGCTATTAAGCGGAATTTTCCAATATAGCCCCCCCAAGCCTTATAATACGGCCACAGTTTTGCCTATTTAAGCAACATCAGAATCCCATCCTTGCGAAAACCGGTATAGAAATTTCGGTCGCAAAATGAGACAAAGGAATTACCCACACATGACCGTGACTTACAGCTCCTACCTCAAGGTAGACGACCTGCTGCAGTGCCAGCAACCCCTCTCCGAGGGCCCGGAGCACGATGAACTGCTGTTCATTGTCATTCACCAGAGCTATGAACTCTGGTTCAAGCAGCTACTCCACGAGCTGGACTTTCTGGTTCGCCTGTTCAACGCGGGGGAGCGCAACCGCGCACTGCACACCCTGAAACGGATCGACGCTATCTACCGCACGCTGATTCAGCAGGTGGATATCCTCGAAACCCTGACGCCACTGGAGTTCATGTCGTTCCGCGACCGTTTATCCACCGCCAGTGGCTTCCAGTCGTACCAGTTCCGCGAACTGGAGTTCCTGTATGGCGCCAAGGACGCTAAAAAGCTGGAAAACTACGCACCCGGCTCCGAGCACTATCTGCGCCTGCAAAAGCGCCTGCAAGCGCCAACGCTGTGGGATGCATTCCTGCAGTTTCTCGCCCACGAGGGACATGAGATTCCGCCCTCCGTGCTGCAGCGCGACTTCAGCCAGACTGCGGAGCCCTCCCCCGCGGTGCAGAAGGTGCTGATCGATGTTTACCGGAACGATCCACTGGTCAGCGATATCTGCGAAGCACTGGTGGATATCGACACCTCGCTGCAGCAGTGGCGCTATCGACATGTGAAGATGGTGGAGCGCACCATTGGCAGCAAGATGGGCACCGGCGGTTCGAGCGGTGTGGGCTACCTCCAGAGCACCCTGTTCAAGCCGGTTTTCCCGGACTTGTGGCACATCCGCTCGGAATTTTGAGCGGAACAAGCCAATCGACAGACACAAAAAAAGCCAGCAATTGCTGGCTTTTTTCTGCAGAGCGGACTCTCGCTAGAACACTGTTCTAATGCAGCCCGCTTATCTGGCGCGTTACTTCTTGTCGTCGAAAGGAACCAGGGATACCTGAATATTCGGGTTCACTTCCTTGGCCGCGTCAGCAATGGTCACGTAAGTGTCCGCACTCGACTTGTTGTGCGCACGGATAATCACGATCGCCTGCGGGTTTTCCGCAAACATCTGCGCAATACGGGCACGTACGGCACGGCTGTCGATGCGGTTCTGACCCATCCAGATCTCATCAGCAGAGTTCACTGTGATCAGGATATTCTGCTTGTCGGGGTCCGGCGGAGTCTGTTCAGTCTGATCTGGATCAGGCACGTTTACGTCCAGCGCCTTCTCTTTCACGAAGGATGCCGTCACGATAAAGAAGATCAGCATGATAAACACAACGTCCAGCATGGGCGTCAGGTCAATATCGGCCTTTTCTTCTTCTACGGCCTTACCGCGTCGTCTACTCATAAAACACCGTACTGTTTTTCAATTCGAATTCGCCGGACACACCGGTCTAATCAGGGGGGGAAGATTGCCGGGAAATGGCCATCAATGCAAGTGCAACCTGCGCGCAACAGATATAGTCCTTTAAAATCAACGCGTTAGAGCCGATACGGCGCGCAAAAGCTCACAAATCACACAGCCAATTCATCCTTTCGCGCTGCCAGATAGCCTTGATAGTCAGGTATTTGCCGGGGAAAGCTCTGCGCCATCAGAGCTGACTGGATCATCATATCCGCGCTGCTCGCGTTACACGCCACCGGAATATTCCACACCGCCGCGATACGCAGTAGCGCCTTCACATCCGGATCGTGGGGCATTGGCTCGAAGGGATCCCAGAAGAAAATCAGGATATCCACTTCCCCCTGGCAGATCTTCGCCCCCAGCTGTTGATCCCCTCCCATCGGGCCACTGAATAGCTGCTCCACCGGCATACCGGTGGCAGCCTGGATTTTGCTGCCGGTGGTGCCGGTACCCAGTAGTTGATGCTGCTCGAGAATGGCGCGGTGCTTGTTACACCACTGGATCAATGCCGACTTGCGGTTATCGTGTGCCACCAGGGCAATGCGCTTTTGCGCAGCAATTGGCTGGTCTATGTAATCCACGTGGCCCCCAGGTGAATAATGGTCAGTTGGTTGGCACCGCCAAACAGGATCAACTCGCCAGCGCGAGTCCTACATCGGGGGTACCGGTGAATTATGCTAAATTCCGCGGCGGTCATCCATCAACCAATGAATGCGGAAACGCGACTGCACGCGCTTGCCGGTAGAGCGGCGCACACAGGTAGGTATAATCCTGCCCCATTCAATCGCATTGCCTACCTTCTATAGGAGTAATTATGAGTGTCGGCGCCTGGGAACCAGAAAACCAAGCCTCCAATGACCAGTCCAGCACCGAGATCGACCGCGCGTTACTGGCAAAGATTATCGACATCGTGGGTGAAGATAGCGGCGAAACCGCACCGGACCTGAAGTCCATCGACCAAGAGATTCAGCTTGCCCACTGGCTCGCCGGTGTGCCAGCTGCCCAGTGGCTCACAGAAGCCGCTCACTGGAACGAAAATCAGGTTTGGGCCTTGATCCGCTTTTTTGCCCTGGCAGAAATGCAGCTGCCAGACTGGCGGGGAGGCGCGGAATCGCCGGTAATCCCTCTGGCGAAATCCCTACGCCAACGGAAAGCGCCATTGCAGCGAGAGCAGCTGCTGTGGATTCGCCAGCATTCCGACAACCGCTACCTGCCTTATGGTCCACTGTAAGTCGTTGCCCAACACACGCTTGCAAGGTGCCATTCCCGCACGCTAAGCCCCTGAAAAGTTTCACAAAATGACGCGGTGGGCCTGCCCACTGCGCCAGCCTCTGCCATCGGTGATGAATAGAACCTGCGGGAGAAAGCTGACCCCGTACACGCACCGCGGCAATCAGTCTTCGACGCGAGACAACTGGCTGCGCAAAGTTTCCACCTGTACGGGAACCCGGTAGTTCATCGCCAAATCACGCCACAGAATGTATCCGTCTGCGTCCAGTAACCAGGCGCTCGGGCGCACTGCATGTGTGCGGCGCTCCGGCTGACGGAAAGCATGCCGTAAAAACGGTGCAGCGGAGTCAGCGATAAATCCTTGTGCGTTGGTTGCGGCCGTATCCAATTGCTCCAACCGGCAGTCCTCACTGGCAAGTGCGGCAACCTCAGCAGCAAGAGATGCGGGCCAACAGGCCGGCGATTGCCCACTTAACAGCAGCATGCCCATGTTGCGCCGCGCGAGTTCCGGCATCAGCGCATGCAGCTGATGGAGCTGCCGCCGACTGGCTGCACAAAAGGCACCGCGCAGGAATACCACAAGCACCCCGCGCAGACGCCGGGTGGAACAGAATTGTCCAGCTACCCATTTTTCCCCTCCAGCGAAAGCGAGTGGGGGAAACATGTCATCCACCCCAGGCATTTGCGGATGCGTCACTGCGCTCAAGTGATAGAGGTAAACGAGCAGCACAAACAGATTGGTAATCGCCAGATAAATCGGCAAACCGCGCGTTGCATCCGTCAGCAATACGATCGCCAACCCCGCCAGCACACCAAATAGCGCACCTGACTCTCGTAAATCACCGGCAATTTTTTCCGGGTATTGGTAACGCAATAGCATCCAAACCGGCAGTGCCCAGGCGTTAATAAATAACCCTACCCAGGCCAATATAGAATTACCGCCATAGCCACTCGCGATTGCGAAAATAGCCCCCGCCCCACAGAACAAAAGCCACAAAAACGCGATAAACGTAAAAAAAACCTTAAATTTATTCATTAGAGAGTAAAAACGCCCTTAAAACACTTGCATTCAAGTATATAAATAAGCTGCAATTAGCGCGATGAATTCCACTCATCCAAAATAACACCTAAATACTAAATTTAGACACAGGGATATTTTATGGCCGCACGTAAAAAAGCCACTGCTAAAAAAGTGAGCGCCGTAGCGAAGTTGGAAGCGGAGCTCGCCTCACTGAAGAGCCAGCTCGAAAAAGCACGCAGCACTCAGGAAGCCACTGCACAGAAGGAAGCCGAAAAAGCTGCCAAGGAAGCCGATAAGGCCGCCAAAAAAGCCCAGGCTGCTGCCGCCAAGGTAAAAGCCGCGCGCGCAAAGAAGAAATCTGCCGCTCAGCAGAAGCAGCTGAAAGCTGCTCAGACCGCCGCAGCTGCAGCCAAGAAGGCCGCTACTGCCGCCAAAGCTACCGCTGCCGATGCCAAATCCAAGCTGGCCACCATCAGTTCCGAAAACGCACTGGCCGTCAAAGTCGCCAAGGCAGTAGCCAAGGAAGAGGCCACCATTACCAAGAAGCTGGCCGCTGCTGAGAAGAAGAAAGCCGCTGCCGCTGCCAAGAAAGCGGCTGCCGCTGCGAAGAAGAAGGCTGCTGCCGAGAAGAAAAAAGCGGCTGCCGCTGCTAAGAAAGCCGCTGCTGCCGCCAAGAAGAAGGCCGCTGCCGCCAAGAAGAAGGCTGCCGCTGCCGCCAAGAAGAAAGCCGCTGCTGAGAAGAAGAAAGCTGCTGCTGCAAAGAAAAAGGCCGCTGAAAAGGCCAAGAAAGCCGCTGCCAAGGCTAAGGCCAAGGCAAAAGCTGCAACCAAGAAGAAGCCCGGCCGTCCGGCCAAGAAGACTGCCGCTAAAGCTGCAGCCAAGAAGCCTGGCCGTCCAGCCAAGTCTGCGGCAGCCAAGAAAAAGCCAGGCCGCCCGGCCAAGTCTTCCGCTGCCAAGAAAGCGCCTGGTCGTCGCGGTCGCCCGCCGAAGGCAAAATCCTAAGCGGATATTTCCAGCACCTGGAACGAAAAAACCCCGGCTCGCCGGGGTTTTTTCGTTTTCAGTCACTGCTTCAGGTGTTTCTCTGAAGCGTTGGGTGGGCTCAACATTCCCTGCCCTGCCCCTACTTCAATGTTTTCAGCCCTCTCTTGCTGTGCGAAACCGCTCCGGCATTGCCCGCTGCAACCGCTGCTGTAGCGAGGATGGCAACGCCAGCATCACCGGGGTCACAATCAGCGTTAACAGGGTAGAAAAGGTCAGCCCGTACACAATGGCGCTGGCGAGTTTCACCCAGAAAGAAGCGATCACCCCGTTAACCACAACGGTGCGGCCCACCATATCCACGCTCGCCCCCAACGCCAGGGGTAGCAGGCCGAGAATTGTGGTGGCCGTGGTCAAAAATACCGGTCTCAAGCGCTGTGCTGCCGCTTTCACCGCAGCTGCACTCTGACTCAACTCCGGTTCAGCTTTGCGCACATAGTTGTAGGTGTCGATCAACACGATGTTGTTGTTCACCACAATACCCGCCAGTGCCACGATCCCCACGCCCGTCATAATGACACTGAAGGTACTCTGGGTGAGGGTCAGCCCCAGCATGACACCGGCGGTGGACATGATTACGGAAGAGAGAATCAGCGCAGACTGGTAAAAGCTGTTGAACTGGGTCACCAGCAGGATGAACATCAGGAACAGCGACAACAGGAAGGCGCCGAGCAGGAACGTCAACGACTCATTCTGGTCCTCATCGGCACCACGGAACAGGAGCTCCACCTGGTCGTCTACCGGGTTCTCCGCCAGCCACTGCCGAATCTCCCGCACTTTGTCATCCGCCAGTACACCATCTTCCACATCGGCCTTGACCTGCATCCGCGTAATACCATCGATGCGTTCTATCTTGTCCACCTTGGGGCCGGCATGGGTGGAAACAAAGCTACTGACCGGCACCGCACCGTTGGGCGTATTCACCTTAAGCTCGTCGAGCGCCGTGATCCCCCGTGCATGCTCCGGATAGCGAATGCGGATGTCGACCTCCTCATCGGAGTCATCCGGGCGGTACTCGGCCATTATTACCCCGTTGGTCACCAGCTGAACGGCGCGCCCCACACCAGTGAGATCCGCCCCGTAGAGTGCGGCCTTGGCCCGGTCCACCTTTACCTCCCATTCAATACCCGGCAGCGGCGCCGTGTTCACGATGTCGCGCAATCCGCCGAATTCACTCACCATGGCACGGTGCAGGCGCCAGGTTTCCGCGAGCAGTTGGTCGTAGTCGCGGCTGCGCAACTCCAGAACAATATCCTTGCCAACCGGCGGTCCGCCCTCAAACGCGTTGGCCGTGGTTTTGATGCCGGCAAAATTCGCAGTGCTTTTGCGGATATCGGCAAATATCTCTTTGCTTTTGCGCTCCCGCTCCATCGACGGCAGTAACTCCACCAGCAGGTTGGCAATCTGGTCCGGGGACTTTTCCGAGTTACCGGAAATACCACCGGAGCCAATCGCCGAGTACACCACGCGAACCTCCGGCACCCCCATGACCGCCGCTTCCACCTGGGACACCAGCGCTTTCTTTTCCTCCATGGAGAGGTTGCCCTGCGCCCGAACCTCGACGTTGCCGTATTGCTCTTCAGTATCCGTGAAAAACTCCACCCCGGGGTTGAAGACATTGAAGGCAACAAAAATCCCCACCAAGGTCAGGATGGTCGCGCAAAAGGAAGTGATCGGGCGACGCACAACCGGGTCGAGCAGGCGCGCATAGAGCCCGGTAATACCGCTCAGCCCCTTGGGGTCACCGGACTCAAGCTGCTTGAGATGTTGCTGATCCGCCAGGTCCACCCCGGACTTGCCAAACACCGAGCCCAGCACGGGGGCAAAAAACAGGGCGTACACCAGTGAGCCCGCCAGCACCGCAAACACGGTCACCGGCAGGTAACGCATGAAGTCACCGACCACGCCCGGCCAGAAGATAATCGGCAAGAAGGCGGCGAGCGTGGTGCCAGTAGAAGCCACCACCGGCCAGAACATACGGCGCACAGCAATCGAATAGGCAACCCGTGCGGACAACCCCTCGGCCATTTTGCGATCGGCAAATTCGGTAATCACAATGGAGCCATCGATGAGCATGCCGAGCGCCAGCAACATGCCGAACATCACCATGAAGTTGAAGGAGTAACCCAGATACCAGGCGATGATGGCACCAAACAACAGCGAAAATGGAATGCCAAACCCCACCAGCAACCCGGAGCGAAAGCCCAGTGCCGCGACCACAATAATCATCACCAGCAGCATCGCGGTGAGAATATTGCCTTCCATTTCGCTGACCATATCCCGCGCAACCTGCGACTGGTCAAACACGAAGTCCACCTGAACGCCCCGCGGAAGGTACTGCCGCTCGGCATTGACCACGTCGCGGACAGTATCGGCAAGCGCCACCGAACTGGCACCGGTGCGTTTTTCCACATTGATGGCCAGTCCCGGGCGCCCATTCACGCTGGTGTAAGTGGTTGCATCTTTAAAGGTGCGACGGATATCCGTTACCTGCCCCAGGGTCACAACACCGTCATCGGAGCGCTTCAGCGGGATTTGATACACATCCTCAGCGGATTCGATCAGGCCCGGCACCTTGACGGAGAAACGGCCCTTGCTCACATCCATTTCACCGGCGGGGATCAGCAAATTATTGCCCAGCACCGCATTGATCAGTTCGCCGCTGGTAATCTGGTAGTGCTCCAGACGCACCGGATCGATGGTCGCTTCAACGACCTCCTCCCGATTGCCATTGATCTCCGCGCTCAATACTTCGCTGATATTTTCAATTTTGCGCTGCAGAGCCTGGGCGCTGCGCAGCATCTCGCGCTCACTAACGCCCTCCCCTGCCAGAGTGACCACAATCGTGGGGAAAGGCTGTGCCGAGGCCTCCTCGACAATGGGCTCTTCCGCGCCCCTCGGCAACTCGGCTTTCGCCCGGTCCACCGCGTTGCGCGCCTCGTCCACGGCGAGGTCAATGTCCAGCGCCGAGTCAAACTCGATCACCAGATACACCAACCCCTCGCGGGCCGTGGCCATCACCTCCTTCACACCTTCGAGTGCCCGAATTTCCTGTTCCAGGGGGCGGATCAGCAGACGTACGCCGTCTTCCGGCGAGATTCCCTCGTGCATCACCTGCACAATAACGATGGGCGGATTGACCTCCGGGCTGGATTCCACCGTCATGGCACCGCGCGCGGCAATGCCCATGATGACAATCAGCAACATCAGGCTGATGCTGCTGCGAAAGCGGTTAACCGCGCTCTCAAGCAACTTCATTGCACAGGCTCCTGCGCAACCGCGCCAGACGGCATATCAGGCTGTTTTACCCCGGCGCCCGCGGAAGCTTTCAACAGATCTGCGCCAACGTCTCCGCTCTCCCCGTCCACGCGGGATACCGGCGCCGGCAAGTCACCGGCAGACTCCTCAAACTCTACGGCCACCCGCTCGCCCTCGCTCACGTACTCCTGACCCACGGTAATCAGCAGTGCCTGGGCGGGTAAACCGGCAACCCAGACACCCGAGCTGTCATCACTGACGAGCCGCACATTCACAAATTTGACCCGGTGCTCTTCATCCAGAATACGCACGCCGAGCTGCCCACGGTCATCCAGCGTCAGCAGGGAGGCGTTGATCCGGTGCGCCAGCACCTCTCCGGTAGGCAGCGCCATGCGTGCACTGATACCGCTGCGCAGCGCCCCATCGGTATTCGGCACCGCGACCTCAACGCGATAAGCGCGCGTAACGGGGTGGGCCTGCTGGCTGACATAGCGCAAACGCCCCTCGACCAACTGGCCCTGCTGCAATTGCGCCGACGCCTGCTTGCCGGGCTTCAGGCTGGCCACCTGTGACTCGGATACCTCACCCACGATCAGAATAGGGTCCAGATCCAGCAGCGTTGCGCACTCTTCGCCCCGACGCACGAAATCCCCCAACTCAACCGCCCGATGATTCACCAGCCCGTCGAAGGGGGCCCGGATCTCGAGATTGGTCACATCCACCTGCGCGCGCTTCAGTTCTGCCCGCGCATTGGCCAGGTTAACTTCCTGCTGCGCCATGGCCGCTTCCGACTGCAGTCCCCGCCCCTGGAGTTTTTTGGCTCCGGCGTAATCCAGCTCCGCCTTACGCAGCGTAGCGCGGGCCCGCGCCAGCTTTTCCGGCCGGTCTTCGGCCGCAATTTCGCAGATCACATCACCGGCGGCCACACGCACCCCCTCCGCCACCGGCAGTGCCGCAATCACACCATCCAGTTCCGCGCGCAGCTGCACACTGCGATTTTCCTCGGTACGGCTGTTAACGATCACACGGGTGGTGTAGGGCTGAGCCTCGATCCGCCGCGCCCGGACAGTGATGGGCTCCGCCGCGATCGGCTTGGCAGGTACAGCACCAGCGTTTTGTAGCGCAGCATTGCGGTCACCGGACAGCACACCGCTCAGCAGCCATACAATTGCAAGGAGAGCGACGATCGCAGCAATTCGATAATTGCGCTGCCGCCAGAACGAAAGCAGAAAATTCATACCGACTGTATTCCTGTTTACTCGGAAGGTGTGTGATGCAGGGCCGGCGTCATCCGCCGGGAGACTCGAAGTTGTACGCATTTTATGCGCAAAACGATGACTGCGCAGTGATGAAAGCTGCCGAATTGCGAAATCGATAGGTGAAATCGACAGGTGAAACCGCGGAGGCAACAGCGTGCCGGTGGACGCGCAAGGGCGCCGCGCCAAGAGAACAGTGCAACGCAGTTTTTATGACTGCCAGGCCACAATTACGCAAGCCGATGCTTGCCCGGCACGCAAGCCGGGCGGGGAAGAGCCCAGGAACGGGAGGTGGCGCTCAGGAAAGAATAGATTCGAGAAAGTCGGTCATATCGGACTCTTCGGCCGCGAGTTGGCCACTGCCAAATTCTGCATTCCAGTCCAGGAGAATCCTTGCCAGGTCCCGCGCCTGGCCGGCCAGGGCAACCAGCTCTTCTTTACTGTTCTTGGGGCCGGTGTACAGCTTCAGGCGGCGGTGGCTGTTGGCGAGCTCGTGCATGGGGTACTTGGAGCGATAGACCTCAAGTTTCCAGCGCAGTGAGTGCACCATATTGCGGTAGAACACCAGCTTGGTCGGCAAGTGCAGCAGAGAGAAATCCTCGAGGTCGCCAAACAGGGTGCAGTCCACCCCGAGCACCTGAATGTCCTGGCCGACCGGAGCTGCCACGATGGTCGCACTGCGCGGCTTCGCCAACAGCATGGACAGGTCCCCGAACACCTCGCCAGGGCGAATCACCGCCAGGGGGCGCTCGCCGCGGGCCGCCGCATCGTCATCGACATGCACATGCAGTTCACCGCGCAGTAGAAAATATACCCACTGGTCCACATCCCCCGCATGGAGCAGCGCCTCACCGGGTGACAGGGTGGCCAGACGCGATCGCTTCAGCAAGACATCGTACTGCCATTCACTGGTGGCTCGAATATCGCGAAAGAGATGGATAACATTCAGGAGACGATCTACCGCATCCCGCGGGTAATCACTGAGCGGCTTGTAATTCATGAAACTCTTGGCTTGGTCGTTTAGGTTAGTTGAATGGTGCTTACACTTGCAGCTACCGGTTACAGTTAAGACACGATCTTCAGCATAAACAGTTCTGGTCGGCGGTACCGCATGTTTATCAGCCCCTCAACGCCTATTGTGAGCTAAAAGGAACTTCATTAGCACCCGAGTACGCCGGTGACATGATCGTGTCTGGTCCGCAGGCAGCCGGGACTGCACCATCTGGCCCTGCATTCTAGGCTGAAAGCAACGTCTGTCTTCCTTACCCATCGCCGGATTTAAAAAAACGAGACATTTTACCCACTTCAGGGTTGAACTCCATTGCAGTTAAAGTAGAGTTGAGCAGAGTCCCGATGAATCTATATGCGCCACTGGGTAGAAAATGTCCTGTGGTTTCCTAGCAGATTAGCGTGGGGCCCCGCGCCTTTCGGGGAGGGTGCGGTCGAAGCAGCTGGAAATAACTCTGGGGTATTTTGATTATTTTTCCAGCGCTTTACCTGCCGGGTTCTGCCCATCCGGCTTTCAATCAGATACCAAAGCAAAAATGAAAACGACCAACTTCGTCATTGCCCTGCTGTTGTTCGCTACGGCCCTGACTGCAAAGGCCGCGCCGCTGCTGAACGGTCTCGCTCTGGAACAACAATTCAACAAAGACCAGTACATCGCTGCCGTGTATTCCGAGCGGCTCGCCAGCGACGCGAGCACTCTACTCGACAACAACATGCCGCGCAGCCTGGAAGTCCGCATTATTGCGGACCGCCTGTCGGCTCGCCGCTTCCGCAACCAGTGGATGGAAGGCATTGCCATCAATAACCCCGGCAACACCCTGACCGGTCAAGCGGAAAACATGGTGACCTTTGCCAACCTGTTCAAAGGCCGCCTGGTCGCAGGAGACCGGCTGCGCGTTGATTTCGCGGCAGATACCGGCACAACTTCGGTCTCTCTTAACGACATCATGATCGGCATGATCGAGGATCGTGAGTTCTTCAACACCCTGTTGCGCGCCTGGATAGGTCCCGTCCCCCCCTCCACCGACTTTCGTGACGGCCTGATGTCCGCCGGCGAGGTGAAGTCCGGCCTGTTAGCCAGCTACGAGGCCCTGCAGCCGGGTGCCGACCGTGTCGCTCAGGTAGCGGCCATGGTAGACCAGCAGGAAGCCCAGCAAGAGGAAGAACAGCAGGCCGCCGCCCAACCGGCGACACCCAAAGCCGAGTCCTCCCAGATTGCTGCGGCCTCGCCCCAGCCGTCACTTGCGGCCAACATACCGCCGCCCACTCTGGCTGCGATCAGCGCACCGGCAATTGAAAAGCCGGCACCGGCGCGCCCCGAGCTCAAGCCCGAAACCGCTGCCGCGCAGCCCGCCTCACAGCCCAAGCCCCTCAAACCCACCACCACGCGCCCTGCCGCGCCGGTAGACGATGAGGACATGGAAGAGGAAGAGGAAGCGCCACTGACCGCCGACATGATCCTGGCTCGTCAGATCTACCATTCCATGCTGTTGCGTCACACCTTCAAGCACATTCGCTATCCGAAACGCGCCCAGGAGCGCGGCCAGGAAGGCAGTGTTCGCCTGAACGTAACCATCGACAACCGGGGTAACGTAAAGAGCGTGAACACCCTGCAGGAGTCCCGTTACTCCAGCCTGAACCGCGAGGCGCTGGAAGCAGTGGAGCGCGCAGGCCCTTACCCGGCCACGCCTTCGCAGCTGAAGCTGGATGAGTACAAGTTCTCGGTGCCCATTACCTTCCGCCTCCCGGACTGAGCCGAAGCCACACGGCCAATAAAAAACCCCGCCTCGCGGGGTTTTTTATTGGCCGAAATCCGTCGCTCCGTGGCGGCAGCTGACCGCAAGCCCGCTTGCTCCGAATCCACACCGGTGCATACTATACGATTGATTCCATTCCACCCGGTCTCTGACCGCAAAATATAACAAGCCCAAAAGGCCCCTCATGAAAAAACTGCTTTTACCTCTGGCAATTGCCGGCGCTATTGCCGGCGGCGCACTCACCGGCTGCTCCCAATCCGAAAACCCTGAAGCAAAGAGCACCCAGGGTGTGACCGAAGCGGCCGCTGTACAGACCGCGGAACTTGGCTCCGGTATCGACCTGAGTGCTATGGACACCAGTGTTCGTCCGCAGGATGACTTCTATACCTACGTCAATGGCAACTGGCTGAAGAACACCGAAATACCCGCGGACAAGTCCCGCTGGGGCGGTTTCAGCATTCTGCGCGACAAGGCCATGGAAGAAGTAAAGGCGTTGATCATGGAAGCCGGCGAGCACGCCAACAGTGCCGCGGCCAAACAGATCGGTGCTCTCTACAACAGCTACATGAACGAAGAGCTGATCGAGAAAAAAGGCCTGAGCGCGATCGCCGGCGAACTGGCCAAGGTGGACGCCATCCAGTCTCGTAAAGACCTGAGCGACTTCTTTGCCTACGCCGACACCGTCGGCTACAACGTGCCCTTTGGTGGCACGATTTACCAGGACCTCAAGCAGGTAGAGAATTACATCACCTTTATGTGGCAGGCGGGCCTCGGCCTCCCGGATCGCGATTACTACTTTGACGACTCCGAAAAAGGTCAGAAACTGCAGCAGGCCTACCGCGAATACCTGGTCAAGATGCAGAGCATCGCCGGCCTCGAGAATGCCGAGGAAAGTGCCGATGCGGTTTACGCCCTGGAGAAAAGCCTGGCCGAGCACCACCGCACCCGTGTGGACAACCGTGACCCGGAGCGCTACTACAACAAGAAAACGCTCGCCGACCTGAAAACAATGATGCCGGCCATCGAGTGGGACAGCTACCTGCAGAAGGCCCACCTTGAGAATGCTCAGGAGTTCATTGTCGGCCAGCCGGAATACCTGGAAGCGGCCAACACAATCATTGCCGAGACTGATCTGGCCACCTGGAAGCGCTACCTCAAACTCAAGGTGCTCTCTGCCGCTGCGCCCTATATGCACATTGAAATCGCCCAGGCCAACTTCGATTTTTACAGCACCACCATCCGCGGCGTGGAACAGATGGAGCCCCGCTGGAAGCGCGCGGTACAGTTTGTTAACGGTTCTGTCGGCGAACTGGTCGGCCAGCGCTATGTGGAAAAATACTTTCCGCCAGAAGCCAAGGCGCGCATGGTCAAGCTGGTGGACAACCTGAAGGCGGCCTACCGGGAGTCCATCGAGTCCCTGAGCTGGATGAGCGAAGATACCAAACAGGAAGCCCTCACCAAGCTGGCTAACTTCACCACCAAAATTGGTTACCCGGACAAGTGGCGTGACTACAGTGCGCTGGAAGTAAAGGCGGATGACCTGGTCGGTAACGCCATTGCCGCGACCCTGTTTGAAACCATGCATGAGCGCGACAAACTGGGCAAACCGCTGGATCGGGGTGCCTGGGGTATGAGCCCGCAGACGGTCAACGCCTACTACAATCCGGCGATGAACGAAATCGTATTCCCCGCCGCCATCCTGCAGCCGCCGTTCTTTAACATGAACGCCGATGACGCGGTGAACTACGGCGGCATCGGCGGCGTCATCGGCCATGAAATTGGCCACGGCTTCGACGACAAGGGCTCCAAGTTCGACGGAAAAGGTTACCTGAACAACTGGTGGACCGACTCTGACCGCAACAACTTTGAGCAGCTCACCGGCAAGCTGGTCGCCCAGTACAATGGCTTCGAGCCAATTGAAGGTGAGCACGTAAACGGCGAGCTGACGCTGGGTGAAAACATTGGTGACCTGTCCGGCCTGGGCATCGCTTACAAAGCCTACAAGATGTCCCTCAACGGTGAAGAGGCACCGGAGATCGACGGTTTCACCGGCGATCAGCGTGTGTTCCTGGGCTGGGCACAGGTATGGCGTAGCAAGATGCGCGACGAGGCTCTGAGTGAGCGCCTGAAGACCGATCCGCACTCACCGGCGGAATATCGTGTTCAGGGCGTCCTGCCGAACATCGAGGCATTCTACTCCGCCTTTGATGTGAAGGAAGGCGACGGCATGTACCTTCCGGAAGAGGAGCGCGTGGTTATCTGGTAAACGCATCCACCAATGACACCGAAAAAACCCCGCCTTGCGGGGTTTTTTTATGCCTCGGAAATCCCGATGCCGTTCGCTCGCGTAGGTAATGGCAGGAGCTGGTTGAGCTATTGTGTATGCGACCTGAGCAACAAGCCAGCGAGAACAACGAGCGGGGCAACGCCATGGACAAACAGCATAAACAAGGTCTGGAAGACTTTCTCGCCTGGGTACAGACGCGCAACCCCGATGAACCGGAGTTCAATCAGGCAATAAGAGAGCTGGCATACGATGTGTACCCGTACTACGCCGAGCACACCGGATGGCACTCCGCCAAAATATTACCCCGTCTCAGTGAAGCCGACCGGATCATTACCTTCCGCGTGTGCTGGGAGGATGACACTGGTGAGGTACAGGTGAATCGCGGCTGGCGGGTACAACATTGCAGCGCCGTCGGCCCTTACAAGGGCGGCATCCGCTTCCACCGCTCGGTGACGGCATCCGTTCTCAAGTTTCTCGCGTTCGAGCAGACCTTCAAAAACGCCCTCACCGGGCTACCCATCGGCGGCGGCAAAGGCGGCTCCGACTTCGACCCCAGTGATCGCTCGAACCGCGAGATCATGCGCTTTTGCCAGGCCTTCATGAATGAGCTGTACCGCCATATCGGTGAGAACACCGATGTCCCCGCCGGGGACATTAACGTGGGGCGCCGAGAAATCGGTTACCTCTTTGGCCATTACCGCCGACTCGCCAACTCCTTTACTGGCGCCCTCACTGGCAAGGACATCGAATTTGGCGGCAGCCATGTGCGCATGGAGGCCACCGGTTACGGCCTGATCTATTTTCTGCGCTGCATGCTCGCGCAGCGGCAGCAAGCGCTGGATGGCCTGCGCGTGTCGATTTCCGGGGCAGGCAACGTCGCACTGCATGCCGCACAAAAGGCCATGCAGCTTGGTGCACGGGTAATAACCCTCTCTTCCAGCAAGGGGGTCCTGCACAACGAATCCGGTATTCCACAAAAGGATATCGATGCGGCAATCGAGGCTGCAGACAGCAGCACCAAAACCCTGAAAGCAATCCAGTCCAGCAGCGGGGGCGACTGGTACGATGGCGAGAAACCCTGGCAGTTTCCCTGTGATATTGCCCTTCCCTGCGCGACCCAAAATGAACTCGGTGAGGAAGATGCGCGCGCGCTCATCGACAATCAATGCCAGATTGTTGCGGAAGGCGCCAATATGCCCTGCACCGAAGACGCCACCCGCTTATTCAAGGAAAACAAGGTGTTACATGCACCCGGCAAAGCCTCCAACGCCGGGGGCGTCGCCCTGTCCGGTCTTGAGATGGCGCAAAATGCGTCCTTTTCCCGCTGGGAGCAGGAGCACCTCGATGAAAAGCTGCTGGAAATCATGCAAGACATCCACGCCCAGTGTATCCAGCACCTCGAGGCGGAAGATGGCTACCAGGATTACCATCGCGGGGCCAACATCGCCGCATTCCACCGGGTAGCCAATGCATTGATGGCCCAAGGGGTAGGCTAACTCGCAGGCTTGAGATGGTTTAACATTGGGCGGTACCAGTAATCGGGAGCCCCACATGGCCCACCTCAGCCAGTCGCAACTGTTGCGCAGTCGCCGTTTCCTACCCTTTTTCTGTACCCAGTTTCTGGGGGCATTCAACGACAACGTGTTCAAGAATGCGTTAATTGTGATGATTGCCTTCCGCCTGGTCGCCTCCGAGGCAAACTTCCTGATTAACCTGGCAGCCGGCCTTTTCATTCTGCCCTTCTTCCTCTTTTCCGCCACCGCCGGCCAGGTGGCGGACAAGACCGACAAAAGCATATTGATCCGGCGCATCAAGCTGGCCGAAATTGCCATCGCGGTATTCGGTATCGGGGCGCTGTACAGCGGCAATAACACCTTCTGCCTGATGGTGCTGTTTGCCCTCGGCGTGCAATCCGCATTCTTCGGCCCGGTAAAATACGCCATTCTTCCGCAGCACCTGAAAAAGCCGGAACTGGTCAGCGGCAACGCGCTGGTGGAAATGGGCACCTTTGTATCGATATTGCTCGGCACCATCGTGGGCGGCCTGCTGGCCGGACAGACCGGCAGTGGGCAGCATGGCCTGCTGTGGATTTCCATCATCATCCTGACCACCGCCGGCCTGGGCTATTCGATTTCCAGAGCCATTCCCTCCGCCGAGGCACCAGTGCCAGAGCTGAAGATCAACTACAACCCGGTTAGCCAAACCCGCAGGATGTTGCGGGAAGCACTGAAAAAACCAGCCGTGTTTTACGCCATTATCGGCATCTCCTGGTTCTGGTTGCTCGGCGCCGCATACCTCACCCAGATTCCCAGTCTCACCCGCAATGTACTTGGGGGCAGCGAATCGCTGGTGACTCTGCTGCTGTGTTGCTTCACCATTGGCGTCGCCGTCGGGTCGCTGTTGTGCGGGCGACTGTCTGGTGGGCGCGTGGAGCTGGGGCTGGTACCTATCGGTGCGGCCGGCTTGACGATTGCCGGGGTTTTACTGGCGTTCACAACCGGAGGCTACCAGCCACCGGCCGAAACAACCGTGGCCGCATTTTGGGCGGCGGAGGGCTCTCTGAGTATTCTGATCAACCTGACATTGATCGGCATATTCGGTGGTTTCTTTATTGTGCCTCTCTACGCCATGATGCAGGAGCGCTCGGACCCGAATATTCGCGCGCGGATTATCGCGGTAAACAATGTGCTCAATGCCTTGTTCATGGTGGTAGCGGCAGTGCTGGGCATTGTGTTTCTGAACCTGCTCGGGGCGACCATCCCGCAATTTTTCCTGATCATGGCGCTGATGAACGCGGCAGTCGCCGTATTCGTTTTTGCCAAGGTCCCGGAGTTTGCGATGCGCCTGCTGATATGGCTGCTCTCCCACACCATGTACCGGGTAAAACACAAGGGGCTCGAACGCATCCCCGCCGAGGGGCCAGCGATTATTGCCTGTAACCATGTGAGCTATGTGGATGCGCTGTTGCTGGCCGGTGCCGTGCGCCGACCTATCCGCTTTATCATGTACAAACCGATCTATGAAATCCCGGTGCTGCACTTTATTTTCAAGACAAGCCGCGCCATCCCGATCTGCTCCAAACAGCAGGACCCGGACGGCTATGCACAGGCGTTTGCGGAGATCGAACAGGGACTGAAGGATGGTGACCTGCTGTGTATTTTCCCGGAAGGCCAGCTAACCAAAGATGGCGAACTGCAGCCTTTCAAGGCCGGGATCGAAAAAATTCTGCAGCGCACCCCGGTGCCGGTGATTCCCATGGCCCTGCGCGGTTTATGGGGCAGTTTCTTCAGCCACAAGGACGGCAACGCATTCAGCACCCTGCCCCGGCGTTTCTGGTCGCGCGTGTGTGTGGTGGCAGGCGATCCCCTGACCGCCGCAGAAGTGAAAGCCGAAGCGCTGCAGGAAACCGTGCTGGATTTGCGCGGGCAGCATCGCTGACGATACAGGCAGCCCATCAATCGCCTAAACAAAAACGCCGCGACAGTTGTCGCGGCGTTCTTTTAAAAGTAAAAACCGAATGGTTGTCAGAGCGCGCTGATGGCGCCCTCGTAGCTCGGTTCATCGGCCGTTTCAGCCACCTGTTCGGTGTAGGCAACCTTGCCGTTTTCGTCGATCACAACCACCGCACGGGAGAGTAGACCTTTTAATGGGCCAGTCTCAAAGTCTACGCCGTAATCCTTACCGAAGCTTGCGCGGAACGCCGATCCCAGTTTTACATTTTCGATGCCCTCGGCACCGCAGAAGCGCGCCATGGCAAACGGTAGATCCGCAGACACACACACCACCACGGTATTATCCAGAGATGCGACCTTTTCATTGAACGTGCGTACCGAGGTCGCGCAGGTTGGCGTGTCTACAGACGGAAAAATATTCAGCACCACACGCTTGCCCGCAAGATCATCCAGAGTGAGCTCAGACAGATCTCCCTGCACCAGGGTAAATGCCGGTGCATCGCTACCGACCGCCGGCAGTTCACCAACGGTTGTGACGGGGTTTCCTTTCAGGGTGATATTGGCCATAACGTATTCCTTGACTTGCCTGATTGAGGTGCCGCCAGCATGACGAGCAGGCATGGCCTTGTCAATTGAGCGGCAGGTAAGACACTCGCAATATCTGGGGCAAAAAAAAGCCCCACAGATTGCGGGGCTTTGAGAAGGGAACCAGGTAACAGGCTTAGTGCTCGGTGGGCACCCGGCCAAAATCCCCTTCCATTTCTGCAGCGAGGAACGACATCACGACCCAGGCCGCCACATTCTGCTTGAGGTTTTCGGGGTCTACCTTGTCCAAGGTATCGTTGGGGGTATGGTGGTAATCGAAATAGTCGGTACCATCCTGGAACAGCCCCATGGCCGGTACGCCCTGCGCCACGAACACACTGCTGTCGGGGCCACCATAAGTCTTGTTGTTACCGCGCTCGATGCCCAGAGGTGCCAACAGCTGCATCATCTGGTCGGCGATCACAAATTTGCTCTCTGGAATGCGAGTGTCAAAGCGCCAGATCTTGCCAGCACCAAAGTCCGATTCGGACACCATGATGATGTTGTCCAGCTCGTTCTGGTGCGCATCCACATACTGCTTCGCACCTACCAGGCCGATCTCCTCAGCACCGAACAGCACAACCCGCAGGGTACGGCGCGGACGCTGAGGCAGTTCGGAAATAAGACGCGCGGTTTCCATCACGATCGCCACACCGGCACCGTCGTCCAGCGCTCCTGTGCCCTCATCCCAGCTATCCAGGTGTGCGCCAATCAGAACCACTTCTTCCGGCTTCTCGCGGCCTACAACTTCACCGATCACATTGAACGAGGGGCCATCTGCCAGTGCTTCGTTGTGCACATTCAGCTTCACTTCCACCGGCTTGCCACGCTTGAGCATGGCCTCCAGCAGGTTGGCGTCAGGCGCGGACAGTGCCAGCGCCGGTACCGGGTTCGCAACACCGTCGATCGACATCATGCCCGTGTGTGCGAAGCGGTCAGAATCGGTGCCCACGGAGCGCAACAGCATGGCCGCGGCGCCCTTCTCGGCGGCAGCGCGCATGCCCTTGCTACGCCCTTGTACCGCGGGACCATAGCCCTCACCGGTACGCGCACGGCCCATACGCTTGTTGATAAACGCGATTTTTCCCTTCACCTTGCGCGCCGGCGCCTTCATCAGCGCTTCAACATCGGCGAACTCAACGATTTCAGCGGTGAGCCCCCCCTCTGGCGTAGAGGCTCCATAGCCCAGGGATGACACTACCAACGGCTGGGGGTAAGGCGCGGTCACTTCCGCATGGGCATGGCCGCGGGCCCAGCGCTTCACATCAATTTGCTCGGTGTAGACCCGATCAAACCCCAAAGCCTTCATCTTCTCCTGCGCCCAGGCCACTGCACGCTCGTCCCCCTCGGTACCCGCACGACGGGGGCCCACTTCCACGGTCAGGGACTCGACAATGCTGTAGGCATCCGAGGACTCCAGTGCGCGGTCTCGCAGCACCTCCGCCACCGACATATCTTCCTGTTTCAGGGGAATAGCCTGGGCACTGATCGCCACCAGTGCGGCGGCCAGCCCGCCGGCAACACTCTTCAGGGGTTTGAACATGATTTCTCCAGTTACAGCATTGAGATTGTTATCAGAATTTATTCGGGTTCATCGTGCGACGGCAGTGCCAGCAAACGCTCGCGCAGGTCACGCAGCCTTTCCAGGCCAGTGTCGGTAAACAGATACGGGAGCTTACCAGTGTATTCATCATCTTCGATTTGCAGGCATTCCAGCCGCAGGGCTTCCAGAGCAGGGTCATGGCGCATGGGGTAGCTGATCAGCATTCGCCATGCATTTTCGTCCGCTTGCCCGACAATCACGGTTTCCAGACCACGCAGGAAGTCCGCTCTCTCCATCCGGAAGCGCGGCGTCCGCATTTGCATCAGGCCCCAGATCACTAGGGAAAATATCGCAAAGGAGACACACAGTGTTATGACGATTGTCATGGCTTATGCCTCCAGTAAACGTCAGGCCGCCTCGTCAAGATCCGTCTGGTGTTGCGGATTCCGGCCCTGGTATTTATGGAAACGTCGCTGAATTTCCCGCATATCGGTTTCCAGATTACCGGTGGGGCGATAAACGGAGTCCACGCAAATCTGCTTGCTGGGAAAATCCCAGGCAATCAGCACCACCGGTACATTCGCCGCATAGGCGATACGCAGGAAACCGTTCTTCCACTTTGCCGTCTTCTTGCGGGTCCCTTCCGGGGTGATGGCAACCCACATTTTTTCATTTTGACGGAATTGACTCGCCACCTGCTTGGCCATGCCGCCGGCCGCAGAGCGATCCGTAGGAATACCGCCAAGCCATTTAAACAGGCCTTTAAACGGGAAGAAAAAGGCTTCCTTCTTCATCAGCCAGGATGCCTTCAGGCCAAGGGCCAGGATAAACGGCATTGCGACCACAAAGTCCCAATTGGAAGTGTGCGGGGCCAATGCCACCATCACCTTTTTTTCTTGCGGGAATTCCCCGTGGATACGCCAGCCCAGCGCTTTCACCATCAACAGGCCAACGCCGCGGGTAAACCAGTTGCCGCTGCGCGGCATTTCGTCCGGCAATTGCGTGGGAATCGTGGTTTTCTTGGCAACAGTCACGGTCATCATCTCTTCTCAAAGGTTACTGCGTAAGTACTGCTATTTGATTGCGGACGTCAGTGTTCCCGGGTCGCATAAAAGCGCACATCCGGATAACGCTCTTGCGCCAACTGCAGGTTCACCCGCGTGGGGGCCAGATACGTCAGGTGTCCGGAGCCGTCCAGGGCCAGGTTAATACTCGCCTTGCGCTTGAAGTTTTCCAGCTCCTTGGCACTTTCACTGTCGACCCAGCGCGCGGTGTTTACATTGACGTTTTCGTAAATGGCTTCCACCTTGTACTCGTCCTTGAGACGATACGCGACCACTTCAAACTGCAGCACCCCCACCGCGCCAACAATGATGTCATTGTTGTCCAGCGGGAAGAACACCTGTGTCGAGCCCTCTTCGGACAGCTGCTGCAGCCCTTTCTGCAGCTGCTTGAGTTTCAGCGGGTCTTTCAGGCGAATACGACGAAACAGCTCCGGGGCAAAATTGGGGATACCGGTAAACTTCAGGCTCTCACCCTCGGTAAAGGTATCGCCAATCTGGATAGTGCCATGGTTGTGCAGGCCGATAATATCCCCTGCGATTGCCTCTTCCACATGGGTGCGGTCGCCGGCCATAAAGGTCACCGCATCGGCAATTTTTACGTCCTTGCCAATACGCACATGCTTCATTTTCATGCCGCGGTTATAGGTGCCGGAGCACACGCGCATAAAGGCAATGCGATCGCGGTGCTTGGGATCCATGTTTGCCTGAATCTTGAAAACGAAACCGGAAAATTTGTCCTCATCAGGCTGCACTTCGCGCTCGTTGGTGGCGCGGGACTGCGGGCCCGGCGCCCACTCTACAAACCCATCCAGCATCTCGCGCACACCGAAATTACCCAGCGCGGTACCGAAAAACACCGGCGTCAATTTGCCCGCTCGATAGGCTTCCAGATCAAACTCGTGGGTCGCGCCGCGCACCAGGTCGATTTCCTCGCGAATCTCCTCCGCGTCCTCACCCAGCAGCGCGGTCGCCTCATCGGAGTCCAACCCCTGGATCTGGATGTCTTCGGGAATCGTGTGGCCCTGCCCCTGCTTGAACACATGAATAGTGTCGGTGTAGAGGTTGTACACCCCCTTGAACAACTTGCCGGAACCCAGCGGCCAGTTGATCGGCGCCGCCTGAATGTTCAGCACCTCCTCGATCTCATCCATTACTTCGATGGGATCGCGGATATCCCGGTCCAGCTTGTTGATAAACGACAGGATCGGCGTGGTGCGCAGGCGACACACGTTCATCAGCTTGATGGTGCGATCCTCAACACCCTTGGCCCCGTCGATGACCATCAGCGCAGAGTCCACCGCCGTCAGAACCCGGTAGGTGTCCTCCGAGAAGTCCTCGTGCCCCGGGGTGTCCAGCAGGTTTACCACGCGCTGTTTATAAGGAAACTGCATCACGGAAGATGTCACGGAGATGCCCCGCTCCTGCTCCATGGTCATCCAGTCGGAGCGCGCGTGCGGCCCCTTCTTGCCCTTGACCGAGCCCGCCAGCTGGATGGCATTCCCGAACAGCAGCAGCTTTTCGGTCACCGTGGTTTTACCGGCGTCCGGGTGGGAGATGATGGCAAAGGTGCGGCGGCCATTGATGCCCGCCAGGCTTGAAGACTGACCCATAATGCAACTTGAAACTGGATAAAAAACAGGCGCGCATTATACACGTCTGGCGCGCCGGTAGCGCTGGAAATGGCGATTCGGGGGGCCTAGACTGCGGCTAAAACTGGCTGGCTCGGTTTCGAGTGGCAGCAAGATACGATGTAAAGGGTGTAATGACCGGGCACAACTAGCGGGACTGTCTGCGGCTTGGATGGCCGCAGCCGGCCCCCCAGGGATAGGTCACCGGGGGAGCGCCTAGCTCGTGTCTCGCAAGTTGTCCCCGGTCATTGCATCCGCTACGACATCCCAAAGAACGAGGTGAATAATGAGTCAGGAACGATTGGAAGCACTGCAACAGGCGCTATTCACACAACAGGTACAGGGCTTCCTGGTCCCTCGGTGCGACGAGTACCAGAACGAGTACGTGCCCGCCGCCGATGAACGCCTCGCTTGGCTCACCCGCTTCGATGGGTCCGCCGGTCTCGCCGCCGTCACTACCAATCGCGCCGCCCTGTTTGTCGATGGCCGCTACACCATCCAGGCCAAGCAACAGATTGGCGACCAGACCATCGAGCAAGGCGAACTGGCACCCAGCGCCATCGCCGACTGGCTCTGCGACGCCCTCGGTGAAGGCGACGTCCTCGGCTACGACCCGCGGCTGCACACCGAACCGGGCCTCGCGCCGCTGAAACAACGTCTCGGCGAACGCGGCATCGAGCTGCGCGCCCTCGACACCAACCCCATCGACCACATCTGGCAGGACCGCCCCGCCACACCATGCGGCCCCGCGCGCCCGCACCCACAAACCTTTACCGGCGAGGGCTCCGACAGCAAGCGGCAGCGTATCGCCCACCTGCTCGCCGACAAAAAGCAGGATGCCCTGTGGCTCGCCAACCCCGAAGTCTGCGCCTGGCTGTTCAACATCCGCGGCAGTGATATCCCGCACCTCCCGGTGGCCCTCTGCATGGGCTTTCTCTACACCGACGGCAGCGCCACCCTCTATCTGGCAGAAAGCGCCAGCGGTGACGCCCTACGCCAACACCTGGGCACTCAGGTCGAACTGGTCAACGACAAAGCCGCACTGTTCAGCGCCGCCGAGCGCCAGCATGTACAGCGGGTATGGGCAGATCCACAGCTCACCAACTGCTGGACCCTGCAGCAACTCAGAAGCCGCGAAATCCAGGTACTTCTGGAGCGCGATCCGATTACCGGCGCCAAAGCGCAAAAAAACTCGGTTGAACTGGAAGGCAGCCGCGCCGCCCACATCCGTGACGGCGCCGCCCTGTGCGAATTCCTCGCCGAGCTGCCTGATGCCGTAAAGAGAGAAGGCTTTGGCGAGTTGGAGGCGGTACAGCTAATGCGTGAGAAACGGGAACAACGAGAAGGGTTTACCGACGACAGCTTTGATTCCATCTCCGGCTATCAGGGGAACGGGGCTATTGTGCACTACCGGGTGACCCCGCAATCCAGCCTGCCAATGAAGGCAGAGGGTCTTTATCTGATCGACTCCGGCGGCCAGTATCCGGATGGCACCACCGATGTCACCCGCACGGTGGCGCTGGGAGAGTTCCCCACACAGGCCAAGGAGCATTTCACCCGGGTACTCAAAGGGCATATCGCCATCGCCACCCTGCGGTTCCCCAAAGGCACCTGCGGCGAGCAGATCGACGCCTTTGCCCGCAAATCCCTGTGGGATGCCGGGCTCGACTACGCCCACGGTACTGGTCACGGTGTAGGCAGCTTCCTCAGCGTGCACGAAGGACCGCAGCGCATCGGCAAGGCCCACACCAGTGTGCCCCTGGAAGCCGGCATGATCGTTTCCAACGAGCCGGGTTTTTACCTCGCCGGTGAATACGGTATCCGCATCGAGAATCTGATCTTCGTGAAAGAATGCGCAGAGTATCCAGGTTTCCTGGAATTCGAAGAGCTGACGTTGGCGCCGATCGAACACCGCCTGATCGAGGCGGAATTACTGACGGACGGCGAACGCAAGTGGCTCAACAACTACCATCAAAAGGTAAATGATACCCTGCTGCCACTGGTCAGTGACAAAACGAAAGCCTGGCTCGAGCAGGCCACGCAAGCCATCTAAGGGCACAGCCGGGACTCACAGTTCGAGTCGCGGCGCTGGCTAACAGGCATTGCCACTACGGTGTTGCTGTTGGCCAGAGTCCATTGCGCATAAACTGGGATAGATACCCACCCACACATGCTCCCGGCAAGGCATGACTTACTTTAGTTCTGCGCCACTGCCCGCCGCAGCGCGACTCAACTCGGCATGGTGGCCCTGAAGATACCCTCGCAACCACCACCAGGCCAAAGCCCCGAGGACCAGGTTGGAAACCAGGGTGGCGACAAACAACCCCTGAATACCCCAAAAATGATTGCCCAACCAGGCCAGCGGCAAGTAAACGCCCAGTACCCGAAGAAACGAAATAAAGGTGGCCGGCAACGGATGCCCCAGGCCATTGAAGGCCGCATTGGCCGACATCACAAACCCGTAGCCCGCATAACTGAAAGGGACCAGGCACAGGTACGCCACGGCCACCGCCATCACCTGGGGCGAGTCACTAAACAGGGAGACCATCGGGCCGGCAACGAGCCAGAGCACCACGGCCAACACCAGCCCGAAAATAATACAGAACCTTGCCAGCACGGCCACGGTTTGCAACAGGCGATCGTATTTCCCGGCGCCGGCATTTTGTCCCATAAACGGCCCCACGACCGACGACAGTGCATAGAACACAATCAGGGCTACGGGCTCGATGCGCAGGGCAACCCCCAGTCCCGCAACCGCGTCGATACCGTGGGCAGCGACAAGCGCCACCACCACACCACCCGACATGGGAATAATCACGTTGGTGGCGATAGCCGGCAGCCCGACCGCCAGCATTGTGCGCCAGGAATCCCGCAGTGCTGGCCACTGCCAGCTGGGCCAAACGAGAATCTGCTCTCGCCGCACCAGTACATACGCAGCAATCACAAAACTTAAGCCCCGTGCAATGACCGTAGCCAGCGCAGCGCCCTGCAGCTCCAGGCGCGGAAACCCGAACAAACCGAATATCAGTAAAGGATCGAGAATCAGGTTGAACAGCGCCACCGCCATCAGGATTCTGCCGGTGATCGCGCTGTTACCGATGGCCCGCAGCGCGGACAGGGAAACCATGGGTACCACGGCGAACACCGCACCCAGATACCAGGGCACCATGTATTCTGCGATGAGCGGCAGCAGGTCGGGTTCAGCGCCCAGCAAGCGGAACAGGGGGTCAACGGTCAGCAAGCCCACAGCACTGACAACGAGCGCAACCAGCAAAGCCAGGAGGGTCGCATCACTCACCAATTGGCGAACCCGCGCCATATCGCCAGCGCCGTACGCGCGCGCGACCGCAGAGGAGGTGCCTGCACCCAGCCCAATTGCCAGTGCGTTGATGACCATCACCACAGGAAAGGTAAAACTCATGGCCGCCAGCGGTGCGTCACCCAACTGCGCAACAAAGTAGGTGTCGACCACGTTAAACGACATGGTGGCGAGAATCCCCCACACCATGGGCAATGCCAGACGACGCAGATGGGCCGCGACCGGGCCTTCGAGCAGGGACGGATGGGTGCGATTGGCTGGCATGCGGGTTCCGAAAATTGGCGCGGGTTTAATACTGAGAGCGCAGGCAGGACGGTTCAAGCTCGCCCCTGATGGCGGGGCCTACAATACCAGACTCATCAGCAGCGCGTCTTCCCGGCTCCCATCCGGCTTCGGATAGTAGTTTTTGCGGCGGCCGTCTTCGGAAAACCCGAGTTTGCGGTACAGCGCGCGCGCCGGGCGGTTGGAGGCGCGCACCTCCAATAGAACCCGTGCAACGTCTGCCGGCAGGCGAGAAAAGATTTCCTGCAGCAAGTACGCAGCCACACCCTGTTGTCGCCACTGCGGCGCAACTGCTACATCGAGAATTTCGATTTCATCAAACAAGCGGCTTACCACACAGCAGGCGGCAATCGTCGGATCATCACCATCACGCAATATCCAACAGACATGGCCGGACTCCAGGCTGCCACGATACTGAGCAGCGCTCCAGGGATGTGAGTGTGCGCTGCGCGCCAGTACTGCCAGGGCGTCGCAGTCGGACTCGACGGCCTGCTGCAGGTGCAGGGAGAGTTCAGGCATAACGGCAACCGAAACTGGCCAGTGGATTTGAGGGGGATGCATTCACTGAGGCAACTTCCGTGTTCAGCAGCGTGTGATGTGAAGGGGTACTTGTGGGCACCGCGGCTCAGCGCCGCGTCTGCTCCGGGTACAAGCGGCGCAGCATGTTCCAGACTTCGCGCTTGCGCGCGGGCGCTTCCAGTAACTCCGTGAGGCTTGGCATGAATACCACGCGCACACCCTCCCAGTCCCCCACCGCGTCGGTCATGGCGACCGGTGCACAGAACTCCTGTGCAGGCACGCCCATCAGCCAGATGGATTTGACCGGCTTGCGGGCGCAGGCGGCCTCCAGCCAGCTTGTGCAAGTGTCTTTTGCATCCTCAGCCCCGGCGGCTGCCGCAAACGGGTTTTCAGCCAGCGGCCAGCGGAGTTTATTGCGCTCAGATTCCAGGCCGTGCCAGTCGAGCGCACGGGCAATATTGCCGAACAATGACTCCACCGGCAGCGCAACTCCAGGTTCGCGGCTATCCACCGCCAACAACTCATCACCCAACCGCCAGCTACTCAATACAAAAGGAGCCACTTGCCGTTGCGGCGGCGCGACCGGAGTCGCCTTGGGGGCACTGGCGCTGACTCGGGATTCCGCAGTGATACTGCCGATTACCCGCCCCACATCCGATACCTGTTGATCGTACGATGGCGATGGATCCATTCCGGTTTGCGCCGCCTGATCCGCAACCACGGGGGCTTCCGTGACGACGCCCGCAGCCGCCATCACCGCGGAGACCCCACGCGGGGCCTCCTGAGGTGCATCCACAGGGGGAGGAAGAAGAGCCTGCACCGGGTCCGGTGCCAACGGCAGACAGAAACGCGGCATATAGCTGGTAACACCCAGTGCCGAAAGATATTCCGTCCGCTGTCGTTCGTTCACGATAAATTCCGCTGTGTTGGTCGATCAAACGCCCTGTGGCTTGGGGCTTTGGCTGGCCAGCAAGTTTAACGCATCCAGATACGCTTTGGCGGACGCCACGAGAATATCGGTATCCGCGCCCACGCCATTGACCAGCCTTCCATCCCGCTCCAGGCGCACGGTCACGCTTCCCTGGGAATCGGTTCCCTGTGTCACAGCATTCACGGAATACAGTTTCAGATCGGCCTGACTCCCGACCACAGACTCAATGGCCTTGAAGGTAGCGTCCACGGGGCCGCTACCCTCGGCACTGCAGGTTTTCTTGTCACCATCGATCAGCAGCTCGAGGTGAGCCTGGGGGTAGCAGCCACTCTTGCTGCGCACTTCCAGGTCTGCCAGCTGATAATGCTCTACCGGATCGGCAGCACCGGAAATCAGCGACTGCAGGTCTTCATCGAAAATCTCGTGCTTCTTGTCGGCGAGATCCTTGAAGCGCTGGAAAAGAACGTTGAACTCTGCGGGATCCGCAAAGGTAACGCCAAGCTCCTCGTAGCGCGCCTTTACCGCAGCGCGCCCCGAATGCTTACCAAGTACCAATCGATTCTGCCCCCAGCCAACGTCTTCCGCGCGCATGATTTCATAGGTTTCGCGATGTTTGAGCACGCCATCCTGGTGAATGCCGGATTCATGGGCAAATGCGTTGGCCCCGACGATGGCCTTGTTGGGCTGTACCGGGAAGCCAGTGATCGACGATACCAGGCGGGAGGTTGGCACGATGTGCGAAGCATCCACCCCGGTCTCGACCGGGTAGAGATCCTGACGGGTTCGCACCGCCATCACAATTTCTTCGAGAGAGGCATTGCCCGCGCGCTCGCCGAGGCCATTAATGGTGCACTCCACCTGGCGCACGCCATTCATCACTGCCGACAGGGAGTTGGCGACCGCCAGCCCGAGATCATTGTGGCAATGGGTGGAGAAAATGGCCTTGTCAGAGTTCGGTACATTTTCGATGACCCGGCGGAACATGGCGCCATACTCGCCGGGTTCACCATAACCTACGGTATCGGGGATATTGATGGTACCCGCACCCGCTTTGATCACCTCCTCGATGATGCGATACATGAACTCCGGCTCGGAGCGACTTCCGTCTTCCAGAGAAAACTCCACATCATCGGTGTGCTGACGCGCAAGCTTGACGGCGGCAACCGCTTGCCGCAGCACATCCTCAGGATCCATCTGCAGCTTGTACTTCATGTGGATCGGTGAGGTGGCAATAAAGGTATGAATGCGGGAGGAGTTTGCCTTCTTCAGCGATTCCGCGGCACGCAGAATATCCGGCTCCACCGCTCTGGCGAGGCTGCAGATGGTCGAGTCCTTGACGGTCTCCGCCACTGCCTGCACGGCTTCAAAATCACCCTGGCTGGCAATGGCAAAACCTGCCTCGATCACATCGACCCGCATCCGCTCCAGCATACTGGCGATCCTGACCTTTTCGTCCTTGGTCATGGAAGCGCCGGGGCTCTGCTCACCATCGCGCAGGGTAGTATCAAAAATGACTAATTTATCTTTTTTAGTGTTCATCAGGGCTCTTCTCCTAGTCTGGCCCGAGGCTAAACAGCGGTGACGCCGCTGTCTATGCACCGCTCAAATTAAGTACGGAATTCTGTAGACGGGTATGGGGATAAAATTATATGCCGCAGCGCGGCAGTCGTAGCAGGCTTGCTAGTCGCAGGAGGGAGTCACAGGGCGCGCTGCAGGGGTGCACCGGGCGGAAAGAAAAAACGGTAACGGGATTTAAGCGAACCCCCTTGGGCCTCGCATCCGTCCAAATGGAGTCATCGGAAACTATGGCGTTCATGATTGCGGTTTTCGTTGTCGTGCCAATGGATCACTGGTGTACGTGGTTACTACGCTGGCCCGGGAGGCCGCATCTGATGCGGCCCATGTGCTCCCGGGTTGATCCAGCCGGTCGCTCCGAACTATATGCCCGAAACGCCCCCACATCAACAACCATCCTAAAAAACCGGCAAATTAAGACATCCAGCGCAAAATATTATTATTTTTTAGTCGCATGGCGACAACACATCCTAAGATACCGTGGCGGCGCGAAGCTCCGCCAGCAACGCCCATAACTCTTCGTGCAGCGCAGCCATGCGCGCGCGCGGTAGCGACAACCCGCTCAACGCCTTATCGCGCCAGACTTTCGCATCCTGCCGCAGTTGCTGGGCAGAAGTAGTGATACGAATCAGCGTCACTCGCTCATCCCGTTTACTGCGCGCCCGGGTCACATGACCTTGCACCTCCATGCGCTTGAGCAAAGGCGTGAGGGTGCCGGAATCCAGCATCAACTGCTCGCCCAGTGCGCTCACCGTACATTCCTCTAGCTCACGCCCCTCGTTTTCCCACTGCCACAACACCAGCAACACCAGGTATTGCGGATAGGTAATGCCGAGCTCACGCAGCATTGGCTGATAGGCACGGGTCATCGCCCGCGACGCCGCATAAAGTGCAAAACACAATTGCCGGTCAAGATTGAGGGAATCTAGCTCCTTGTCTGAAGACACGGCGCCCCCTCCTGTCAAAGCAGTTTTTCAATGTCTTCTGCCAGTGATTCCGGTTTGTCCTTGGGCGCATAGCGGTTCACCACCTCGCCCTCACGGTTCACCAGAAACTTAGTGAAGTTCCACTTGATTCCCTCAGTTCCCAGAATGCCCGGCGCGGACTTCTTGAGCTGGGTAAACAGCGGATGCGCATCAGCGCCATTTACATCCAGCTTGGCGTATACGGGAAAGCTCACGCCATAATTCAACGTGCAGAACTCCTGTATCTCGCTATCACTCCCCGGTTCCTGCTTACCAAACTGGTTGCAGGGAAAACCGAGAATCACGAGCCCCTTATCCTTGTATTTCTGGTAAAGGTCTTCCAGGCCTTTGTATTGAGGGGTAAATCCACACTTACTTGCCGTATTGACGATCAGCAGGACTTTGCCTTTGTACTGCGCCAGTGTGGACTCTTGCCCATCATTGGCCTGCACAGGGATGGTGAAAATGTCGCTCATTAGATTCTCCTCAGTATCCATTTAAGTTGTGCACAATTTATTTGTGGGCAATGTACCAGCTCGGAGTGTCGAGTGCGAGGATTAATTTTCAGTAAGGGTCCATGTGTAACTACGTGAGTAACTTTGCAATACACCCGAGGTGAGCCGCCAGGTGAACGGAAGCCGCTTTGATTAAGAATTGATTTTCAAAATATTTTCCCAGTTATCCACAGGCATGTTACACACAGAAACCTTGGACAGACCTGTGGGTAAGTATGGGATATTGGGTGAGAGTGGCGTCGTTGCTGGGTTTGCGCGACCGTCTAAAAAAACGACGGTGGGTTGGGGGGGGGGGTGAAGAAAGAAGGACTGAGGTTTCGGGTAAAGGGAGGAGTTAGAGAGTCAGTACCCACGAGTGGGACGATGACCTACAGTGGGTGGCGAGCGGTGCTCGCCATCGCGGCGCGTGGTACGGCATCCCGGCGCCTTTCGGCGCCCCCGGCTTTGCTCCTGCGGAGCATGGCCGGTCACATGGCAGCGCTTTGCGCTGCGAGGTAGTGGCAGTAATTCACCGTATCCCAAATAAAGAAAGGGCCACCCAAATGGGTGGCCCTTTCTTTTATTTAGAAGCCTGACGATGACCTACTCTCACATGGGGAAGCCCCACACTACCATCGGCGATGTTGCGTTTCACTTCTGAGTTCGGCAAGGGATCAGGTGGTTCCACAACTCTATTGTCGTCA